>CAZWYB010000011.1:0-24206 GCA_964637745.1 uncultured Pseudomonadota bacterium
CAGCTGGGAGAGCGCGTCGTTCGCAACGACGAGGTCAGGGGTTCGATCCCCCTCAGCTCCACATTGCTTAAGAATGTCATAAGTTTCTTCCGCCCCGAACCGGCGCGGCCTCCGATCTCCGATTCAGACGAGGCGAAGGCCCTCTACCGCCGCCTGCGGTGGGAGAGCTTTCTTTCCATCACCTTGGGCTACAGCTTTTTCTACACGACTCGCCTGAGTTTTTCAGTCGTCAAGAAACCCCTTTTGGATGCCGGCATTTTGAACGCGGCCCAAATGGGTTTGATCGGCTCGGCCCTCCTGATCGCCTACGGGATCGGCAAGACGATGAACGGATTTCTAGCGGATCACGCCAATCCGCGCCTTCTTTTCGCGACGGGACTTCTGGCCTCCGCGATCGCGAATATCCTTTTCGGAGTCTCGGGGACTTTCGCCATCTTTTTGATCCTTTGGATCCTGAACGGCTGGTTCCAATCGGTCGGCGTTCCGGTCTCCGGCGTCGTCCTGTCGGCCTGGTTTTCGAACAAAGAGCGCGGCGGTCGGTATTCGGTCTGGAGCGTCGCGCATAATTTGGGAGAAGGAATGACGTTCACGGCTACGGCCTTCTTGGTCGGGGCCTTGGGGTGGAGGGCCGGATTTTTTGGGCCCGGGCTTATCTGCGTTTTGGTTGCGCTTCTTCTCTTCAAGACCCTGTCGGATCGGCCTGCAAGCCGTGGTTTGCCCGAGGTTTCCGAGTACACCGGGGATTTCAGCGGCGTTCGGAACGGCGAGACGCAGCCGGTCACCCATCATCAGCTGGAGGTCTTGAAAAACCCTTACGTCTGGCTGATCGGCATCGCGAGCTCTCTTCTTTACGTCGCTCGCTATGCGATCAATGATTGGGGGATCTTGTACCTGCAGGTGGAGCGCGGTTACACGTTGCCTCAGGCGGGATTGGCCGTTTCGTTCTTCCCTTGGGTCGGAATCCTCGGGACGATCCTGGCGGGGCCGATCTCAGACCGCTTTTTTCAATCGCGGCGGGCCCCGGCTTCCTTTGGGTATGGACTTCTTCTCATCTTCGCATTGGCCGTTCTGTTCTACGCCCCCTTGTGGAGGCCTTGGCTGGCGGACGCCGCGATGGCCTGTGCAGGATTCGCCGTGGGCGGCCAGTTGGTTTTTTTGGGAGGGTTAGCCGCGATGGACCTTTCGTCCAAGAAGGCCAGCGGGGCGGCGCTCGGGTTCATCGGAGGTTTTAGTTATTTGGGTGCGGCCCTCCAGGACCTTTTGACCGGAAGGATGCTGGAGACCGGACGCAAGATTTCGGAAGGTGTTGCCGTCTATACTTTTTCATCGGTTAAATTTTTCTGGTTCATCGCCTCGATCCTGTCTCTGGCCTTCGCGTTTTCGCTCTGGTGGGCGGAGGCGCGGCATCGGAGGTCGGAGGAGGCGTACGTGATGCCGCCTGCGGCGAACGAAGAGGTCGCCCTTTGAGGATCAAGACGGCTCAAATCCTGCTTGCGTTATCCCTGTTCGCCTCGTTGTTTTGCGGCTGCGTTCATATGTTCCCGACGGTCGTCGAGGAGGCCGTGGATCCGCAATCGACCTCCCGGAAAATCGTCTCACATCAAGTGAAGCGCTTTACGACGCGTCCTATCACCGCCCTGGAAAAGCGCTTCGATCTCAACCACAACGGGGTCTTGGATCCGGAGGAGTTGGTCTTGTTCCGTCAGGCACAGGGTTATTATCAAAAATACGGGAACGTCTGGAAGTATGACAAGGACAAGAATTGGAGACTCGACAACGAGGAATTCTACGATGCGAGCCATCCTGATCAGTGAATTCGGGGGACCGGAGGTTCTGAAGCTCGGAGAGCTTCCGGATCCCAAGCCTCAGTCGAACGAAGTGGTCGTCCGCATCCAGGCCTGTGCCTTAAACCACCTGGACATCTGGATCCGTCAGGGCATCCCGGGCGTTTCGATTTCCATGCCCCATATTTTGGGGGCGGATATTTGCGGCGAGATTGAGTCGGTTGGCGCGGAGGTCCTCGATCGGAAGGTTGGCGAGCTCGTGGTTGTTGCTCCGGGCATTGGTTGCCGCGTCTGCGAATTTTGTCTCGCGGGCAAAGAGAGCCTCTGTGATCACTACGACATCGTAGGATTCCGCCGGAACGGAGGCTATGCCGAAAAGATCGCGGTCGATGCGCGGGACGTCGTTCCCGTGGCGAAAGGTCTGACGCCGGTCGAATGGGCCGCGGTGCCGCTCGTTTTCTTGACCGCCTGGCATATGCTGGTGACACGCGCGAGGCTTCAAGCGGGCGAGACGGCCCTGATCCACGCGGCGGGGAGCGGGCTCGGCAGCGCCGCAATCCAGATCGCGAAATATCTGGGCGCCCGCGTGATCACGACGGCGTCGACAGCGGCGAAGTTGTCAAAAGCCAAATCATTGGGAGCGGACGAGGGGATCGATTACAAAGACCTTCCCTTGGTGAAGGGTGTCGACGTGGCTTTCGATCACATCGGTCCCGAAACCTGGGAGAAGAGCGTCGCTTCGCTCAAAAAAGAAGGCCGACTGGTGTTCTGCGGAGCGACCTCGGGAGCGAATGTCTCTTTTGATCTGCGTTCGGCCTATCTCAAGCAGGTGTCGTTTTACGGCAATTATATGGGCGGTCGTGGCGAGCTACTGCACGTCTTGAAACTTATCGAAAGCGGGTGTTTGCGGCCCGTCGTTGATTCAACATTTCCCCTCGAAAAGGCCCGCGAGGCGCAGGAGAAGATGCAGTCGCGGGACGTGTTTGGAAAAATCGTTCTGACTCCCTGAAAAACTATTTTGTAAAAAGGTCACTAGACACCGGATTTCCTAGCGGATTACAAAGGCCAAATGGCTTTGGCCGCGGATAAAACCAAAGAATTGCAAACTCTCATGCAGGAACGCATCCTTGTCTTGGATGGCGCGATGGGGACGATGCTGCAGCAGCGGAACCTGACCGCCGCCGATTTCGGTGGGCCGGACCTGGAGGGGTGCAACGAGAATTTGGTGCTTACGCGGCCGGATGTCATCTTGGACATCCATCGCAAATACTTCGAGGCGGGATCTGACATCGTGGAGACCAACACCTTCGGCGGAACGCCGTTGGTCCTGGCCGAATATGGGCTTGCAGCGAAGGCGCATGAAATCAACAAGAAGGCGGCGGAGCTGGCCGTCCAAGCCGCGAAGGAATTTTCAACCTCTAAGAAACCGCGTTTCGTTGCCGGTTCGATGGGACCGACCACCAAGTCGATCACGGTCACCGGTGGCGTGACCTTTGATCAATTGATCGAACACTTTCGCATCCAAGCGCTTGGCCTGATCGAAGGCGGCATCGATATCCTCTTGATTGAGACCTCGCAAGATACACGAAACATCAAGGCGGCGACGATTGGCATCCGAAAGGCGTTCGATGAATTAGGCACAACGCGTCCCATCATCGTTTCGGGAACGATTGAGCCCATGGGAACGATGTTGGCCGGTCAGGCGGCGGATGCGCTTGTTGTTTCATTGGCGCACTTGCCGCTCCTGGCCGTCGGACTCAATTGTGCCACGGGTCCCGAGTTCATGACGGACCACATCCGGACGATTCACGAAATGGCTGATTGCGCCGTGTCGTGTTACCCAAACGCCGGCCTGCCCAATGAAGAAGGCCTCTATCTCGAGACGCCCGAATCGCTTTCGAAGCAGCTCGCCCGCTTCGCGGACAATGGTTGGTTGAACTTGGTCGGCGGTTGCTGCGGGACGACGGAAAAACACATCAAGGCGATTGCGGAGATGGTAGTGGGGAAGAAGCCGCGTTACCTCCCCCAGTCCCCCCTCCTCAGCGAAGCAGCCCCTTCTTGGGGTATTAAGGAGGGGGTTAGGGGGCGGTCGTTTTATTCCGGCATTGAAGTCGTCGAAGCGACGGACGACAACCGACCCTTAATCGTCGGCGAACGCACGAACGTCATTGGCTCGCGTCTGTTCAAAGACTTGGTGAACCAGGAAAAATGGGAAGAGGCGACCGAGATCGCTCGTCGCCAGGTTCGGAACGGGGCCCATATCGTCGACGTCTGTCTGCAATCGACCGATCGAGACGAACTCCCGGACATCGATCCCTTCTACGAAAAGCTGATTCGGAAGATCAAAGCCCCGATCATGATCGATACGACGGACCCCCAGGCGGTCGAAAAGTCGCTCACTTACTGCCAGGGAAAATCGATCATTAACTCGATCAACCTGGAGGATGGCGAGGAGAAGTTCGAGAAAATTTGTCCTCTCATCCGGAAATACGGGGCGGCGGCGGTTGTGGGCTGCATCGACGAAGATCCGGTTCAGGCGCAGGCGTTCACGCGCGAGCGAAAACTGGCCGTCGCGGAGCGTTCTTTCAAAATCCTGACCGAAAAGTTCGGCATGAAGGCGGAAGACATCGTCTTCGATCCGCTGGTCTTTCCGACGGCGACGGGCGACGCCAACTACATCGGCGGTGCCGTCGAGACGATCGAAGGTATCCGCCTCATCAAGGAAAAGATCCCGGGCGTGAAAACGATTTTGGGCATTTCCAATATTTCCTTTGGGCTCCCTCCGGCGGCGCGGGAGGTGGTGAATTCCGTCTTTCTCTATCATTGCACGAAGGCCGGCCTCGATTCGGCGATCGTGAACGCGGAGAAACTCGAGAGATTTGCGAGCATTCCGGAGGAGGAGAGAAAGTTAGGGGAGAGGTTGTTGTTTAATTGGGGAGAAAAAGAAGAAGATTGGAGAATACAAAGTCAGGAACAAAAAGTCGCCATCAATCAAGCCAACATTGCCGCCATCACGGACTTCTACAGGAAACACGTCAAGAAGGAGAAAAAGGCCGCGCAGGATCTGCCGTTGGACGAGCGCCTCGCCCAATACATCATCCAAGGCACGAAAGACGGCCTGATCCCCGACCTGGACCTCAAACTCAAAGAAGGTGTGAAGCCCCTGGATATCATCAACGGACCTCTGATGGCGGGCATGGCCGAGGTCGGGCGTCTCTTCAACAACAACGAGTTGATCGTCGCCGAAGTGCTCCAATCCGCCGAGGCGATGAAGGCGGCTGTCGCTCACCTGGAGCAGTTTATGGAGAAGACGGAGGTCGTCGCCAAGGGCAAGATTCTTTTGGCCACCGTGAAGGGGGACGTCCACGACATCGGCAAAAATTTGGTCGAGATCATTTTGAAGAACAACGGCTATGATGTGATCAATCTCGGCATTAAGGTGCCGCCCGAGGAGCTGATCAAGGCCTATCACCGGCACAAGCCGGACATGATCGGTCTTTCGGGTCTCTTGGTGAAATCGGCGCAGCAGATGGTGGTGACGGCGGGGGATCTCAAGGCGGCGGGGATCCAGATCCCTCTTTTGGTCGGCGGGGCGGCCCTCTCCGATAAGTTCACGCGATCGAAGATTGCGCCCTCCTACGACCAACTTGTGTTGTATGCGCGCGACGCGATGACGGGGCTTTCGCTTGCGAACCAGCTCATGAACGAGGAGACGCGGAAGACCTTGCTCCAAGGAATCAAATCGCCGATCGGCGGTGAGGCCCTACGCGCGGCTGAGAAAGAGCTACTTCCCGAGACCGAGATTCGCAGCTCCAAGGTTCGGAGCGATCTCCCCATTCCACCCGTCCCCGCTTTGGAGCGCAAAATTCGCGATGTGCCGCAGTTGAAGGAAATCTGGGGCTACATCAATCCACAGATGCTTTACGTGAGACACTTAGGGTTCAAAGGAAATTTCGAGAACAAACTCGCCGAGCGCGACACGAAGGCGATCGAATTGAACGAACGCGTCGAGGAGATCAAGGCGGAGGCCACAAAGTTCATGAAGGTCAAGGTTGTCTGGCAGTTTTTCGAGGCGGAAGGTGAGGGAAACAAAATTCATCTCTTCACGCCCGGTGGAAAGGCGCCTTTGCACACATTTCGGTTTCCCCGGCAGCGCAAGGACGATGGGCTCTGTCTTGCAGACTATGTGCTGCCTCCAAAAAATCCCCCCATCCCCCCTTTGAAAAAGGGGGGCGAGGGGGGATTTCGCGATCATGTCGCTCTTTTTGTTGTCGGCGCCGGTCAAGGCATTCGGGAGCGTTCCGAGGCTTATAAGAATTCCGGTGAATATTTGAAATCCCACGCCTTACAGGCGCTCGCGATCGAAACGGCCGAAGGGGCTGCGGAATGGCTCCACCGGCGCATCCGCGAGGACTGGGGCTTTCCCGATCCTCCCGCGATGACGATGCAGGAGCGGTTTACCGCTAAGTACCGCGGCAAGCGCTACAGTTTCGGTTATCCCGCATGCCCCAACCTGGACGACCAGACGGGCATTTGGAAACTAATCCAGCCGGATGAGATCGGCGTGAGGCTCACCGAGGGCATGATGATGGAGCCGGAAGCCTCCGTTTCGGCGATCGTCTTCCACCATCCGGATGCGAAGTATTTTAATGTGGGCAGCCCTTTGGAAGCCGAGACCTGATCAACGCCCATAACAATCCACGAACCGCGACAGGATCCTTTCCAGATTCTTTTGGCAGAGATGGTTCCACCGCGCGTACTTCGGGATCTTCAAGATCATTTTGGGATTCTTGAGGAGGAAGCCGACGGGATGGTCTTCGTCGTAGGGTGACGTGAAGGGCAATTCTTCGTCCAGAGGGTCGAAGATCGTGCGGAGAGACACGAACGGAATTTCCGCCTTCTCCGCGATCGCCGCCACCGCCGCCGTCTCCATGTCCAGGGCCGACATTCCTTTTTCTCCCATCTCTTCCTTCATCGCACGTCCCGCCAACTTCCAGACGGTGACGAGAGGATTCGTTTGGTAGACCAAACGTTCTTCGCGGAGGAGGCGTTCCAGCTCGGATCGCGCCGTGTCGTCGGTTTTGAACGAATCGGTCGGCGTCTCGGATCGGATTTCTTTCGGCAGCACGAAATCACCCGGCTGCAAGTCCCCGTGCGTTGCGCCTGCACAGCCCGCGGAGAGGATCAAGGATGGTTTGAAATGTTGCAGAAGATGCTCTGCGCCCTCGTGAGCATTCGCCATGCCGACGCCGGTCCTGCAAAAGACGACGGGGACTCCGCGATAGTCGGCCTTGGACAGGACGGAGGCGTGCTGATGGATCTCCGTTTCGACGCGGGCCTCTCGAAGAAGCGGGCGCAGCTCGTCTTTGAGGGCGTAGACGATCGCGAGATGAATGTCCTGAAGCATCTTTACTCTTCCCGACCGTTCGGCTACCAACAGGCGCATGAGTATCCTCAAAATCCTCGTTTTGTCCATCGTGCAAGGGGCGGCGGAACTCTTGCCCGTCTCGAGCTCCGCGCACGTGATCCTGACCGAAAAGTTGATGCACCTCGACCCCACGTCTCCGGAGCTGACGTTTCTCCTCGTGATGCTCCATACGGGCACGATGTTCGCCGTCATCCTCTATTTTTGGCCGAGATGGAAGGCGATGCTTATGGGGAACGCCGGCGCCTTAATCAAGATGGTCGTTGCGGCGACCCTCTGCACCGGCGTCATGGGTTTGGGGCTCAAGGCCTTGATCGAAAAGATCTTCCTCAAGGGGATCCCTCACGCCGAAATTGAACAGCTCTTCGGCAATCTCCCCCTCATGGCGGTATCTCTCTTTCTCGTGGGGTGCGTGATCATTGCGGCGGGATCCAGAAAAGAGAGATCGTTGGTGGAAAACCTAGATTTGGGCAAATCGCTGACGATCGGCATCGTGCAGGGGCTGTGTCTGCCGTTTCGCGGCTTTTCGCGCTCCGGAGCGACAATCTCCACCGGGCTTTTTCTCCGCCTCTCGCGTGCCGTGGCCGAGGATTTCAGTTTCATCCTGGCCGTGGTCTTGACGCCTCCCGTCGTTCTGAAGGAGCTGCATCGCCTTCTGAAATCGGGGGCTGTGGGGATACTTCAAGACACGGGCGTCGGGCATCTCGTTCTGAACGGTCTGTTGGGGATGGGATTCAGCTTCGTGGCCGGTCTCGTGGCCCTCCGCTTCCTTTCAAAGACCTTGGAAGGCGGTGGATGGAAATATTTTGGATTCTACTGCATCGCATTTTCGGGTGTTGTCTTGACCGTCCATTTCTCAGGGCTGTGAGCCATGGGTGAATTACGAGGACAAGTCGTGGTGATTACGGGCGCCTCCTCCGGGATCGGCGAGGCCTTGGCGCGCGCGTATGCGGCCCGGGGTGCCTCCCTCGTCCTTCTCGCCCGCAGCAAAGAGAGGCTGGAAGCCTTATGGAAAGAACTCTCCCAAGTGACTAAGGTCGTCGCCGCTTCATGCGATGTGACGCGTGACGGGAATCTGGAAAAGGCCTTCGAGGCCGCGCGGAGGGAGTTCGGAAAAATCGATGTCGTCATCGCAAACGCCGGTTTCGGCGTCAACGGCCTGGCCGAGGAGTTGGGTTTGGAGGACTACCGTCGTCAGTTCGAGACGAACGTCTATGGAGTCTTGCGTACATTCAAGGCTGGGATCGAGGATCTGAAAAAATCGAAGGGACATTTCGCCATCATAGGGAGCGTGAGCGGCCATGTCTCCGCTCCGACGGTCTCGGCCTATTCGATGAGCAAATTCGCCGTGCGCGCACTGGCGGACGCCTTGCGCGTGGAGCTCAAACGTTACGGCGTCTCGGTGACGTTGATCAGCCCGGGTTTCATTGCGTCCAACATCCGCCGCGTGGACAACCAGGGGATGGTGCACGAAGGAGCGAAGGATCCGGTCCCTCTTTGGTTGCAGATGCCGGCCGCTAAAGCCGCGAAAAAGATCCTCTGCGCGGTTCAGAGCAGGAAACGAGAGCGTATCCTGACCTTCCACGGTTGGCTGGCCGTCTTCCTCCAGAACCATTGTCCGGGATTTCTGGCCTGGGCTCTTTCTCGTTCGAAGGTCAAGACGCGGCAGGAAAGGTTGAGCGCGAAGTGATCCGGCTCTTTTTTCTCATCATTCTTTTGTACGTACTCTACCGGCTCGTTTTCGGTCCGCCGTTTTCGACGACGTTCCTTTCATGGAAATTTTCTGCAAAGGGCAAGAAAAAGCCACGGCACCCGGAGGCCGAAGAGATGGTCCCTTGCGCCAACTGCGGGACGTTCCTTTCCAAGCGGGAGGCCGAGGTCAGGGGAGGGCGGTATTATTGCAGGCCGAAGTGTCATGTCTGAATCAGCTTCTTGAACAATTGGACCACCTGTTCCTTCCGTTCTTGGATCGCCTCCGGACTTAAGGGATCTTTTTGGAAGATGTCCACCATCGTGTGCGCGTGGGAGTAATAGAAGGAGACCGCGCCCATGAAGCTGATGATCAAGTGGCTCGGTTGCAGGTCGGAGGCGAGGACACCGCTCCGTTGGCCTTCTTGGACCAGCGTCTCGATCTGTCGGTAGATCGGTCCTCGAATATCCTTCCAAAGACTTCGCGACGCCCTGCCGCCTTCGAGCCCGTCCCACATGAGAAGGCGGACGAAGATTTGATTCGTGGAAATGAAATCGTGAAAGATCCGGATCGCTTCTAAGAGAAGTTCTTCCTGAGAGAGGGGCGGAAGGCGAGCGTTTGTTGCGCCGTTGCGGACCAATTCCTGGGCGAACCACGTGCCGAGACGCTCCCAGCCTTTTCGATGGACCGCTCGGTAGAGGGCGTCCTTGTTCCCGAAGTAATGATAAATCATGCGCTTGTTGGCGCGTGCCTTCCGGCAAATTTCGTTTAACCCCGCGCCGTGAAATCCATCTTGGGCGAAGCACAAAGTCGCCTGTTCGAGGATCGAGGCCTTAGTCTTTTCGGGATCTCTTTTAGAGACGGCTCGCTTCCTTTGAGGCATCGCGCATTCATAAACGATTTTAAGCGCTTAGTCCATAAGTAACCGTATGGTTACTTTTTGGTTGACGTTAGGTAGGTTGAGATCTATTATAGTAACCGTTTGGTTACTTAAGGAGGGTTTATGGGTATCTCCGTCAAAATAAAACAAATCGTGACCCGGCGTTTCAGCCACCCTTGGATGGCCATGGTCGTCTACCTCCCCTTGGGGAGCATCCTCGCCGTCTGGGCGGTTTGTGACCCCGCGATGTCAGCGCTACGATTCGCACTCTTGATCGTAGCCGGACTCTTGTCCTGGACGCTCATCGAATACTTTCTGCACCGACACATCTTTCACTGGACGGAGCTGAGGGAACCCTGGAATTCGATCGCGACCGGCCTTCACATGGCCCATCACACGAGCGCCAAGACGGCGGATCTGATCATCGCGCCTCCGGTCGCGAGTCTGGCAGTCGGCATGGTGGTGTACGGACTCTTCGCGCTTTTGGCTCAAAGCTTCACGGCGGCCGCCGTTTTGGAAGTCGGAGTCTTTATCGGTTATCTCGCCTATGAGTGGGTTCACTTCATGTCCCACCGGTTTCAGCCGAAGTCGAAGATCGGTAAGTCCTTGAGAAGATATCATCTTCAACATCACTTTCGAGATGAGGACCTGCAGTTCGGTGTTACGAGTCCGCTTTGGGATCTTGTCTTTGGCACCTACAAGCCTCGTGCGGTGCGTCACAGCGCGCCGATGACTGTAACAAAAATGTGATCGAGCACCCGATTTTTCGGGTGTTTCAAAATATTTTTCGATACGATGATTGCATGGCTGAAAATTATCGATCGATTTTCTCTTCCACCACTCGTGAAGAACGGATGCGGAATTTCGAAACCTATTGGCACTACACCTTGGCACACGATGGAGATATCTTGGAAGGCGAGAAAGACCTGATCAAGAAGAAGGCATTGATCCATAATTTTCAGGAAAATGCCGTCCGGTCGCGGAAGCCCCTCGATCATCCCGAAGTTTTCTACCGCAATTACGTTCATATGAAGGACAATCCAAAGACCTTGGACCGCAAGACGCTCCTTCTCACCTGCATCTACAAATTCGCGCGCCACGAATGGGTGGGGATTTCCGGGGCTTGGGACGCGATTCCCTCCATCGCTGAGTCCAAGACGACGACGGATCGGATCAGCCGCTATCATCTCTGCGAGGAGTTTTGCCATGTACGGCTTTTCCACGAAATGTTCCGGACGATGCAGTTGGATCAGGTCGAATGGGTCCCTCTCGGAAAATGGATGCAGAGGGTTTATCGGATTTTCCCGCATCTCCCGGAATCGTTCATGGCCGCGCCGGCCTTCGTGACTGAGCTTATGGGGATCACATTTTATCAGCATGTCGACGCCCTTTTGGACGACGTCTTCGCCGATGAGCCGGAGGCGCGGGATCGGATCCGCGTCCTTCTCCATGAAATCATGATTGATGAGGCCGCTCACGTCGGGCAGCGGAGAAACTTCATCGGTCCGCTGGGAATCCGCATGGCCCGTTGGATGGTGAGTCCTCTTTATCGGATGTTCTTCAACGACATTCCGGAAGCGAAGCTTCTCTTCAATATCGACCGCATGGTGGAAGACGGACTCGCGTTCGATTATACAAGCATCCCTTCCGAACTTCTCGCGCGCAGCTGGATCCCGACCTATTGTCAGACATCCTAAAAACTAAAAATCAGTGACGACGAAACGGGCGGCCGAAATGTTTTTGCCGAGGACCCGAAGGTCGATGCTTGTGATGGGGAGCCTGAGCGGGAGCTTCAGGTTTTGGCTGCTTGTAGTCGAAATCGGGCAATGTGACTCGTGGAAGTGACTGCTTGAGCGTCTTTTCAATGTCCCGGATGAGCGGCTCCTCCTCGCGATCGACCAGGGTGAAGGCGTCTCCCGTGGCGTCTCCGCGGGCCGTGCGTCCGATACGGTGGACGTACGTCTCGGGGGTTTCTGGGACATCCAGATTGATGACATGGGTGATGTCGTTGACGTCGATGCCGCGGGCGGCCACGTCAGTTGCCACCAAGATCTGGCTCTTGCCGCGCCGGAATTCGTCCAAGGCTCGTAGCCTTTGGTTCTGATTCCGGTCTCCGTGGATGACCGAGGCGCTGAATCCCTTCTTTTGAAGCTTGAGCCCCAATCGGTCCGCGTTTCGCTTCGTCCGCGTGAAGATCAAGACCGACGTCATTTCTTGTCCGCGCAAAATTTGAACGAGAAGTTCGGTCTTAAGATGCCGCGGCACCGGATAGACGGCGTGTCGGATGCCCGTCGCGACGGACGATCTTTGTCCCACCTGAACCGTGACCGGATTCGACAAAATCTTATGGACGAGAGAGGACATCTGCGACGAGAGCGTCGCGGAAAAGACCAAGTTCTGCCTCTTGGGAGGCAAGAGGCGGAGAATTTTTTGGATCGCCGGCAGGAAACCCATGTCGAGCATCTGATCCACCTCGTCCAAGACGAACATCTCGACCTCGTTTAATTTTAAGCGGCCCGAGTCCACATGATCGAGGAGCCGTCCCGGCGTCGCCGACAGGATGTCGATGCCGTGCTGGATCGCCGAAATCTGGGGCTGGAACGAAACGCCGCCGAAACTCCGGGGGCCCTTCAAGTGGACGAAGCGCGAAAGGGCCTTCAGGTGGTCCATGGACTGAAGGGCGAGCTCCCGAGTCGGCGCGATGATCAGCGCGCGCGGCGCCCGGCGCGACGGGGCCTGCAGGAGGCGGTGCAGAATCGGCAGCACGAAGGCCGCGGTCTTTCCGGTGCCGGTCTGTGCGAGACCGATCACGTCTCTTCCTTGCAAGACCGCCGGAATCGCCTGTGCTTGGATGGGCGTCGGCCTCAAAAAGCCCATGTGATGAATGCCCTTCAAGAGGCTGGGGTGCAGCTTGAGCGTATCGAAGGTGGTCGCGTCGTCTGAGGGTGAGGTCATGGCGTCAGGAAACCTTTCAGGTCATTAAGGAGTGATGGGACAAACGGCTGACGGCGGCGATCAACAAGGCCCACTGGGCTTGAGACGCCTGGAGCTGGAAGCGGTAATGCCTCAGTTTCAGTTTCCAGATGGCCCGCGCCTTTTCCGAATTGGCGAGGGCCGAGGTCTTGATCCGTTGATAATGGACCTTGGCCTTTTCCCAGCGCGCCAAGGCGGTCTCGAGTTGCCGTCGCGTCTCCTGAAGACGGTGCTCGATGCGTGCCGAAAGCTTTTGAGGAACGGCCTTCATCTGCCGCCTGGCCCTTTCCAGGTCGGTCTCGATCCGGGCCTTCAGGAGCATTTCCTTCCGGTATCGGGTGACGTGGCCCACGAGGCCGATCCAGCTCATGACGTTCAACCACCACTTCGTCGGATCCCAATGGTACCAGCGGTAGCCGTTCCGATAATCCGACGCGAAGCGGTGGTGAAAATTGTGATAGCCCTCGCCGTAGGTGAGGAAGGCCAGCCACCAGGAATCGCGGGCCGAAAAGGCCTCCGTAAAGGGCCGACTTCCCACCGTGTGGGCGAGTGAATTGATGAAGAACGTCAGATGATGGACGACGACCGTCCGGACGAAACCGCCCCAGAGAAGCCCCGCCAGTGGCCGACCCACGGCCCACCCCATCAAGGTCGGGAGGCCGAATCCCACGACGATGGCGATGGGCAGGTAGTAACGGGCCTGCCAAAGAACGAGTTTGTCTTTTGCGAGGTCGGGCACGCTGTCGAAGTTTTCTTCTTGGGGATTCTTGTAAAGGACCCAGCCCATGTGGGCGTGAAAAAAGCCCTTCTTGATGTTGTAGGGGTCGTCTTCCCCATCGATCTGCTGGTGATGAATGCGGTGATCCCGCGACCATCGCAGTGCCGAATTTTGGAGGGCTGCGGCCCCGCACAAGAGATAAAATACTTTCAAAAATCGGTGACATTCGTAGCTTCGATGAGAGAAGAGGCGATGGTATCCCGCCGAGATCCCCATGCCGCCGGTCAGGACATAGAAGATGAAAAAGATCAACAGGTCCGTCCAATGGAAGCCGTAATGTAGCTCGTACCAGAGCGTGCCTCCGACCGCGATGGCCGGAGAGAGCGCCAGAAAAAGAACATTGCCCCAACTTAATTGTCTTCCCGCGTTATCCATTCCTATTCCCGTTATCAGTGTATCAACCGTCAAGGCTTGAGGCTAGAGGGGCCTTGCATTATTTCGGTGTGATCTTGAATTTCCCGAAATCGAATCCCAGATCCCATCCTTTACCCGATCCGGAGATCGCCAAAGAAACGTCGCCGTTCCACATGGCATGCGCGTCCGCAGATCCTGAGGCGCCGGCATGGGCCTCGGATTCGGCATAACCGCCGTAAAGATCATGAATATCATGGACTTTGGAGAACGTGCCATGACCGTGCGTGATCTTGCTCTTTCCGAAGGTGATACCACCCCCGTGGGTGCTGATCGCGACGCTCGACGACTGGCCGTTGTCGCAGCTGATCGTGCCGGAACCCTTGCCGCGCTTATAGAAAACCGACCAGCTCGAGAGCGAGAAATTGAGGTGACACTGGGTCTCCGGACCTTTGTCTTCTTCCTTCTTCTCTTTTTTCTTTGCCGTCGCCGTCATTGAAATCAAAAGAAGGAAAACGATCGGAAAGATGGCAAAACGCATCGACTTCATGACCGCCTCCTTGAAGGGTGTCTAGACATGCGGTCATGAGATATCCCGGTCGTGGCGAAGAAGTCCAGGAAATCCGGCTTGGTGTCTCTTCTCATCCCTTCTGCATTTTTGCCTGGCACGCCGAACAGACCTTGAAGAAGGAAAAAAACATCAAGACGCCGGCGATGCCGATGACACCGTAAATGATGCGGGTCACCATCGTCATCGGCCCGAAGACCCGGGAGACCGGGTCGCTTCCGAAGATCGCAACCATCCCCCAACTGAGCCCGCCGACGACGAGAATCGCCCCGACGATCCTGCACACACCGCACATGGATTTCATAAGCCCACCCCCTGATTTCATTCAGATTACCTCAATCCCGAGAGGCGGTCTATGAACTTATTGCCAGGCGAGTTCCTGCAAAAGGCTGATCTGCTCCTTGATCCCCAACAGGAATTCTTCCCAATACTTCCGTTCCTTGTAATAAGGAAACGCCCTCTGGAACGCCGGCTCGTCGTGGCGTTGTCCGATCCACGCGGCGTGACGGATCATGCGGAGGGTTCGGAGGGGTTCCGCCAAGATGAGGCTCTGGTCGTCGAATTCGCGAAAAACCTCGTAGCCCTCCAAGAAGACCTTCTTCTGCTCGGCCTTTTCCTCCTCCGTGCCGTTGAAGAGCATCCAAACATCCTGGACGGCAGGGGCTACGACCATGTCGTCGAAATCGAGGAGATGCGGTCCCTCCTTATTCCAAAGGATGTTTGCCGGATGGCAATCTCCGTGGACAGTGATCGGATGCCAGTCCCTCTTGAAATGGGGCTCCAGCAAGTCGATCGCCTTTTGCAGATGTGATTCGATGCTTTGCTTCAGATCCGGCGGAAGAAACTCCTGGGTTAAAATGAAGGCGAGACTGTTGTGGCCGTAAGTCTCGGAGTTAAGCCTCAGGCGGTGAGGGGCCTGAAAGGTGTCTCCCACGTTGTGCATCCGCGCGAGGCTTCGGCCGAGCCATCGTCGATCCTCGTTCAAAATTTCGGCATGCTCTCGCCCACGGAATTTCGGAAAAAGGGCGTAGAAGATGCCATCCTTCGTTTTGGAAAGGGTCTCGATGCCTTTCACATGGTTTTTCAGCGAAAGATGCTGAACCACCGGAATTTCGGCCTTCGCCAAGGCGCCGACGAAGGCGTGCTCTTCGCCGATGGTCTCAAGAGACCATCGGCCCGGACGGTAATATTTCGCGACGAGAGACAGCGGTTTTGCATCTTCTTCGTTTTCGATTCCGATCTCATAGACGCGGTTTTCGTAGCTGTTCAGCGGAAACAAGACACCGGTCGGCCGATAACCTTGGACGGCGACGGTCTCGAAAATAATCTCGGGCAAAAGATGATCGAAACGCACGTTTCAAATCCTCCAAAAATCTAAGTTTTGAATCGCACTTTAGTGTTTATTGTGATTTGCTCTTGAATTGGCTAAGAAGCAATACAAAGATATGTTTGAAGATCCCAAGCCGCTTTTGGAAGAAGAAGGTGAAGACGTCCCCGCTGAGATGACGGCCGAAGAGGTTGTCGCGATGGGACGGCATCCCGTCTTCACGACCGACCAGACCTTCGAATCGTTAGGGCTTTCCAGTTCGGTCTTGAACGCCATCCATCACATCGGTTTCAAACACCCGACGCCGATCCAAGCGAAGGTCATCCCTCTTGCCCTGACCGGCCGGGACTTGATCGGTCTGGCCCAAACGGGTTCGGGCAAGACCGCCGCCTTTGTAATCCCGATGGCGGAACGACTGGTGCATCACCAAAACAAGGCAGGGAAGCCGCCGGCGGGTTTGATCCTTTGTCCGACCCGCGAGATCGCACTCCAAACCAAGGCCTTTTTGGATCTTTTCGGAAAACATCATCATCTAAAAACGGCGTGCGTCATCGGCGGCGTGAAGATGAATCCGCAGATCCGAGAGCTTGAGACGGGGCCGGACATCGTCGTCGCCACGCCGGGCCGATTGGTGGACCACATGGAGCGCGGGACGGCGTCGGTCCGCGAGGTGCGAGAGCTGGTTCTGGATGAAGCCGATCACATGCTGGACATGGGCTTTCTTCCGCAAATCATGAGGATTTTGGAGGCCCTGCCGCGGCAGCGTCGGACGATGATGTTTTCGGCGACGATGCCGCCGCCCATCGAGCGGCTCGCGCAACGCTATCTCATAGAACCCGAACGGATCGATATTCTCCCGGAGGGACGTGCGGCCCACGGCATCACCCACCGCCTCTATTTGGTGAAGACCGACCACAAGCGCGATTGCCTGCTCGGGCTCGTGCATCAGGAGTTGGGAAGCACGCTCATCTTTACGCGTACCAAGTTGGACGCGGACTGGCTCTGCGGCGTTCTGGACAAAGAGGGTCATCCGGTGACGAAGATCCATTCGAACCGCTCGCAGAAGGAGCGCGTGGAGGCCTTGCAGGGCTTCCGAGAGGGCGAGCATCGGATCTTGGTCGCGACCGGCATCGCTTCACGCGGCCTGGATATCCCGGCGATCGAGCACGTGATCAATTTCGAGATACCCGACACGGTGGAGGAGTACATCCACCGCGCGGGCCGGACCGCACGCGCGGGCGCCGTCGGCATCGTCTCCACCATTGCGACCTGGCAAGATAAGCCGGTCATCAAAGAGGTGGAGGCGGCGCTTGGAAAAGAGCTGCCGCGGTGCACGGTGCCGGGGGTTCCGCCTTACGTGGAATTGAAAGTAAAACCGTTCGGGCGGAGACGACGCTGATTGAAATCTTCCGGTTTCCTCTACGCCCTCGCCGCGGCCTCCCTCTTTGGCGCGAGCACTCCACTGGCCAAGCTCTTTCTCTCTACGATCAATCCTTGGACGCTGGCGGGTCTTCTTTATTTGGGGGCGGGTCTGGGTCTCTTGGCGCTCTTCCTGGTCAGACCTCTCATCGCTTCTTCCTCCGTGCGAAGGGCCATCGATTCGAAGGACGCGCTCCCTCTGGCCGGCTTGACGCTCGCCGGCGGGGTCTTGGCGCCCATCTTCCTGATGAACGGACTCGTGCGTACCAATGCGGCGGAGTCGTCGCTGCTTCTCAATTTGGAAACCGTCTTAACCGTCGCGTTAGCATGGTTCGTTTTCCGGGAACCCTTTAACCGGCGCATTCTGACGGGCTTTGCGCTCATCGTGACGGGAGCCATCGTCCTTTCTTGGCCGAAGCAGGGCTTCAGCGGCCGTCTCTGGGGTCCCATCTTCGTGGGGGTCGCCTGTTTTTGCTGGGCGGTGGACAACAATATTACGAGGACGATCTCGGATAAGGACCCTTTGCAGATCGCCATGATCAAGAGCTTGGCGGCGGGGGCGACCAATATCGGGCTCGCCTTGGCGGTCGGTGGGGTCGTTCCGCGGTGGACCGTTGGCGCTTTGGCCGGCATGATGGGGTTCGTCGGTTACGGCATTAGCCTCTGCTGCTTCATCCTGGCGCTCCGCCTCATCGGGACCGCGCGCACGAGCGCCTTCTTTTCGCTGGCGCCTTTCGTGGGGACGATTTTGTCGGTCGCTATTCTAGGGGAACCATTTTCCTCACGCCTTTTTGTCGTTGGGCTCTTGATGGGGATCGGCGTATGGACCTATGTGACCGAGGGGTGATGCGGCGCAGTTTTTTTAATGATTGCCGTGATCAGATCGATGATCGCAGCTCGGGCAGTCGGAAGTGGCTTCTTCAGTCCAATAGACGTGAGTGACGGTCAGAGTCCCGTCCTCTTCGTCCCTTTCGTAGGTTGAGCTGCGTCCATTATGAGACTGGCTGACCAGTTTCCCCCAACTGTTCGGGTCGTCCGTGACCTCGGAAGGGGATGTCTGCGACGCGCTCTGGGCGACGGTCGTCGTCGTATCGAGGTGTTGGTAGATGAGATTCAGTTCCTCGAAATCATGCGCGTTCGGTTTCGTGCTCAGCGTACTCGTCGTGTTGGCCCCCGTGTTGGAGAAATAATCCATGCAGGTGTTGAGCGAGCTGCCGTCGACGGATTGGTGATCGAGCCCGAAGGTATGGGCCACCTCCTGGCAGACGACGTGCAGCTTTTCATTCGGATTATTGTAGAATGAGGTGCTGAAATAGGTATCGTTCATCTTCGCGGTACCTTGCGTGATGTGCTCCCCGTTCGCGATGTTGATCGAAGCCAAGCCCAGCCATCCGTTTTTCCCATAGCTTCCGTTGCAAACTTGGGTGGTCCCAGCAACCATCGCACATCGCTTGTTGGATTGGCCCGTGACGACGGCCGTCAGGAGAGGCGTCGAGGTTTGGCCAACCAGCTCGGGGCTATTCCAATTTTGGGATGCCTGGGCCAGATAGGTCTTCCAACTGCCGGTCGTCAGATTATCCCCTAACTTTAAGGTGAATTGCGGTGTCGTTCGAGCCCAGTGATAGCCATTCCAGGAGTGGTTGGCCAACAAGAGCTTGGGATTCGCGAGGACCATGGAAACGACGAGGTTTGCAAGAACGAGGAGTTTGCTTTTTTGAAAGTGTGTCATAGGCGGCATTATAAAACCCAGATGTGGCTCCGACAAGAAAAACATTTCTCTTGCCAGGCAACGACCCAAATGAAGTCCACTTTACGTTAAAAGGTTCGAAAAATCAGGCGGTTGAGTGACAAGAATCATTAAGATAAATGCAATCCTTCCAGACGCGCCGCTTCGTTGAGGTTCATATCAAAACACAAGAAGCGGAATGGCGATTGGTATTTCGCCTTTGCCTGTAGGGCGGTGGCCAATTGAATGGCGTCAGGCGTACGAAGTCTCCTTTGTTTTATGATTCTTTTCGCTTCTATCAGGATGGGTTCCGAGATGGCGATGAGATTGACCTCGCTTTTTCGGATGTCTCTTTCGAGTGCTGCGGCCAAAGAACGATAGACGGGGGAGTTGACGGCGCCGCACCTTTTGGCACGTTCGATCCATGAGATCATTTCCAACTCTGTGAGAGCCGACGTGACGAGAATACTGGCCGCCTCGACGGCCGCTTGAACTTCCTCAGAATGTGGCTCCAAAGAATACTTTTTCACGAGCGCGGATGTGTCGATGTAGTGGATCACAGATCCTCATCCCTCATATCACGGATCATTTCCGAGGCCGTGAGGTTCCCTTTGAGTTTGATCGGTTTAAACCGGCTCAGCTTGACCCCGACTCCCCCTCTGATCAAGAAACCTTCGGTTTTGAGCTGTTCCACTTTCCTCTTCAGTTGGGCGAGAGACATCTCATGCGGCTTCTTTTTCGAGACTTTCATATTCGTCAGAAAGCCGATAATCCGCTCCCGCATCTTGATGGCGATTGTTTCGCCGGCCTCCATGAGTTGGAGATAGTGACTCAGGCGACTCTTGAGTTCTCGGATTCCCACTTCGACCATGCGGCCTCCAAATGTAGTCATAATAGTTATGATGTAACTACATTGTCAAGGCTGTGTTCCGTACACACCGGTGGGGTCAATCCTTCTCGCTCGATCGAAGTTTTGTGTGATAAGGTGTCGTTCTTATGGCGAAAGATCGTGTCTGCGGCATGAACGTCGATGAACCCGCTCCGGAGAAAATGGAGTGGAAAGGGACGACTTATTATTTTTGCTGCGACGGCTGTCTCGATTCGTTTCGACAAGATCCGGAGAAATATTTAAGCAAAAGAATCGACGAAGGCCCGAAAGACGCCATCTACACCTGTCCCATGCACCCCGAGATCCGCCAAAAAGGGCCCGGGACGTGTCCCAAATGCGGCATGGCCTTGGAGCCCCTCGTCATTTCAGCGGGGGAAGAGGAGAACCACGAGTTAAAGGACATGAAGCGTCGGTTTTGGGTCGGCGTTTTCTTAAGCGCGCCGACGGCCTTTCTCGGAATGATGGGTAAGCAGGTTTGGTTGCAGTTTCTCTTGGCGACCCCCGTCGTTTTGTGGGGCGGTTTTCCCTTTTTTGAGCGGGCTTGGATCTCTTTGAAACATCGAAGCGCCAATATGTTCACCTTGATCGCGTTAGGCACGGGGGCCGCCTACCTTTATAGTGCGACGGCGATTTTTCTAGGTCGGCGTGATCTTTACTTTGAGGCGGCCGCGGTCATCACAACCTTGGTCCTTTTGGGCCAGGTCTTGGAACTCAAGGCTCGGAGCCGGACCTCCAGCGCGATCAAGGCGCTCTTGAATCTCGCGCCCAAGACGGCGCGAAGGATCAAAGAGGATGGGACCGAAGAAGAGGTGACGTTGGATCAGGTGATTCCGGGAGACCTCTTGCGCGTGCGTCCGGGTGAGCGTGTGCCGGTGGACGGCGTCGTGCTGGAAGGTGCGAGTGCTGTCGATGAATCGATGGTGACGGGTGAATCGATTCCGGTCGAAAAGACGGTTGGGAACCGCGTCACAGGGGGGACGGTCAACGGCTCAGGCGGCTTCGTAATGAAGGCCGAACGCGTCGGGAGCGAAACACTTTTGGCGCAGATCGTCCACATGGTGGCCCAGGCCCAACGCAGCCGCGCGCCGATTCAGAGGCTCGCGGATATCGTTTCGTCCTACTTCGTCCCCGGCGTGGTCGTGGCGGCGATCGCGACCTTCGCGATCTGGGCCTTTGTAGGGCCGGAGCCGCGCTTCGTCTACGCGTTGGTGAACGCCGTGGCCGTCCTGATCATCGCATGCCCCTGCGCTTTGGGGTTGGCGACGCCGATGTCGATCATGGTGGGGACGGGAAAGGGGGCGACCTTGGGCGTTCTTTTGAAGGATGCCGCGGCCCTGGAGATCTTGGAAAAGGTCGACACCCTGGTCGCTGACAAGACCGGGACGTTGACGCGAGGCAAGCCGGCCCTGGTTTCCCTTGAATCCCTCGACGGGACGTCTTCCGACGAGGTCTTGAAACTCGCCGCGGGTCTCGAAAACGGGAGCGAGCATCCCCTGGCCTCGGCCATTTGCGAGGCGGCCGCACGGGAAAAAATATCGTTGCCGAAGGTCGAAAATTTTCGCTCGCTCACGGGGCTCGGCGTCAGCGCCCTCATCGATGGGAAGAACGTGGCCCTCGGGAACGAAAAAATGTTGGCCCATGAAAAAATAGATTTCTTCGCCGGCGGGGATTTTGCGCAAAAGGTGAACGCCCTCCGTCAAGACGGCCAGACGGTCGTTTTTCTCTCGCGCGAAAAGAAAATCGTGGGCCTCTTGGGCGTGAAGGACCCGATCAAAGAGGGTTCGAAGGAGGCGATCGAGGCCTTGCACAAGGATGGTCTCCGGATCGTGATGTTGACCGGCGACAACGAGACGACGGCGCGTGCGATCGCAAAGGAATTGGGGATCGATGAGGTGATCGCGAACGTGAGTCCTGACGCGAAAGGAGCTACGATCCGCAACCTCAAATCCAAGGGGCGGATCGTCGCAATGGCCGGAGATGGGGTCAATGATGCGGTAGCGCTCGCGGAAGCCGATGTGGGCATTGCGATGGGAGCGGGGACCGACATTGCGATGGAGTCTGCAGGTGTCACGCTTGTGAAGGGCGACCTGCGCGGCATCGTTCGCGCCATTCATTTGAGCCGTGCGACGATGCGAAACATCCGCCAGAATCTCTTTTTTGCCTTCGTCTACAATATGCTCGGAGTGCCCATCGCCGCCGGCGCGTTGTATCCGATCTTCGGCATCCTCCTCTCGCCCATCATTGCGAGCGCCGCGATGAGCTTGAGTTCCGTGTCGGTGATCGGGAATGCGTTGAGGCTTCGGAAGGTTCGCTTGTGAAGACCTCACGGATGTGGGATGAGCTCAAAAGGCACTTCATTTTCGTGGGAGGGGGTAAATTGAGAAACTTGTTTATAGTAGCGACCGATATTATACTTTAACCGTCGGAGAGTCAAAGCTTATGGCATCCAAAAATAAGAAAATCGGCTTTCGTATTGAGAACTTGTGGGTGGACTACTTGAAGGACGGAGAGTCCTTTGTGGCTTACATCCCGGCTTTAGACCTCACGACGTGCGGAGATACATTTGAGGAAGCCCAGAAAATGGCGGACGAAGTCATCCGGCTTTTTATCGAGGAATGCATCCGCATGGGGACCTTAGATCAAGTTCTAGAAAGCTTAGGTTGGAGAAAGAGGGTTCAAACGAGGGAATGGGTTCCGCCGTCCTTTATCGCGCAAAAGCAGCATGCAGTTAACCTCACCGTTTAGTGGCCAAGCTGGGAACGATTAATTTCCGTAAATTCGACAAGTTCCTCAGAAAAGTCGGCTTCAAATTCGTACGTCCAAAAGGGAGTCATAGCATTTATCATCGTTCCGATCTGAGCCGGCCTCTTGTCGTTCCGGCTAAATCCACCGTGTCCGTGCTTGTCGTGAAAAGCAATCTTAAGACACTGGGAATTTCCGTTGAAGATTATCTCAGACTTTTGGATTCTCTCTAAGAAGAAAGCCCGGTCACATTGAATTAAGGGGAAAGGATGTGCAACAAACCCAGAAGGCCGAAGGTGCCGAACACCGTGTAGACCATCGCGTGAACCAGGGTCGCAAAAGGGGCCACATGATCGTCCATAATGAAATGAAGTTTTCTTGCTTCGGTCGTAAAGAGCTTCTGTGTCGCCGCTGAAATAAGACCCCCGACCGCTCCAACCGCCGCGGCCCGCCCGGCGGAACCATCCCAGGGCGATTCAAAGGTCCCAAAAGTGATCAAGGCGCCCAACGCCGGCTGAAGAAGCCACCATTGAATTTGAGCCGCCTGCAGGGTTCGTATGTGCCCCTCGATCCCCTTTGACAGGATGGCCCTCTCTGCGGTGAGTTCCCGTCTTCTCACGGCTGGTTCTTCGTCGGCCTCCGATCGACCACAGAATTCGCGGTATTCGATTTTAAAATAGGTGCCGTCTTTCCTTGAATTGACCTCCCGAAAAAATTCGACCATCCCGAGGCGTTTGCCTTTCCCCCAATGCGTCTCATTATTTTTATCGACAGTATACCTTGAGGTCGTCCCCAAACACGAACGAATGGTCCATGGAGAGTTTAAAATAGCGGGGAGGATCCCTTTCGATGCTGAGCGTATCAAAATTACCGGTCGACACGAAGCGTGAGGAAGTGATTTCGACCAAGTCGCCCGCCTTCCGAAGGGTCGAATCGACACTCGTGGTCACGCCCTCCACGGTGATCTTGCGGAGGGTGGAAAGGATCTGACGATTGGTGATGAAATTTGTGATTAAGGGCAGGGCAGCCAAGCCGCCGGCCCGCAGAATATTCATGAAAAGACCGGGTATGGGGCAAATGCCGCGATTGGTCTCGTCTTGCCATGGGGTGCTTTTTTTCGCCGGGTTCAAAATCATGTTGATCGATTCCTTCAAAGTGCGCTCGGTTTCGTCAATCGTGATTAACCCACGCTTCGTGAGCGAATGATGCAGCGAATAGAGGATGAGCAGGGGCGCAAGGGAAAGCGCCTCCTCGGTCAGCTGTTCCGATTGGTCCATTGAACTTTTCCTCTTCGTGGGAGCGCCTTACCAGATCGCACTCGCGGGCCGCGGCGGATCGTGGCGGACGACGTTGCCATAGTGAGCCTCGGCGAAAATTTCGCTGCCGCGCCGCAGCCGCACGGTCGCCTTCGGCGTCAACATGAGCACCGCAGCGAATAGCTCCAGCGCCTCTTGCAGCGCGTCCATCGGCGCTCCGATGCGGCAGAAATCGGAATCGCGCAGGATGCTGCGTTCGACCAAAAACAAGCTATCCGCCTCCGGGCGCGGCAACGGCAGGGACGGGGCATATACCCTTAAGCCGCTTTAACCCGATTTATGCGCGGCGCGAAAACTTTAAAAATTTTCCCGGACACAAGTTGTCTAAAAATCTAACG
>CAZWYB010000012.1:0-5829 GCA_964637745.1 uncultured Pseudomonadota bacterium
GGGCCGTGCAGGGATCGAACCTGCGACCCGCTGATTAAGAGTCAGCTGCTCTACCGACTGAGCTAACGGCCCTTTTAAGTTGAGGGAGATCCTGTTCTCCCTCAAACTCCCATCGGATATCCGAGGATACCTCGCAACCTCCAGAAGGGAACCTTCTTCCGGTCGCTTGGCAAAAAAGAAGTGGCTTTTATTCGACAAATTCCTATTAATTGTCAACGGCCCATTTTGCACCCGCCGCGGTGGCGGAATTGGTAGACGCACCAGACTTAGAATCTGGCGGTGAGAACCGTGGGGGTTCGAGTCCCTCCCGCGGCACGCGCCCGTAGCTCAGTGGATTAGAGCATCTGGCTTCGAACCAGAGGGTCGGGAGTTCGAATCTCTCCGGGCGCACATTGGACAAAACCCCCCGTCTCCCCTACCTGGACGTTTTCAGAGGACTCGCCGTCCTTTGGATGATCGAAACGCATGCGTTGAACGTCGGACTCACCCCTTCATTCCGGAGCGGATGGCTCTATCACGCGCTCTCTATGTCCAACGGCTATGTCGCCGTCGCCTTCGCCTTCTGCGCGGGGGCCGGTTTTTGGTATGCGGCGGCCAAAGAGGAGGGGTTCTTCCGTCTTTTGAAACGCTGGCTCTTTATCCTCGCCGTCGCCTACTGGCTCAACGCGAGCCTCCTTCCATTCTCCTATTTTAGAGGTCTCCATGGCCCGGAACTCTACCAGCTCTTTCAATGCGACATCCTGCACGTCATCGCCCTCTCCTCATTCCTTGCCTTGGGTCTGACGGTCCTCGTTCCCCGAAGCCGAATCCAGCCCGTTCTCTTCCTTCTCCTCTCCCTTATCGCCTTCTCTGCGACTCCGTGGATCTGGTCGCTGCAACTGTTCCAATCCCTTCCGTCTTTTCTCTCACTCATGGTGAGCCCTATCCCGCCTTCCAAATTTCCCCTCTTCCCCTGGATAGGTTATTTCTTCGCCGGGGTCGCCCTGGCCGGATTCCTCACGGAATCGAAACGTCCGAAAATCCTGGCCACGCTTCTGGGCGCCGCGGCCTTCGTGACTCCCTGGTTTTGCTTCTGGATCAAGGACAAGGACTTCACCTTTCCGGGAATGCCCGGCCCTTTCGCGGACTGGTATCCGTCACCCGGTCATTCGCTCTACCGCTTGAGCGGCGTCGTCGCCCTCTTCTGTCTCTTTTTTCTCCTGAATGAGGTCTTGAAGAGACAAAATGCCTTCGTGCGTTTTTTGGAGCTCTACGGACGAGAATCGCTGTTCGTCTATGTCGGCCATCTTGTTCTCCTCTACGGCAACTCACTCACCCCGGGACTCATCCGTTTTGCGGCGAATCGCCTGAACGCCTGGGAGACGATCGGCGTGTTCCTCGTCGTCTCTCTCCTCTCCTTCGCCGGCGCCGCGGCGTGGCACACGTGTAAACAAAAATTTCCGCGCCCGAGCTCGGCCGCTCTCGCGGCGGTCGTCCTTCTCAGTTTTGTTTTCTTTCTCGTCGCCCCCGTGCGATGGTGGCTGCCATGAGCGTCAAAACAATCTACAAAGGACGCATCGTCACCTTAAATCTTGAAGAGATTCCGCTTCCCAACGGCCACACCGCGAAAATCGAAGTGGCGCGGCACCTGCCGGCGGCGGCGGTCGTTCCCATGACGGACGATGAACAGTCGATCCTCATGATCCGCCAATACCGGCCCGTCATTAAGGAATGGGCCTGGGAGATCCCCGCGGGCCTCATGGATAAGAAAAATGAAAGCCCCGAAGATTGCGCCCGGCGGGAATTGGAGGAAGAAACCGGCTGGGTCGCCAAGACCATAGAACCTTTGATCGCCGTCCACACGTCGATCGGCTTCACCGACGAGGTCCTCCACCTTTATAAGGCGGTCGGGCTGACGCCGTCTCAAAAAAACCAAGAAGCGACGGAGGTGATCGAGGAAAAGTTCATGACCCGGGACGAGGTCTTCAAGATGATCGAGAAAAGAGAGATCACCGACGCCAAAACCTTGGTTGCCTTGTTCTATGCACTAACTCCATTTGTAAATACTTAATATTATTAAAACTTCCATTTTGGCCGGCAACTCGAACCCTCAAAAGGAGAGATAATATGATATAAGTAGAGGTGTGTCTTTGAAGTTCCGAGCCTTTCTCATAGCTAGCACGGTCGCCTTCCTTTTTTCCGCCTGCGGGGCGATCACCCCCGGAGCCTTACAAGGGACCAAAGGCGATTCGGGTGCCCCGCAAATCTATCAAGGGAAAGAGAAGCTCGACGATTCCACGACGACCTCCGTTACGGCAGGCGGCGATGTTCCTGTGCCGATCGGTTCTTCCGTCGCACCGGAAGGGGCTCCAACGCCTACGCCGAAAAGCGGAAGTCCTTTTGCCCCCGCCCCGACGGATTCCCCGGCGAGCGACAGCGCGGCCGCCACTCCAAGCCCGACCGGTTCTCCGACGGGCTCTCCAACCGGAAGCGATACCTCACCGAGCGGAGCTAAAAAGGTAGGTGGACCGGTGGCCTCTGCCGGAGACCCCAAATCCGCCAAGGCGGATCCTTTGTCGGCCTGCGTCCATCCTGGGCCCGTCGCCTCCGCCACTGAATTCAAGGCGAACCGGGCGGACGAGGACCATTCAAGAGATTTATTGAGCCAGGATGCGTCGTCTCCGACGTCGTTCGAGCTGTTTCCGGGCCAAGACCTCAACACCAAGTTGCTGGTCCAGGCCAAGATTCCCACGGGGAAAGCCGGATGCACAGGAGACGACTGTTGGAGATGGATCAGTGACATGCCGGGCTACGTCCGCATCATCGAAACCATGCCGACCGGAGAGCCCTATTTCATCGATATACCGGTCGATCAGCAAAATTTATTGGTGTTCCCACATGATCTAAAACACATACCCCTTTTCTTGAGATACAATATCGATATCCAGAAGCTACGCGTGAGGATCGGATCGACTTTGGAATTCCGCTATTTCCTGGATCTCTGCCCCGCATTCGGAGGAGAGGATCCTCTCATCATTTCGAAGACGCTCCAGCCTTACACGACGGAGGTTCAAGACAATTTCACCTCGGCCGCTTCGCACCTTGTGGGGTATATACAAATCGATGTCTCTCCCAGCATGATCAAGAAAGAATCCGCCACTCTGCCGGACTCGCTCAAAGACGCGGATAAGGCGGTCAAAAAGACACCCTAATGAAAAAATTCCTTTCCTTTCAATTTTTGTTTTTACTCTTTGCGTTGGCCGGCTGCGGGGCTATGGCGCCCGGCGTTTTCCAGGCCGGCCAAGGGAAGATGGACGGATCTTCCTCTCAGACGGCGGTCAAACAGGACGATGGTGTCGTTAACACGATCATCACCAACCCGGACGGAGGCCCCACAGGCCCCGCACCGATCGTCGCGGGATCTTCAGGACCTGTTGAGGCAGGACCCTCTTCCACGCCGGCCGCAGCAGCCCCGCCAACGGCCTCTCCGTTTGCAGCCCCAGCTCCAGCGGCCCCTGCGCCCCCAGCAACCGGAGGAAGCGGCAGCTCATCCTCGGGGACTGTCGATACAAGCGCCCCCGTCGCCTCCGCCGGCGACCCAAAATCCGCCAAGGCGGATCCAATGCCGGCGAGCGACTGTTATGAAGCCTACAACATCAATTTCGTCTCCGACGACAAACTCTTCACGGACGACGACTCCACGACACCCTTCAGCAAGGATGAGGCAAAACCGACGGCCCTTCACTCGTCTCCGACCGGAACCTTCGGAGGGGATTATCTCCTCGAGGCCTACCTCCCTACCTCGATGACCTCGACCGCTCTGTCTTGGGAGTCCAACAATTTAAAAGGTTATGTCCGCATCCTCGTTTACCCTCCCTTCGGGAAGGAACCCACTTACAGGGATGAGCCGATTACGGATACGGTTTTCGATCTTTCTCCTGTACCAAGCGTCGGACCCGGTCGTACCAAGACGATGACCGTCTCGAGGTATAACTTAGCCATCGATGATTTTCCCGTGGAGGCAGGGTCAACGATCAAGCTGTATTATGTGCACATGAGCGGATGGGGCACGAAATACAAAGGCGAATGTATTGGAGCGATTCGAGAACCTCCGGAACCATCCTTAGATGCGGCCTCGCCTTACAAAGACAAGGCAAAGGAAGAATTCGAAAAATTAATGAATCTGGAATGGAATCCTAAGGACAAGGACGGGAGACTGGTCCATCTTTTAGCCGTGATGAGCGTTCCGATGCCGAAGATGCAGAAGATAGACAAGAAAGTGGACTTGCCCGTTAAATAAATCTCTCATCAATATAGTTTTTCAGATCCTTCAGTTCGAAGGGGACGCCGTACTTCTCTAACTTCGTGTAGAGATTCCGTCGCGAGATGCCGAGGGCCTTGGCCGCGTTGCCCTTGTGATAGCCCTGATCGCGGATGGCCAGCAGGATGCGCTCCAAGTCCGGATCCATCTCCGATTTCGGCATGGATTTGGACGAAATCACATGAAGGGCCTTCTTTCGCCCGAGGAGGACCGGTTTGAACTGAAACGACTTCGCCCCGATCTTCCCCTCCTCCGCAAAGAGTACGGCCGTCTCCAGCGTGTTTTCCAGCTCCCGAATATTGCCCGGCCAGGGATAGTTCATGAGCAGTTTCAAGGCCTCGGCATTCAGGGAATACGACGTCTTCTTCTCCCGGTCGGCGATCTTCTTCAAAAAATGTTCCGACAAAAGCGGCAGATCCTCGATCCGTTCGCGAAGCGGAGGCAGTGTCACAGTGATGCCGTTGAGACGGTAGAAAAGATCTTCCCGGAATCTTCCCTCCTCGACCAACCTCGCAAGATCTTTGTTGCTGGCGGAGACGATCCGGACGTCCACCTTGACGATGTCGTTCGACCCGACGGGCCTCACTTCTCCTTCTTGGAGAAAACGCAAAAGCTTCGACTGAAGATTGGTGCTCATGTCGGCGATCTCGTCCAAGAAAACGGTTCCTTTGTTCGCATACTCGAGCCGGCCTTTTTTGTCCCGGTCCGCGTGCGTAAAGGCGCCTTTTTTATGACCGAAGAGCTCGGATTCGAGGAGGGTCTCGGGCAAGGCGCTGCAATTTTCAGAGACGAAGGGGAATTTCACCCGGGCGCTATTGAAATGAAGGGCCCGCGCGATCGATTCCTTGCCGGTGCCCGATTCCCCAAAAATGTAGACGGGCACCTTGGAGTCCGTGATCTTGTCCAAGAGCTGTAGGACTCCGATCATCTTGGGCGAGCGACCGACGATGTCGCTGTATTCGTGCTTGAGTTTCAAACGACTCTCGGCCAACTCTCGTTCCATTTGATGAAGCTGGCCAGCGGTTTCCTCGACCTCCACGGTTAGCTCCGAGTTGGCCTTTTTCAATTCTTCGATCATCCGCGCCTTCTGGAGGGCCAGGGCCGCCTGATCGGCGAAGGCCTTGAGGGCGCCGACGGCGGCGTCCGAAAAGACGCCGGCGTCCAAGGCATTGTCCAGGTAGAAGACGCCCATCACCCCAGACGAATCCCGGAGAGGAAGGGCCAGGATGGATTTCAAGTGATGCAATTCGACGCTCTTGGATTGCTTGAAGCGCGGGTCCTGCAAGGCGTTGTCGGTCACCACGGCTTCCCCGGTTTCCGTCGCCTCCTTGACTGCAGAAAGGCTCACGACGAAGTCATCCTTCTCCAGGTCCGACTGGGAGAGATTCTTGGCGACCACGACGCTGTAGCCCGGAATCGGTCCGTCGTCCGCCTCGCTTTTCAGCAGCAGAAGTCCGTTCTTGGCCTGGGAGATCTCGATCGCAGCGTCCATCAACCGCTTCAACACCTTCTGCATGTCGTCGGTCTGC
>CAZWYB010000012.1:5839-22941 GCA_964637745.1 uncultured Pseudomonadota bacterium
AGTTTCGACAAGATATCCATGTTCATCCTCCTCGTGGTGACGATTGAATGATCCATTGTTTGTAATCGGCTCGATCGATGAACGAGACCTGCAAGGACGCCGGCAGGCCGTCATAAATCTTGGACAGGGTTTTCCGGATGAATTGCGGATCCTCGGCTGCGCGCACGGACTCACGCAGGGCCGCTTCCACATTCCAGGAGGCGGTGCCCGGTTTTTCCTTCAGAGGGAGATAATCTCCATCCCGATATTCACGCAGAAAATTTTCCGCCTCTTCGATCTTCTCACGGACGGAGGGCAGGGCTTCCTCGAACCGACGCATTTCCCGGATCTCCTGGCTTGCACGGGCGAATCGGCCCACTTCGGCCTCGGTCACGACATGTTCGAGCAGGCCGTCCACCAAATCACCGACGTGTCCCAAGGGTCGAAGCACTTCGAGGGCACGCTCGAATTGGGCGAGGGCAATGGCAAGGTCCCCTTTCTTCCGGGCTAAAACGCCTCGGTTGTGCCAGAGCAAGGCGAGCATCAAGTCGTCCTTATGGGACTGTGCGATCTTTTCGGCCTCTCCGTATTGCTCCTCCGCGAGATCCGCGTCGCCGCGATGCACGGCGAGATTCCCCTTCTCAAGCCAAACCGCGAACTCTCCGGAGAAAAACCGGTCCGCCTGATAGAGGGCCTTGGCCTCATCCAAGAGTCGGTCCGCCTCGGCCGCATTCCCTTCCTTGGAGAGAACGACGGCCAGATACCGGCAAATCTCGGCACGACGGTGATCCTTCGCGGTGTGGATCCTCAATCCTTCTTCGAGGCTGGCCTTGGCCTGACTCAATTTCCCCGCGTTGAGGTAATGCAACCCCAACGCGGAGTGGATTTTAACCAGATACGGTTCGATCTCGGGCCCGTCGAAGTCCTTCGCCTCTTTCAGGGCCTTCCCGAACAGTCGCTCCGCCTCCACCGACTGGCCGAGATTTTGGCGAATCAATCCTTGAATCAGCCAATACTTGAGCGTCTTCACCGAAAGGGGCTCGTCGTTCGCCTTGAGGGCGAAGATTTTTTCCAGGGTTTGCAGGGCTTCTTCATAGCGTCCGAGGTCGTTTAAGATGTTTACTTGGATGCGCAAGAGGCGCGAGGTTTCTTCGGGGTTTTCCGAAACGGCTTTGAAAGCGCGTCGGAGAAGGCCCAGCGCTTCGTCGGGCCGCCCGTGTTTCCACAAAAACTCCACGGCTTCCCGGGCCCCTTGCACCACGGCCTCTTTTTCATCCAACTCCAGGGCATGGTGAATTTTTTGGGCGCTTCTTTCGGAGCCCAGCGCCTCGAACCAAACGCGATGGAGATCCCGGAGCCGTTCGCCCGAAACGCCGCCCAAAATCGCCGGCTCCAGGGAAGAAAAGCCCAAGCCGTAACGTCCCATTCCTTCATCCAATCTCACCAGTCCCAACTCCTTCAAGCTTTCTAAGAGAGGCAGGATCTGGAAAACGGCTTCATCCGGCGGAACGCCGAAGAGATTTCCCGACGCCAGGAGCAGTTCCTCCAGACCCGAGGGAAAATGCGCGACCGCCAACAGAAGGAGAACCTCTCTTTCCTTCGGCTCCAGCGCGCTCACACGTTGTTTGAGGATTTCCTGCATCGAATCCAAGCGGTCGAGGCTTCGTTTGGATTCCTGAGAAAGATGCCGTTTCGCGGCGAAGCCTTTCGATCTCAAAACCTCGACGAATTCGATCAGCATCAAGGGGTTTCCGGCCGCTTTCTCCCACGCCACGTCGAAAACATCTCCGGTCGCTTCCTCCCCAAGGGCTCCCGACAAGAGGGCCTTCGTCTGCTCCGGCGACAGGTTCGCGAGCGGAATCTCTTGGAGAGAGTTGGCGAGAGGCATGGCCTGAAGAAGCCGGCGTGCATCCTCATGAAGGCGGTCGTCGTTCCATTCGAAGAACACCAACGAGCCGAAAGCGGCGAACGAGCTGCGCCTCAAGCGCGCCAAGGGCGCCAAGTCCTCCACGCGCACCTGATCCAGGGAGTGAAACACCCAGACGCGCGCCTCCCCCGTCGGTGCAGTCGCCTCTCTCAATCCTCTCAGGAAATCATTCGCCGAATACTCCCTCACGGGGAGCCCCGCGAAGGCGCATTGAAAAAGGGCTTCGCGGAGAAAGCGCGTCTTTCCGACGCCTGTCGGCCCATGGACGGCGAAAAACTCCGACCTCTCGGGAAGGGCCGAAATGGCGTGCTCCACCGTAACGAAAAATTCTTCTGCCCCGAAAAAGGTTCGCGCGTGGTAGCGGCCGGACGGCGCCTTCGAAACCGCTTCATCCGCCTTCGCGCCGTCGAGGGCCGCAAGCGCTTCCGCGGCTCCGGGAAAGCGCTCCGCGGCGGAAGCGCGTATCATGCGGTCGATCACACGAGCGCCGATGGCATGCTCGGCCGCAAGCCTCGGAACAACCTGCAGAAGGGGTTTGGCTTCGCGCGTCGTCATCTCGCGCAAACTCCGACACGAGGCTCTTGGATGCTCTCCCGCCAGGGCCTCGTAAAAAAGGGTCCCCAAAGAAAAAAGATCGCTCGCGGGAGTCGCCCTTCCGCTGATCCGCTCGGGGGCCAGATAAAGGACCGTCCCGGCCCGCGGTCCGCCGTCCGCTCCCATAACGCTTGCAAAACCAAAATCGAGAAGCTTCAAACGTCCCACGGCGTCGATGCGGACATTGCCGGGAGAAAGATCTCCGTGGAGGACGCCTTGGGCATGAAGGTAGCGCAAGGCCTCCAAGGCCTGACCGAACCATTCAAAGATTTGTCGATCGGAAGCCTCGCTCGCCGCCTTAAAAAGATCCTGACCCTCGACAAGCTCCATCCAAAAACAAGGGCCGCGGTTGTCTCCGAAGATTTCCCTGCTGTCGGCGAGAAAACCCAAAACGGAGGCGATCGCCGGATGGCGCAACCGCATCAAAAGAGAGGCTTCCTTTTCGAAGAGGGAACGCTGATGACTTTGCGAAACGGTCAAAATCTTGAGGGCGACCGCTTTGCCTTCAGGAGTCCGCACCAGATAGACGGCGCCACTCCCCCCTTCACCAAGCTTTTTGATGACCTGCCATCCATCCATGTCGTTCCCTTGATAGACTTTCAAAGATACCACAACTAGGAACAAGATGTGCAGCTTCCGACTCAGACTGTTATTTTTTATGTGATCGTAATGATTTCAAATTAAAAAAACCGAATAAAATCATACTACTTAATTTGGCATGTCTGTTGCTCATTTTTCTGGATCATGAAGGGGGCCTAACGGTAAAGAGACCATGGACCTTTTAATTTATATCGACCGTGCACTCGATTGGTTGGGATTCGAAAAGTCCATCGACGAGATCAAGCCGGATCCGGAAGCAAAGCCGCTCCCAAAGGACGGATCTCCGACGGACTCGTTTTCCATCCCGCCGATGAAAACGAAGGAGGACGAGCCGGTCCGGGAGCCGACTCATCCGCTCTTTGAACCCTTCGATCTCCTGCTTGCGATTACGTTCTATCGAACCCTGAAGGTGGACGAGATGAAGAAGATCATCATCGACAATTACGTGTCTAAAAAATTGCCCATCAGCGAGTCGGAGTCTTTAAGGGAGTTCGGGCGTATGAATACGCACTTCTCCGAAACAGCAATTCTCAAGATTTATGCCGAGGCGATCGGTCTTATCTGTCGAAGACCCCCTTCTGGAGCGGGAGCCCCGATTCCTCGTCGACCGACATAGGGCACAGCTTAGAATGATAAATTTTTCAGGCCATCCAGCACGGGGATCTGCTCCAACGTCCTCGCCAACAAATCATTCAACGTCTTCTCCAACTGCTTGATGTCCTTCTGACGGATCTCTTTGGAGTCCAGCTCGTAGCCCAAATCCACGACCCTCTGGCTCGTGCTGTTCTTATGACTCAGATGGAACTGGATCTTGCTTCGGGCAACTCCTTTCCCGGTCAGGAATCCCTTCTCCACGCCGGCGTGGAATTCTTCGATCTCCGCGGACATTTCCAGGTCAGCCTTTCCGTCGTTCGAGATTTTGAGGCCGCAGGCTGAGAAAATTTGCTTCAAGGTCTCGTTCAAGACGACTTCCAAAGGCGGTTGTGCCGTGACCGAGATCGGATCCTTTCCCTTTTTCTTGGACTGAAGCCCGACCTCCGCCTCCTTCCGGCCGTCCGTCACGCCTTTCCAGCGAACCGACTGGTCTTTCCATCCGGGCACGGGGGTCGCGCATAACTTTTCGACGAATTGTGGGGGAAGCTTTAACGAGACACTCGCCTCTTCGGCGCTCCATGCCTTCGTCGCCAGGAGACAGAGCAAAAAGAGAAGAGATAAAATCCGTTTCATGAGGAGCTCTTGACAGCATTCGGACCAAGAAGCAATAGCCATGGCGTGAAGGTTCTCCCTTTTTGCCTCCTCATCCTCTTCTGGTGCGGAAACCTGCCGGCTCAATCGAATTCAGGATGGATCACCGACGACCCCGCCTACTTGAAGCCGGTCGCGCCGGACGCAAAGGTCCTGCCGCTCCTGACCGTGGGCGAGTCCGTTCCCCGCACCTCACATCCGTCGCAAACCTTTCGCCTCGTGGGGATTCCAGACGGCATGGGCCTTTCCAAATCGGCCGACGGCAAAATCCATCTCTGGCTGAATCATGGAATTCCGAAGAGATCGATCTCCCAGCCCATCCCCGGCGGCGGCTTTCAACAGGGGGCGTTCGTGTCCTCATGGATCCTCCTGACCAATCCCCCGCGCGTCGCGAGCGGAGACTTCGCCGCCACCAGCGTCTTTCAGGGCACGAACGGCTCGCCCCTCACCGGAACGGCGAGCCGCTATCGTTCCGGCTTCCTGGCGGATCATCTGATTGGTTTCGACCAACCGATTTACCTCGCGGGCGAGGCGGACGCGGGTGAAGACACCTTCGACGGACGAGGCGGCCTGGCCTTCGCCTTCGTCAACGGCATCGCGTACACCCTGCCCGAGCTCGGACGTTACCGGAAGGAAAATCTCGTCGCTCTCCCGGGCACGGGACTCAAAACCGTCGTCTTCGGGCTCGAAGACGGGCCTCCGGGTTTGAACAGTCAACTCTACCTTTATGTGGGCGAAAAAAAACTTTCCTCGATGAATCCCTTGGAGAAAAACGGCCTGGTCGGCGGACGCCTCTACGCCTTCGCCTCCACCGACATCACTAAAACCGACGAAACCAATTTTCGAAAATCCGACCACGCCCTCCTCGGCCGCTGGATCCCGATCGACGATGCCGCCCGCTGGAACGATCGTGAATTGGACGAACGCACGCGCGGCAACGGCGCCTTCCATTTCGACCGCATCAAGGACGGGACCTATGACCGCAACCACCCCGGCGTCTTTTACTTCGTGACGACAGGCGGAGATATTTTGCAAAACCGCCGCGGACGACTCTACCGCCTCACCGTGGACCCGACGGATCCCCTAGGCAAGGCGCCTCTCCTTGAAATCCTCTTGGAGGGGGACGCCGGCGATCCGATCGTCAATCCCGCCGACGTCGATGCGAACGCCAAGGGTTGGATGGTCCTTCTGGAAGACATCACATCAGCCAACCGCGAGCTCCTCTTTAGGCGGCCTCCGTCGGTCTGGCTCTATAACCTCGCCACTGGCGCCTTGATGCGCGTCGCCGAAATCCATTCCTCCACCGTCGGCGGCAAGGAACCCAATGTGTTTTCGGAGTTGACCGGAGTCCCGTTCGGAGACATTTGGAAATCCACGGGCATCATCGATGCCTCCGACGCCTTCGGGCCCGGAACCTGGCTCTTGGGCGTTCAAGCGCGCGACGTGGACAGCGTCCGCAGTTCCGCCCTGCAAAAGTGGAACGGCGACGCCTATCTGGTGGAAGGCGGACAAGTCATCCTGATGACGCTTCCGCGCTCGGCATCGCACTGAAAACTCGGCTTTTATTAGGAAATCGTTTTCTCGACGGACTCGTACCAGTCGCGGACCTTCTTGTTTTGCGAGATGAAATCCCAGACTTTCATTTCGTGCACGCTCCGAAGAATGCCGAAGCAGACGAGATCGGAGACGTCCGGGGCGTTTCCTCCTAAAAACTTCTTCTTGCCCAATCCCTGTGTCAACTTGTCCAGGATCTCCTCCAGGGCTTTACGTGGATCCGTAATGCCGCGCTTCTTCATCCCCTTCTTGGCGACGATCGTCATCGCCACCGCCCCGCCCAGCATCAGGTAATACCGCTTCCAGGCCGGAAATTTTCCCACCTTGGTGATGTACTTGAAAGAATCGAGGGCCTCCGGGAAACTCCGGTAAATGTTGGCGGGAAGGATCTGGACCAACTCATTGTCCGCATACCGGATCCACTCGTGTTGATCCTTCGAGGGAGACCCTTTTTTGGCGAAGACGGGGTTTTTGGGATATTTCTCGTCCAGATGGCGGATGATGTCGTTCGATTCCAAGACGGTCTCGTCGCCGTCGATCAAGACCGGCACCTTGTCGTGGTCGTAGGCCTTCTTGTTCCACTCCAATTCTTCGTGGGTCATGGGATTGACCTCGATCTTCTCGTAGGGGATGCCCTTATAGTCGAGAACGGCCTTAACCTTACAGCAGTAAGGGCAGACTTCGTATTGGTAGAGTTGAATCACGGCGCATCCTTTACGATATTCTCGTATTCCAGCGCAAGGAGCGATCGGCAGCCCGCACAAACGAGGTCGTTCGCCCCATCGACTTGAAAGACATCATGCCCGCCGCAGCCGACGCATCGGGCCATCGGCAAAGACGTGTCACGTTCTTGCGGAACCTTGAATTGCAGATTGGGATCTTTCCTGAGAAGACGAGTCGCCAACTCAAACGTCGTGCGGCAATGGTTGCAAACGTGGTTGAAACAACAGGTTACATGGCAGGTGTAAAACACATCAATGGATCGACAAGTTGGGCAACAGGCTTGAATGGGGATCAGACGGCTCAAGCCGCATCACATGAAGGGAAGTAGCGGCGTTGTCAAGGTTCCAGGGTTTGAAATTCGGTCGGTTGGGTTTCATTTTCGAACCTTTTCTCCTGCGATGTCCTCTGCAAAACATTGGCATGGAACGTGCTTATTGTTTCCTGTGAGGAGGCATCACATGTCCAAAAGCGGATCTTCACCCGATTTGATCAGCCCACACGGCGGTTATTTATCCTTAAAGTCTTATCAAATGACGGAAATAATCTATGATGCGACGGTAAGATTTTGCGATCGATTTATCGAAAGACGATCGCGCACGCACGACCAAATGGTGCAAGCCGCGCGTAGCGGAAAGCAAAACATTGCGGAAGGAAGCATGGCCTCGGGGACATCAAAAAAGATGGAATTGAAACTGATCGGCGTCGCTCGGGCGAGCTTGGAAGAGCTCCTGCTGGATTATCAGGATTATTTGAGGCAGAGGGGTAAGCCTTTATGGAACAAGAATGATCTCTATGCGATCAAAGTGAGGCAACTGGCTTATAGGTCTGATAGGTCCTATTCGACCTATAGGACCTATTTTGAGGGCAGTGCGGAAACCGCGGCCAACACCTCTATCTGTCTCATCCACCAGGCCAATTACCTCTTGGACCAGCAATTGCGACAATTAGAGAGGAAGTTTCTCGAGGAAGGCGGTTTCACGGAGAGACTCTACTGGGCCAGAAAAAGAAAATAGGTCTAATAAGTCCTATAGGACCTATACCCTCTCTCACCCGGGAATAACTTGTAGGTCCGGGCTCACCCGGCTCTGCAGCATGTTGGCGATATAGGTCAGCGTCGCCCCCGTGGAACTCGGGCAGCTCCCGCAGGCGCCCTGATATTCGACGCGAAGCATGTTTTCTTCCAAGCTGATGATTCGAAGATTCCCGCCGTCGCGGGCAAGACCCGGCCGGATCGTTTCGTCGATGACTTGGTCGATGTAGGCGAGTTTTTCCTCGGGACGCAGTTTGTCGAATTCGCCTTCCACCAACACCTTGGATTTCGCCGCGTCACCCAACCGAAGCGGTTGGATATCCTTGAACGACATCAAAATTTCGTTCGCCTGGAAGAAGATGTAATCCCAGATGCCTCCGGGCGTTTTGTTGATCGTGATGAAATCGTCCATGCAGAAGACGGACTCGACGCCATGAACGTCGAAAAAACGCCCCGCGACGGGATTGTCCCAGCACTCTTCCTTCTTATTGTACTGCCTGCCGCCGCCGACCGTGACCTTCTGATCCAGCCGGAGCTTGAAGGCCTGGGGGTTCGGGGTCGGTTCCACCATGAGGATGCGTGCCATGACCGAGCCCCCTACCAATCCTCTGCGGAAAAGACAAGCGCCCGAAAAACACATTTCGCTCAAACTGTGCGATTTCTGGGGGCTTAGTCCTCACACACTCAGTGCGCACAGGTATCGATTTTTCAAATAGTCCAGTCATTCCAAACACCTTCGCTTTGGCATTCATTTTGTAATTATCTTTTCAGAAGAGGGACGCATCCATTTATGGGAGAACTTACCGTCGACACGCCGCAGACAGACAATGCGGCCAAGAGTTTATTCGCCGACAAGGAAAATGCGTCCGCCGAGACCCGTTCCTCAGGGGTAGAGCTTGCTGTGTCTCGGATTCCCGGAGGGTCTTCGAGGGGAGTCGAAAACCTTCCGGATCTGGATCGATGGCTGCCTAAAATTCAAAATCAAGAATTGCCCGATGGCCCCCTCTTGCCGGAGAGGGGGTTCATCCAAGAATCGACTAAATCGATCTTTGACCAAGTCGTCCGAGGGATGAGGACTTTTGAATTACCGGCGACACGAGGTCAACCGACCGTCATTCAGACGGTCCCTTCCAGAGAACCGCCCGTTACGCCTACGAGCGGAAGCCCCATTTTCAGAGAAGTGACCAATGCCATGGGGACGGGCCTGCCGGAACAACTAAACGGTAAGCCCGTCATGACGGCGACCCGTGAGGCCGTTTCCGACACCCCCTCATCGCGCACAGGGGACAACAAGTCCGCCCCCATGCCGATCCAGACGGCGAAAGACGGGAAGACGCCTTTGGCCTCGGGCGAGACGATCGGAGAAAAAGCGACGCCCCGCGAGTTTTCGGAACTTTCAAATGTCCCTCAACAAACAGGCCGAACCTTCACAGCCAACGGCAACTCAGCGGCCGCCGAGGGTCATGAACCCATGCCGCATCAAGAGCCGGAGAATCGTTCCGCTCATCCGTCACCGGGCGAATTTTTGGAAAAACAAGTCCTGCAAACGGTCAAAACCCCACACGGAGAAGCGCCCTCAAAGGGCGCTACGCCGGAGGGAAACACCTCCCGGCCCTCGTTTTCCGGCAAGCCACAATCGACTGAAAAAACGGGAGAAGGTTTCCCCCAAAACGGCGCTGCCGAGGGAACAAACGCCCAAGGCGCAACGGCCACCAAAAAAGCGGGAGAATGGGTCACCATTAGAGATTTAATTCAGAAAAGAGAAGTCCCATTAACGGTGCAAGACAGTCCTAAAGCAGGAGCAGATCGAGAACCCGTTCCAAATCCTTCCGCCCTTATGGCATCGCCGACGAAATCAGGCGAGATGAAGACCGATCAAAAAGCCCCCTCCGAGAAAACGATCCTGACGACCGATCCAAAAAAATCGGAGCTTGGAAAGGATCGATCGTCCGGCAACGAAGATTCCGTCAAGTCCGCGCCGCATCCGCTTCAGGACCATGAAAGGAATTTGGAAAATGCCGCATCGAGCCGGAGAAAACGTTCCTCGACGGGCTCGGGCCATTCGCAAGGTCAACCGGGAGAGGATCTCTGGCTCTCCCTCCTCGCGGCCCTCACAACCGGCCGATTCTTGGATTCCAAGACCGGCGCGATTCGACGCCTGACCGACGGCCGGGATGGCAAGTCTCTGCTCTCTCTGGTCTTGGAACAGACACCTTTGGGTCTCGATGTCCTCGATCTCTTCGAACTGATCGAAAACAAGATCGGATGGTCGGAAACCTCAAGCCCGATCAACGAGGGTTTTTGGCGATTGGCGCGTTATCAGTCGCTCTGGGAGGGAAACAAGATTCGGGCAATCTTCAAGCCGTTGCTGGATACGCAGAAAAATAAAGAATCTGCTTGTGCCGCTCTCTTGGTCGCCCGTGTGTTTCTCGACCGAATCCGCTGGTTGGACGCATTAACACCAGATGCAACTCCGTTGGAAAAATCGAGACTGACTAAAAACTTACGCCATATCGTGAGCCGTTGCGACTCGCAGTGGATATAAAAGGTCATTCAACATAACGAGGAGACACCATGTCACCGCCCATAGATTGGAATTGGAGTGGGAAAAGTAGTCTACTGCTTGAACTTTTCTCCAAACCCGAATTCTCACACAAGATCGACGTCGGAGAGATCGTCATCATTGATCAAAACGGCGACGACAAGTTCACGCTGGGGGTGGACAAGATCACCGATTCCAAAGGAAGGAACTTGAATCTTCAGTCAGGGGAAGTCGCGAGATTTCTAAAAGATCTGAAAGTCACGTCCTTGGGAAAAATCAAGAGCCTTATGAGCGCTCGGTCTTACCTGTCCAATTTACGAGGGGTCAGAGAGGGCGATTTTTCTCCCGACAAAGCACTTCTCGGGGGACTCCAGAATGCCGCCCGCGAGGCGGGGATTCCGACTTCTCCGGAAACGGACCTCAAGGACGCCAGTGAGGCTGGTTTGAAATCCCTTTTCGAGAGGGCCGAGGAGGCGGTCGATCGGAACGATTTTGACGAGATGTGGCGGCTGGCGAACAAGATGAACGATTTTGCGAAGGAGGCGGGTGTTTCTCCCAATCCCTTGAGGGAGGATCTGTTGAATTATGCGAAGGAAGTGGCTCTTCAGCAAGCGGAGGAGAACGCATCAAGGGGCGTACTCCTGGGCACGGTCAAATATCTCATGAAGGCAAAAAAATGCGCCGACGAAATAGGCAACCCAATTGATCCCGGAAGAGCCTGGAAAATTCTTATCCCCCTCTGTGTAAATAAGATGTGGGAAGTGGCGAGGAAAGGAGACGATCTTGAATATGCAGACGCAATCAGAACTTGCACATATAATTGGGCTTCTGATTTTGACATCGATCCCCTTTCCTTTCAGTATACGGTAGAGCGCGCATGGAAAATGGTTAATGCAAAGGCCTCGGAGCTCGACTTAAAAGCAGCAGCGTTGGAAATCTCCAAAGCATCTCCCCGCCTGACCGTAGTTCTGTCGCGTCTTAGCAATGCCAGAAAGGAAGCCAATGAGGGCGGTGTGCCATTGGATGAAAAATTGGAAAGAAAGATACAAGCCAAACTCTCGGCAATGATTGCAACCGAGTACTTTAATAGGGCCATCGATGAAATGGGGAAGATGAATTCTCTCGTGGGAATTCTGTCATTCCTAGGGCTCTAGAGGAATCTATGTCTAACGATATCAACAATGCATCCCCCACTCAATCCTTCCCCTTCCCGATCGTCATCGATGAAGGAAATGATCCGAAATATACCAACCGCTCGGATATCGGGAACTGTCCCTTGCTGCTCGGCGATCAATATTTTCCCGCCCTAATGCCCGCGACGGAGGAGAGTTTCGACGAATTGAAGGAAGATCCCTCCTATGTCGCCGTCAAATCCAACGGCCTCTATTATGGTTTCGTCCGTAGGGAGACCCTCAAGACGGGAGACCCCGCCGGCGGCGAGAGTTTTATGGTCTCCAACCTCTCTTGGGAAACCTACTCCGCCCCCATCAAGGACATTCTAGACAAGAACCAACTTTCCATCCGCTATAAAGGTTACTATCAGGAGACGATCGCTTATTCCGGAGGAAAGGAATGGCGCGCCATTATCCCGACCCATCATGAAACCTTCGAGTATCTTCTCGATAACGGGTATGTCTTGGTCGAAGCGCATGGCCGTCAGTTTTTTGTATCGGAGGATTATTTCAGCAATCCTCCGGAGAATGGAGCCTTTAAGCGAGTGGAGAAGATGTCTTGGGTGAAATTCGAACAGAACGACATTTATGCGACCCCTGATGGGATCCGTTTCCAAACTCAACTCCTGACAGGAGACATAAAAGGCCAGGATTTAGCGTTGATCAGCCTCTCCGTTCCCTTGGGCTCCGACTGTGTGGCGGTTTATCAACCGACGAATGAGGAAACATTCGATGTCATGTATTACAAATTTGGTTTTATTCCGGTAGAGATCAAGGGCGTTGAGGGATTCATGACCTCGGCCGACTTCCTGAAGTACGGCTACGGACCTCACGCGGGTTCCGTGAAGGTAAAAAACACAATCAACTGGGAACAATTTGCGAATCTCTCCAACCAAGATGTCTTTACTGTATGCGCACCTCCCCCGGATATCTATCGTCCGGAGGACTATCCTCCCAGACATTCGCTCTTTCCGCCGGCAGGGGAGTAGTCAAGGTCTCACCCAAACTTCATCATCCCGAATTTCTACTTCGAACTGCCGGATCTTGCCTTCCATGTCGCCGCGCACGCAGTCACCGGTGCGGACGTTGAATTGCCAGTTGTGGGAGGAACAGGCGACGACCTCGCCGCGGAGCGTCCCCTTCACGAGCGGGTATTCGGCATGCGGGCAGGCATCTTTGATGGCGTAGAAATGACCGTCGACGTTGAAGACCGCAACCTTGAATTTTTCGAGCATGACGGACATCGCCTTGCCCGGCGGAATTTCCGAAACCTTGCCGACGAAGACCGGTTCGCCCTTCTTGGGGATGACTCTCTTGGAGTACGGGATGTAATCGACACCGAATGGCTTCGGCTCCTTGATCTCCTTCTCACGGTCCTTAGAGTCCGCTGTCACTTCTTGGAGCCTTTCTTCGGCGACTTGGCGGATCGGGTCAAGTGCGTCCGCTTGACCTCGGCCTCCTTTTTCTTCAGAGAGTCCTTGAGAAAATCCAAATCGGCTGCCAGCTTTTTCATTTCGGGCGTCTGAGATTTTCCGTCATCCATCGCCTGGTAAGTTTCCTCCCCCAAGCGGTGCATCAGCGTGGCGATGCGGCTTTTCAGCCGATGGATTTCCATCTCCAGTTGCAGGACGTGGGCCGTCTGCGAGGCGACATACGCCGCCCCCTCGCTCCCTTCCTTCAACACCTTCACGCTTTGGTCGATCGCTTTTTTAAGCCTCGCGCGCACCTCCGCCCAATCCGTCTTGTTCATATTCCCTCCCAGAGACATTTCGTTTTAACCGATCCACACCGTCTTGATGTTCACGAATTCATGCAACCCGGCCGTCGAAAGCTCCCGTCCATGACCGGAACGCTTGACGCCGCCGAACGGGAGCCTGGGATCCGATTTCACCATCCCGTTGATGAAGACCGATCCGGCCTCCACGTCCCGCACCAAAGCCTCCGCGCGCCTCACGTCTCGCGTCCAGAGACTCGCGCCCAGACCATAGCAGGTTTTGTTCGCCAACGCGATCGCCTCTTCTTCGTTATCAAAAACGGCGAGTGAGGCCACCGGACCGAAAACCTCTTCTTGAAAGGCCGTCATTCCGGGCTTGATGCCCTGAAAGACCATGGGACGGAAAAAGTATCCCTTGCCCGAGACGCAGCCTCCTTCCAGGAGGATCTCCGCACCTTCCTTCTTTGCAGCCTCCGTCTGACGAACCAGATTCTCCAACAAGTCTTCCCGGGCCAAAGGGCCGATGTCCGTTTCGCGGCTCGTCGGATCGCCGACCTTCAAAACCTTCACCGCTTCGACAAACCTTCGACTGAATTCTTGAAAAATCTCTTTGGCGACGAAGAACCTCTTGGCCGCGATGCAGCTCTGGCCCGTGTTGAGCATGCGGGACTTGACCGCAATCGGGATCGTTTTATCCAAATCGGCGTCTTTGAAGACGATGAAGGGATCGGAGCCCCCCAACTCAAGCACGGTCTTCACCAGGTTCTTGCCGGCTATCGCGGCGACGGCACTGCCCGCGCGATCGCTGCCGGTCAGAGAGACTCCGCGCACCGATCCCGAATCGATCAAGCGCGCGGCGTCTTCGTTCGTCAAAAAGAGCGATTGGAAGACGCCTTCGGGAAAACCGACTTCTCGAAAGAGAACTTCGATTTCGCGGGCGCATGCCGGTACGTTGGGTGCGTGCTTGAGGATGACGACGTTGCCGGCCATCAAGGCGGGAACGGCGAAACGGAAGACCTGCCAGAACGGGAAATTCCACGGCATGATCCCCACGATCAGACCCAGGGGATCGTAACGGACGTAACTCTTGGCCGCGTCGGTGACAATGATCTGGGGTTCGAGCGCCTGCGCGGCGTTTGCGGCGTAGTAATCGCAACCGCGGGCGCACTTGTCGATTTCGATCTCGGACTGTGCTATCGGCTTGCCCATCTCCAAGGTGATCAGGCTGCCGTAGCGGTTCTTCCGTTCCCGCAGGCGTTCCGCCAGTTTGTGCACCAGCGATTTCCGGTCTTCCAAAGACGTCCCGCGCCAGGAGTCGAAGGCCGCTCGTGCCCGCGCGATAAGACCCTGCACGCGATTCCAATCATCGGCCGGATAAGAACGAATCAGCTCTTCCGTCGCTGGATTCAAAGTACGATAGTCCATTTTTTAACGTTAGAGCCTTCGATCCGACACTGTCAATCCCAAGAGACGACTCCACATTGGCGAAGTCATGTAGCACCCTCTCTTCTTAGCCGTTCCCCTTTTCCCCCAAATATGCTCTCCTCCCTCTCCGGAGGGAATTTATGAAAACACGAATCTTAAGCCTGGCCGTTGCCGTCCTCCTGGCACTGTCGCTCCATGCCGCGGCAAGCGACAAAAAACAGGAGAAGAAAAAGACCTCGCCGGAGTTTCAAAAGATCATGTCGCTTGAAGGCTCATGGACCGGCAAGGGCATGATGGAAGGAAAAGAACAGCCGATGCAGACGAAGTTTCGCGTCACCTCCGGAGGAAGCGCCGTGGAAGAAGTCCTCTTCCCGGGAACGCCTCACGAAATGGTCGACGTCTACTTCATGGACGGCGACAAGCTGATGATGACCCACTACTGCGCCATGGGCAATCAGCCTCGGATGAAGATGTCCTCCTCAAAAGGCAACACGCTGGATTTCACCTACGTCGACGCGACGGGTCTTCCCTCCGCGGACGCCCCCCACATGAGCGGCATTTCGCTGACGGTCAAGGGCAAGGACAAGCTGATCGAGGACTGGTCGTCCACGGCGCACGGAGAGACGAAGAAGATGGATTCGTTCGTCTTCACCCGAGAACAATAGCGTCAGCTTTTCCTTCTGAGAAACCGGATGCGGTGATGCGGCTTGGGAACGACGGGCATTTCATCCTTCCTCAAGACACTGATGGACCCATCGATCTCCAACATCGCCAGGGCCACCTGATGAGGGTCCGGAACCCCATGCTCGCGGAGGGCCTGAGAAAGCTCCTCTGGCGTGATTTTTTCCCTGAATAGATTTTCGGCCAGGACCTGCCCGTGATGGATGAGGGGCGTCGGCGATCCCTCCACGATGCGGCGCACGCTCTTCGATCGCCAGGCGATCAGGGACACGGAGCCGTTGACGACGATCAGGGTCCCGGCCGCAACCAACCCTCCCGTGAGAGAGGTATCCGGTCCCGTCATCGCGTTTTGGACGGCATTGGCGATCAAGAGCAGGAGAACGAGATCGAAGGGCGTCATCTGACCGACCTCCCGCTTACCCGAAAGCCGCATCCCCGCGAGGACGACCAAGTAGATCAGCGCCGTGCGGATGACGATCTCCAGAAGCGTGTGAGCGGAGGCGAACATTTTTATCCCTTCTCGATATAATCCCCGGTCTCCGTATCCACGACGATCGCCTCTCCCTCTTTAATGAAGAGAGGGACCTTGACGACGAGGCCGTTGTCCATCGTCGCGTCTTTCATGGAACCCGCAAACCCTTTGGTCGGAGGATCGCATTGGGCCACCGTGAACGTCATCTTCTGCGGTAACGTGACGCTGATCGGGCGCTCTTCATGACTTAAGATCGTAAGCGACGCCTCGGGTTTGAGATAAGGGATCGCGTCTTCGAGCAACGTCTTGGACAGCTCGAACTGTTCGAAGCTCTTCGGATCCATGAAGTGGTAGAGCTCGCCGTCCTGATAGAGAAAGGTCACGACGCGCTCGTCGACCTCCACCTTGTCGACGGCGTCCACCGACCGGAACCGAATGTTGTTCTTGATGCTGGTCTTCAAGTTCCGGATGTCCACCTGAACCTGGGCGTTCCCCTTGCCCGGCGTGATGTGCTGCGCCTTGAGGACGCGGTACAGGGCGCCTTCGATCTTCAGGATGTCGCCGGATCGGATTTGGGTCGCTTGAATCATATTTTATCTTTCTTCTTCAGATTTTTAAACGCCGCCCTTTGGGCCCTCACGGAGTCCGGGTCGCAAAGATGTTTTATCGTTTCTTCTTCCAAAAAGGCCTCTTCCTCAACAAATTTCAGCAGCGGATATTGAAGCATCCGTTTCGAATGCCCATAGGCCGTGTAGCAGTCGGGAGAAATCACCTGCGTTTGAAGGAGGGCCGAATCCACCAACGCCTCGGCCTTCACTGCCTTTTTGACGATCCCAAGATTAACGGCCTCTTCGACCGTGTAGGTGTCGCCCGAGAGGATGGTCTCGCAGGCGACGGGGCTCCCCAAACGGAAGCGAATGATCTCCGTGTAGAAACTCGGCATACCGATACCGACGGGGACTTCATTGATACTGAATTTAAAGGGACCATCGGCTGCGATTCGAAAATCGCAGCAAAGGGCCAGGATCACACCGCCACCAAAGGCATGGCCGTTGATCGCCGCCACGGTCAGGCGGGGGCTTTCAAACAAGCGTCCCATCATCCCGCTGTATTTCTTATACCAATCCCCTAATTTCCGCTGATCCCCTTCTCCAAAAAGGGACGAGGCGTATTCTAAATCGATGCCGGCGCTGAAGACCGACCCTCGCGCTGTGATGACAAGGGCGTGCTTGGGATAGGTCTTGTCGATCGCATCGAAGGTCGCGTGAAAGTCGTCGACGAAATCGGGATTATGAACATTGCCCTTTCGGGAATTCATCTCGACCAGGACGGCATTGCCTTTTTCCCGAAACGGCCATTTCATATTTTTTGCGCGCCCGGCAGGAATCGAACCTGCGACCCACAGCTTAGAAGGCTGTTGCTCTATCCCCTGAGCTACGGGCGC
>CAZWYB010000013.1:0-8610 GCA_964637745.1 uncultured Pseudomonadota bacterium
TTTCAGGAATCAAAAATTTCTTAGGGATAAGGCCGCATCCGCCGTTGGCTGCTGGGGCGGGGTCCGCGGTGTTTCCCGAAGGAGGAGGCGGCGGTGTGGTCGTCGTTTTGTTGCTGCCTGCGGTCGTGAGCGGGACGCTGAGGGAAGACAGGGCGTTCTTGATGCTCAAATGGCCGCCGGTCACCGTCTTTCCCGTCAGGCTGGAATCGCCGACGACCGTGTCCATCAGGGTTTTTTTGATTTCGGCCGGAGTCATGCCGGATTTTTGCGAAAGAAGCAACGCCGCGGCGCCGCTCACAAAGGCCGTCGCGATCGAAGTCCCGTTCATCTGGGCGTAGCTCCCGTCGCTTGAGGTCGAGACGATCCCGTTTCCGGGCGCCCCCAGATCGACGGACTTAGCGCCGTAGTTGGAGTAAGAGGAAAGGACGCCGTTCGGATCCACGGCCGCGACCGCGAGCACGTTATCGACATCCAGGGAGGCGGGGTAGGTGGGTTCCGCGTCGATATCCTTCCCAACCCCTGTCTCGAGTTGGTTTCCCGCGGCCGCCACGAAAAGGATTCCGGAGTCCGCCGCCTTTTGTACCGCCGCTTGCAGAAGGCTCGCTTTATCGGCCCATTCCCCGGAAGGGATCTGCGTCCAGCTCGCATTGATGACGTTCGCCTTGTTTTGGATCGCGTATTCGATCGCCTGGAGAACCGCGGTCAGCGAGCCTTTGCCGGTCGAGTCGGTGAACTTAAGCGGCATCATCTTGACCTTCCAATTCACCCCCGAGACGCCCACGCCGTTGTTCCCGACCGCCCCGATCACGCCGGCGATCAAGGTGCCGTGGTTCGTCTCGTCCGTCATTTTTCCCGATCCGCCGACGAAGTCGTAGCCCGTCACGTCGTCGACGTAGCCGTTTCCGTCGTCGTCGACCCCGTTATCGGGGATTTCCGCCGTGTTCTTCCAGATATTGTCCTGAAGGTCCGGGTGAGTCACGGTGACGCCGCTGTCGATGATCGCCACAATCGTCGATGGGCTTCCCGTCACCGTGTTCCAAGCGTCAAGCACTTGAACGTCGCCGTTCAGAGAGCCATTCATGGCGGTCTGATCCTTGAAAAAGGGATCGTTGGGGATCGCCTCGAGTTTGATGTCCTTCACTTCGGCCTTCGGGGTGGCGTGGTCCACGTTTCCGCCTTTTTGGAGGGCCTCCAGATCCGGCCCTTCCGGACAAAGAAGGAGTTCGAGGTTCTTGAGGACTTTGCATCCGGGCGGGGGCTTAGTCATGATGCTCAAAGCGGCTTGAGAGTTCTTTCCTGTCTTTTTCAGCTTGATGACCGTCTCCGCCAGAAGGGGAAGGGAGAGGACCAATGACCCGAGAGTGACCAGACTGACGACAATTCGACGATTCACCGACGTATTTTAATCGAATTTGTTTGATGGGGCAATGCCGAACAAAAGGCTTGGCAGGGCCATCCTTTCGGGTCATGGATGATCTCTCAAGGAGGCTTCATGGCATCCGCAGTCCTTTTTGAAACCCAAGGGTCTATCGCCCACATCATTTTGAACCGCCCCGAACACCTGAATGCCATGAACATCGACCTGATCGAAGGGATGGCCCAGGCCTTCGAGAAATGCCAATCTGACGCGATCCGTGTCGTGATCCTTCGTGCGAACGGGCGCGCCTTCTGCGCCGGCGGCGACATCAAGAAGTTCAACGAGTTCATCGATCAGGGGACGACGATCCCCACCCACATGCCCGACCGGCTCCACGAGATGGTCGAGACCCTCCGTGGTCTGGAAAAGCCCGTCTTGGCCTCCGTCCATGGGGCCGCGGCCGGGGCCGGGGCGCCGCTCGCGATCGCCTGCGATCTGGTGATCGCCTCGGAGGATGCCGTCTTCAACTTCGCCTACGCGCGCATCGGGCTGACCCCGGACGGCAGTTCGACTTACTTCTTGCCGCGACACGTTGGGATGAAGAAGGCGATGGAGATCTTCATGACCCTGCCGACCTACACGGCCCGGGAGGCAAAGGACTTGGGACTCGTCAATTGGGTGGTGCCGGCCGCGGAGTTGACAAAGAAGACCGAAGAGATTGCCAGACAGTTGGCCCAAGGTCCCACAAAGGCCTTCGGCCGGTTAAAGAAACTCATGAGCGCCACCTACGACAACAACCTCCACGATCAACTAGCGCTCGAAACGAAGCATATTTGCGAATCCAGCGCGACCCAAGACTGCAAGGAAGGCATCAAGTCGTTTTTGGAAAAGAGACCTCCGAATTTTCAGGGAAGTTGACTACCCCACCCCCAAGACGACTTTTCCGAAATTCTTATGGGCGTGCAGGTAGGCGTGGGCCTCTCCGGCCTTCTCCAAAGGGAAGCTCCGGTCCACGAGCGGTTTGAAGACGCCGCTTGCGACCAACTCCAAAATTTCCACGAGCGATCGGTTCAGCAGATCGCGGCGGTCCCACAGATGGCCCAGGTTGAAACCCATCACCCCGCGGTTTTCATTCATCAACGGGATCGGTTTGAACGAAGGCATCGCCAAAAAACCCTTCGCGACGGTGAGGAGGCTCCGGCTCTCTCCCGGACTGAAACTAGAGACGCCGAACATCATGAGCTTGCCCAGGGAGGAGAGCGACCGGTAGCTCTTTTTGTAGGATTCGCCGCCGACGGCGTCGAGGATGATTTCGACTCCGCGCCCCGACGTGATTTTTTTCACCTCGGCCTCGAAATCCTGTTTGTGGTAATCGATGCAGTGTTCAACCCCCAACTCCTTCAAGCGGGCGTGTTTGCCGGCGCTCGCCGTGCCGAACACCTCGGCCCCGCGCCAACGGCAGATCTGGAGGGCCGCCTGTCCGACGCCTCCGGCCGCCGCATGAATCAACACCTTATCGCCCTTTTTCACGTTGCCCTGATGGACGAGCATGAGCCAGGCAGTCAGATAGTTCACAGGGATCGCCGCCGCCTCTTCAAAGGAAAGCTTCGTTGGGAGGGGGAAGACGAATTCCTTGGGGACGACGACGGTGTCGCTGTAGCCGCCGAAACGCGTGATCGCTCCGACCCGGTCACCTTTTTTGAATCCCGATCCGGCACCGACCTGATCGATGATTCCCGCCACTTCGTAGCCGACCACCGCGGGAAGTTTCGGGGCGTCGGGATAAAGGCCCTGTCGCGCCAGGAGATCGGCGAAGTTGATTCCCGCCGCCTGGACGCGGATACGGACTTGACCGGATTTGGCCTCGGGATCCGGGGCCTCTTTGACCTGCAAGACCTCGGGCCCGCCGACCTGAGTGATCCAGACTTGCCTCATATCGGCGCATTAAAGCGAAGAGCGCCGGAGTTGGAAAGGATTAATTTTTTGCGGCGGCGGCCGAGGCGGCGATAAAGCGGAGCAATTTGGCCGCCTCCGGTTTGTCGAGCTTTTCGATATTGCCGAAGAACGTCTTGGTCGCCCGGCAATAGGCGGCGTTGTTCTCGGGGGTGTTCGGGGGAGGCTTTACAAGAACGTTTTGGAGTTGCTCGCCGTCCGCTCCGCCGATCTTCTGGATATAGGCCTGGAAAATTTGTCCGACTTCATTCTCTCCGATGACGTCATAAGGGGCGTTTTTCAGCTCCAACTCCGCAGCGCTCTTCGAAATGCCCGCATAGGCTTGAAGGGTCGCGTCGGGAAGCCTCTCCAGATCGGCGAAGAAGAGTTTGCCGTTCAGATTTCCCGTGAAGAGACCCGCGCAGGTGGCTTCGCTGCTCGCGGCGGCGATGTCGAACAAGAGTTTTGCCCTTTCCAACTGGGAGTCGTCGTTGAGACGCTTCACGCCTGCGGCCGTGAGGAGTTCCGCCTCCTTTTCCGGATCCTTGGCGTTTTTGAGCCGTGCCAGGGCATTGGGATTGGATTCAAAGGTCGTGCGCACGGCGTCGTCGAAAATCTTTTCAACACGCGTTTTCGGGGAAATCCATTCGTGAATGGCCTTGATGAGGCCGGACTGGCGAGTGGCCGTCAGCGTAACGACGATGCAGGCGGTTGTGATGATGCTCGCCATCTTTTTATTCGGACGGTTTCTTGTGACCCAGTGACCGATTAAACCGCCGACCATCCCGCCGATCGCGCCCAACACCGCGGCAATAAGAATATCCATGGTTACTCCTTTTTGTTCTTGCGTAACACCGATTGGAAGACCCGAAAGATTTTGGGAAAGAACCAGATCGCGAAGAGAACGAAGAGGGCCAGAATGACGATCATCAGCAAGGGAACGAAGAAGATCAGGAAGAGACAGACCACGAGAAAGGCGTCTTCGCTCAAAGAGAGGAACCAGTTGGAAAAGGGCTCGGGGCTTAAGTTGGCCAGGGCGCGGAGGCCGGCCTTGGCCGCGTGGGAGGAGGCCGCGAGCGTCCCGCCCAAGAGGAAGGCCGCGATTTTGAGATGCGGCTCCACGGAGCCCGCCGTGGCGTAGGCCAAAAGGGCTCCGCAGGGGATGCGGACGAAGCTCTGAATGCCGTGCCAGAAGGAATCGACGGCCGGAATCTTGTCGGCGACGAATTCTACGACGAAAAGCGCGAGCGCGACGCCGAAGACGGGCGGATGAGTCAGGATCTCGAGGCCCTTCGGAAGCGTCAGCCAGCCCAATCTTCCGAAGAGGCCCAAAAATCCGACGGTGGCGTAGGCGTTGATTCCGCTCAAGAAGCTCGGGCCGATTAAAAGGCTCAGTTGGGTGATGGCGTTCATAAAGGAGTCTTATTTCATATGCTCACTTCTCGGGTAGCAACTTTTTTCGAGAGGACACGATCCTTTCGGCAACTATGGGTGTCACAAACTACGTGCCTCTGTTCCGAATATCCGGCCTCGGCCCCCTCGGTCGGTTAGCCGCCCCTGCGGTCCCTGTGATGACTCACCCGTCACACGAAGCGGCGAGCCGCTATGCTGGTGCCGGAGGGGCTTCTCTTTCGGATGTTCTTGGCGGCCGCCGAGAGAGGCTAAGAGAGGCATCGTCCGACCCCAAGGACGTCGGCGGTATCAGAGGATCAACGGGCCCAAGTCCCAAAGGGTACAGCATCAAGGTCGTTTCCGGAAAATCCGCGAGATCAGAGTTTCCATTGTCTGCGGATCGTGAGTTCGTGATCGGCCGGTTGAACAACTCGGACATCCCGCTCGTTGAGGATCTGGTATCGCGTCAGCACGCCAAGATCTCGATTGCGGGCGAGGAAGTCGTCTTGGAGGATCTCAAATCCTCCTCCGGTACTTTTGTAAACGGTCGAAAGATTCAGAAGACGACGTTGAAGGAAGGCGACCGCATCCTGATCGGTTCCACGATTCTAAGCCTTGCGTTCGGCTCGGTTGCGGAGTGTCCGGAGGCCCCAGCGCGGGAAGCCACGGTGCCTCACTCCGGCAAGGCGGCGCCTAAGAGCCGCATGTCCGGATTGCTTGAAGTGATCCCTTTGGCCGATCTGTTGCAAACCCTCACGGGCGCCCAGAAAAGCGGTGTGCTCTCCCTCTCTTCGGATCGCGGTCTCGCAAAGGTCTATTTGAGAAAGGGTCGTATCTATTTCTGCTCGATCGACGGAAGTCCCGACGTCCACCCGCGGAAGGCGCTTTACCGATTGCTCGGCTGGACCCAAGGCGCCTTCGGTTTAGAGCCGCCCAATGAGACCCCCGTGAGCCAGGAGTTGAATGATTCGATCGACTTCCTGCTCATGAACGGCACCTGCGATCTCGACGAAATCAGCCGCTTCGGGGAGGATCTTCCGAAGCCCGGATCGAAGTTGACGCCGAACCTTGCGGCGGGACGTCTGCGAGACCTCAGCCCCGAAGAATTAGATCTCATTCAGCTGGTCCTCCAGTATGGGACTTTGGAGGGAGTGTTGGATCATTATTCCGGCTCGGATCTGGAGGCCTATCAGCGTCTCATTCCCTTGATCAAGAAGGGGTTGATACAAGTCTAGATTGTATTCCAAACGGTTGACTTGTATGTATTAAGGTCATGCCCAAGGATCTTTACGAAGTTCTCGGCGTTTCGCGCACTTCTTCTCCAGAAGAGATCAAAAAAGCCTACCGCAAACTCGCCAAGCAGTTTCATCCGGACGTGAACAAGGGCGACAAAAAGGCCGAGGACCGGTTCAAGGAAATCTCACAGGCCTACGACGTCTTGGGGGATCCAGAGAAACGAAAAAAATACGACCGCCTCGGTCAGTGGGCCGAGGACGGCGGTTTCGATCCGAGCCGTCAGGCCTATCGGACTTATACGTGGACCAGCGGAGGCCCTTCCGGCCAAGGCGGTGGAGGAGGGCCCGAGTTCGACATGGGGGACATCTTCGAAAACATCTTTGGCGGTATGGGGGGAGGAATGGGCGGCGGGCGTCGCGGCCGCGGAGCGTCGCGAGGGTCCTCGCCCTTCGAACAATCCTATCAAGGCTATGAAGAACCGGAAGGGAGGGACGTCACCTCCAGCCTCGAGATCGGTTTTGAAGACGCGCTCAAAGGCACCACGCGGCGCTTCGCCCTCTCGCGCAACGGGCACGAGGAAAAGATCGACGTCAAGATTCCGGCCGGCATTCGCGACGGCGGTAAGATCCGTCTGACCGGAAAGGGGGAGGGCGGCGGCGATCTTTATATCCAGGTCAAGGTGTCGCCCCATCCTTATTTTTGGAGGAGGGAAGACGATCTGTACGTGGAGGTGCCGATCACCGTAACGGAGGCGGTCTTGGGGGCCTCCGTGCGTGTCCCCACCATCGACGGGGCGGTGAAACTGAAGATTCCCGCCGGGACCTCATCCGGCCAAAAATTCCGTCTCCCCGGCAAAGGCGCTCCCCACCTGGGCCACAAGGAAGAAGGGAGCGGTGACGAATACGCCGTCGTCAAAATCGTCGTCCCGCCGAATTTGGACGAAGAAACGAAGGATTTGTTCCGGAAGATCCAAGAAAAGAGCCCCTATAATCCGCGCGAGCCAGGGAAATAATCTCCATCAGGGCGTCGGGGGGAAATCGGAGAAGACGTCAGTCTCGGTGAGTTCGGCGTCCCCCAGACTATCGAGAAAAGGAACCCCCGAGACATCAACCCCGGACCCTTGAAAGGCGGTGAAAACCGGGTCCGACACGATGTCCGGCAGATTCTTCAAGTCCTGACAGGCACTCCCGTCGCTCGGGTCGACGTCGTTGACGAGGCCGGTTGAGATCGTGGCGCAGGCCCCGACAAAGGAGTCTTGGGGGGAGTCGGGGACGTCCCGCGACAGGCCTAAGAGGTCTTGGTCCTCCTTCCAACGCGCGAGCACTCTGAAAAACACAGACGTGCCTTCCGAATTGGCAAGATGGACTGTCTTGACCGACGAGGCCTCAGGGCCGACCTGGTCGTACTCCTGATGGAGAGCGGGACGGAGGCCGGTTTTCCCCACCGGGTCCTTGACTTTGTATTCCGTCTCTAGGTTTTCCGGGTCGCTATGGTCATAGATCGCCTCGATCAACGTCTCTTCCTTCAATATGTCGAAGTCGGGATTGACATTGACGCTGGGGCTGCTGACGAAGACGGCGTCGTTCAGCGAGATGCCTTTGATGAGACCTGCGCCGCGGTTGGCATCGGTCGGAAGTACTGTGAAGAAGCCGGAGACGAATCTCTGCGGCGCGGGGTGAACCAGGGCGGTGTCGGTCACCCAGATGCGGAAGCCGACCGCTTGAAATACCGTGCCCGCAGGCGGGGTCTTGGGGCAAAGGCCGCCCGAGGCGCAAATCAGACGGATCGGACAGGTGCAGCCGCTGAACCCGTCCTTGCTGCCGTCATTATTTTCGTCGAAATCCTCGAAGTTGAAATCGAATCGGACCAGGTGCGTCGGGTACTGACCGGTCTCCTCGTCTTGGATTTGCGAAGTCACCGGGACATATCCCGTGAATTTCGTGACCGGCCGTGCAACCGGGATGGCGATCCGATGCAAGGTTCCAAAGACGCTGTCCATCAACCGATTGACCTCCACGACCCCGGAGGATTCTCCGGACGTGGACTTGAAGATCACGTCGGTGACGTTGTCCCCCACCTGCAGGGCCGAAAGTCCCGAAGAGCCGCCGGGGGATTCAATCTTGGTGCGATCGATCCCGACCGTCGGAGGGAAGGTGAGCGCTGCGGGAAGCTCCGTGGGCGGTGAAGGGGGGGCGGCCGGGCGTCCCGTTATCGTCGTCGTTGTACCGGTTCCACAGCCGAAAAGCCCTAGAGCAAGGAAGAGTTGCAGGAAAACGACGAAGGGCGAGAAATTTTTTAAGTGAGGTTTCATTTTTTTGGTACCGTCGGGACACAGGCCGGATCGTTCGTGCAGTCGGAATCGGCGCAGTCGACCGATCCATCACCGTCGTTATCAAATCCGTCGTTGCAGGTCGTCTCAACGCCAAACTCACAGATGCCCCCACCACCGCTCAGACCATTGCAGTCACTATCCAGACAGTCGGTCAGGCTATCGTTGTCGTCGTCGATTCCGTTGCTGCAACAGGTCTCGGTGGTGATGGTCTGACATCCCTTCGTACCGCAGACCTGACTGCTGCTCGTACAGGACGGCGCACAGGCCGGATCGTTCGCGCAGTCGGAATCGGCGCAGTCGATCGACCCATCACCGTCGTTATCAAATCCGTCGTTGCAGGTCGTCTCAACGCCAAACTCAC
>CAZWYB010000013.1:8710-22820 GCA_964637745.1 uncultured Pseudomonadota bacterium
AGATGCCCCCACCGCCGCTCTTACCATTGCAGTCACTATCCTGACAGTCCTTCAGGCTATCGTTGTCGTCGTCGATTCCGTTGGCGCAACAGGTCTCGGTGGTGACGGTCGCAAAGGTGGAGCATCCCTTGTCGAGGCAGACCTGGCTGCTGCTCGTGCAGGATATTTTCGAATTGGAGGCGCAGGCCGGATCGTCCGTACAGTTGGGATCGTCGCAATCGGTCAGGCCGTCATGGTCATCATCGATGCCATTACCACAACAGATCTCGGTGATCACGACATGACAGATACGGGATTTGTCGCAGACCTTGGTGCCGCTTGTGCAGTCGTTGGAACAGGCGTCACCGAAACCGTCATGATTGCTGTCGGTCTGATCCGGATTTGAAACGAGAGGGCAATTATCACAAGCATCGCCGATGCCGTCTCCATCGGTATCGGTTTGTTGGGGATTGCGGACGCCGGGACAGTTGTCGGCATGGCCGTTGAGGGAGAGCTGGCAGTTCAGATGCGATCCGCTAATCGTGTCGCAGATCCCGTCGGCGTCGAGGTCGTTCTCACACGCCTTTCCGATCGCCGGGTTATGGATGCTGGGTGTTTGGTCGGGGTTGAAGGTGTGAGGGCAATTGTCGCAGTCATCACCAACACCATCTCCGTCGCTGTCCGTCTCGCTGCGATTGCCAACGGTCGGGCAGCCATCCTGGTCGTCTCGGATGCCGTCGCAATCGCAATCATGGGGCTGATGATTGGGGGAGACGACGCAAGGTTCGAAGACGCCTGGACAGGGGTCTATGGGGACGTTGCAATCCTGCTCGGGGATGCACTGTCCATAGGCATCCCCGTCATAGATGTTCTTCTTGGCGAATAAACACCGGTTGGTGTCCTGATCACAATAGAGATCCCCTCTGGCCTCATCCAAGGAGTCGCGCAGGCCGAAGCAGTTGGCGATAAACTTCTGGCAAACGTCCTCCGACGCGCAAGTGTCGGGCAAGGGAGGGCACGAGGCGCAGGGGTTGAATGCTTGATCCGGGTTTGGGAGATCCGGACAGTTGTCTTCGTCATCCGGAACCCCGTCGCCGTCCGTGTCGACCAGGCTGTGGCAAGCGAGCACGCCACTTTCGATGGAGCAGCCTAGTGATCCGAAGGTGAAATGAGTAATTTCGAAATCGCCCTTGAGCTCTTGTCCTGATGACCACGTCCCATTGAAATGAACGTCGAATGACAAAGAGACCGGCGCTCCATTCTTGAGGATGGTGAAGCCCGAATCCGGCGTTACCGTCATGTCGAGAGTGATGGGAATGTTTGAGCAGGTGGAAGAAGACGGTGTCATGAGGATGCAGGCCGCGTTCGTCTCCAAAGTCATTTGGAAGGAGACGGTTCCGTTGAGGTTGAGTTCGCCGGAGACATAGTTTTCGTATGTGATCGTCCCATTCATCTGGAAAAGATAATCCGGATTGGTGGAGAGAGAGCAGGAGGCGTCGAGCGAGAATGAGCCTTGTCCGTTGTCGCCGCTGCCCGTCGCCTGAAGGCCCGTCTTGCAATCGCCGATGTTGGAAACGGTGGACTTGAAACCTGGCTCATGTTCACCCACGCCAAGAGACGTCGTCACGCCGTTTGTGATGCCGTTCGCGACAACAGAGACCGTATTTTCGACCACGAGGGCGGCCTGTTCGGGTGACAGAGGGGCGGTCTCTCCCGAAGAAGACGACGAGGTCGTTCCCGTGGAGGAAGCACCTCCCCCGCAACCTAGCAAAGTCAGTACGAGGGCAAGGGCACAGGCAGACAAACTGCAGGTTCGAAGGCCCATTGTCTAATTCTAAAGCGATATAAAAATATAAAGAATACATATTTTTATTCTCATTTTATCAAAATGATAACTCTCTTTTTGAGAAACTTTTCCTGAAAATCGGCGAAAGGATCCTTAGCAAGTATCTGAAAATAAGGTTTGATCGGACTTGCAGGTTCTACAATCCGATTGACATAATAAAGGAGTGGGTGCTAGCACCCAAAATCTCGTGAAAAATCGTAATTTTACGACACTTTGCGTCATTCTCATCACGGCGGGTTTTATCACCCTTTTCAACACCTCCTGCAGCATTTCGAAGATCGCTTCCGACATGACATCCGGCATTTTCAAGGCAGGCTCTCCGATTTTCGAGCAAGAAGGGGATGTGGAGACCGCCGAGGTCTCGGGACTGGCGATGATCAAGACCCTCGAGGTCTTTAGTTATCAAAATCCTTCGAACAGCAATTACCTGAACCTCTTGGCGAAGTCCTATGCGACCTACGCCTTCGGCTTTTTGGAAAACCGCATGCTCCAGTATCAGTTCAAGGATCCGGAAAAATACCAGATGTACTTCGACCGCGCGAGGAGCTTTTATAAAAAGGGGAAGAGTTACGGCATGGACCTCCTGCAGAGGAAGGATTCGGGTCTTGTGAAGGCGATCGGGCAGGGCGTCGAGGCCGTGCGAAAGAAGATCTCCCACTACGGCAAACACGATGTCGAAGGGGTTTTTTGGACCATGTTCAACTGGGGGAGCTACATCAATCTCTCGAAGGACGACATCACGATCGTCGCCGACCTGCCCTTGGTCGAGACGATGATGGCGCAGATCGTGAAGGTTTATCCGGGCTTCTATTTCGCCGCCCCGCACATGTTCTACGGCGTCTACTACGCCTCCCGTCCCGCGATGTTGGGCGGGAGCCCCGTCCAGTCGAAAGATCATTTTGAGGAGGGCGCCAAGCTCACGCATGACCAGAGTCTGATGATCTTCGCGCTCGAGGCCCAGTACCTGGCCGTGCAAACGATGGATAAGTCGCTTTTTGAAGACATGATCGCCAAGGTGAACGCGGGGTCGATCGAAGCGCTTCCCGAGCAGCGCCTTGCAAACGCCCTTGCCAAACAAAGGGTTAAGTTCTTAAAAGATAACGAGTCCCACTATTTCAATTAAAACGGTCTAATCGATAAACCCATCATGGAGGACAACATGAAGCGTATTGCAGTGATTCTCGGAATGCTCCTTCTGTCGGTCGCCGGCGCGCGGATGGTACGCGCGGAAGGCGCCGCCAAGGAGATCAAGTGTGCCACGATCGCCCCGGCCGGTTCGGCCTGGGACAAGATCTTCACGGCCATGAACGAAGAGCTCAAACAGAAGACGAACGGCGCGGTCGCCTTTAAGATCTACGCCGGCGGCGTGCAGGGCGACGAGAGCGCGGTCGTGCAGAAGATCCGCAGCGGCCAGTTGGCCTGCGGCGGTCTGACGGGATTCGGTTTGGGGAAGATCGCCCCGTCGGTGCGCGTTTTGGAGGTCCCCTTCCTCTTCAAGAATTCCGGCGAGATCGATTCGCGGACCAGCACGGTCACTCCGAAGTTAGAAGCGGCCCTCAAGACCGGCAATCCTCCGGTGGAGCTCTTGGGATGGGCCGAGGCGGGCTTCGTCTATATCATGTCCAACAAGCCGATTGCCAAGCTGGATGACTTGAAGGGCGTGAAGATGTGGCAGTGGGAAGGCGACCCGGTCGCCGAGGCCATGTACAAGGCCATGGGCGTGACGCCGGTGCAGCTCTCGATCGCGGACGTGTTGACGTCCCTCCAGACCGGCATGATCGAAGGCGTCTATGCCCCTCCGATGGGCGCCGTCGCCCTGCAATGGGCCTCCAAGGTCAAGTACATCACGGATCTGCCGATCGTGAACTCGATCGGGGCCTTGGTTGTGGCCAAATCGGAGTTTGAAAAGCTGACGCCGGACCAACAGAAGGCCCTGAAGGAAGTGGGCCAGAAGTACTGCCGCCAGATCGTCGAACAGACGCGCCGGGATAACGAATCGGCCATGGCCTCCCTCGAAAAACTGGGTCTGAAAAAAGTGGAGGTGAGCGAAGCCGACAAGCAGGCGATGATGGCCATCTCCAAGCAGGTCGGTCAGTCGTTGGTGGGCAAGCTCTACAGCGCGGATTTGCTCTCGCAGGTTCAGCAGTAACCGCATGCGACGAGCTTCGCCTGCCTAACAAGCTCTAAAAAGTAGTTTTCAAGACGTTACAAAAGTGTTACGGGCCCCGGGACGAAAATTGTTCCGGGGCCCTTTTTTTGACGCAGGAAAAATGCTGAAATTGATTCTGAAAATCAACGATGTGTTGTCGAAGGTGGAAGGCGTCTTCCTCTGCATCTTTCTCATGTCCATGATCGTCCTGGCCTTCGTTCAAGTGGTCGCCCGCAACGTCTTCAACGCCGGCATTCCCTGGGCGGACACGGTCGTGAGGCTCCTCGTGATCTGGGTCGGCTTTCTGGGGGCGGCCCTGGCGACCAAGCTCGATCAGAACCTGACCATCGAAGTGTTGACCAAGTACATGTCCGACCGCGCAAAACACGCCACCGGCGTGGCCGTCAAGGTCTTCGCCGTCGTCGTCTGCTACTTCCTTTTCATGGCGTCGCTGAAATTTCTGGCCAACGAAAGATCGACCGGCGAGCAGTTCCTGGATCTCTTTCCGTCTTGGTATACGCTGATCATCATTCCCATCACCTTCGTCCTCATTCCGTTCCATCTTCTCTTCACCATCGCGCGTGACGCGAACTGGTGCGTGAAAGGAAAACCGGAATGACGCTGCTCGGGGTCATCGGGATCATCCTGGCGTCATCCTTGGGCGCCCCTCTGTTCGCGGTCTTCGGAGCCGGCGCCCTCTTCGGATTTTATTCCACGGGAGTCAACACCGAGGCGGTCATCATCCAGATGACGCAGTTGGTGACCGCACCCGCCTTGGTCGCTATTCCCCTGTTCACCTTCGCCGGTTACATGATGGCCGAGAGCAAGGCCCCGGAGCGGCTGGTCGCCGTCTCCCAGTCCCTCTTCGGTTGGATGCCCGGGGGACTCGCCCTCGTGACGATCATCGCCTGCGGTTTTTTCACGGCCTTCACGGGCGCCTCCGGTGTGACGATCATCGCCTTGGGAGGCATTCTCTATCCGATCTTAAAGAAGAGGGGATATGCCGAAGAATTTTCGCTGGGTCTCGTGACCTGTTGCGGCAGTCTCGGGCTGTTGTTTCCTCCGAGTCTCCCCATCATCCTTTACGGCGTCATCGGCCAGGTGGATGTGGACAAGCTCTTCATGGCCGGTCTCCTTCCCGGCATCCTTCTCGTCGTGATGTTGGGCCTCTATGCGATCATCGCCGGGGGCAAGACGACCAGCCGGATCAAGTTCAAGGCGAAAAAGGCCGCGAAGGCGATTCGGGCGGCGGCCTGGGAATTACCTCTGCCTCTTCTCGTTCTCGTCGGCGTTTATGGAGGCTATACCACGGCGTCCGAAGCCGCGGCTGTCTGTGCCTTTTACGTCTTCATCGTCGAGGTCTTCATCTATCGGGATCTCCATATCATTAAAGACGTCCCGCGCGTGATGAAGGACAGCATGGTGCTCGTGGGCGGCATCTTGATCATCGTCGCCGTCGCCCTGGGATTCACCAACTTCGTCATCGACCAGGAAGTCCCGATGAAGATCTTCGAGTTGACGAAGCGCTTCATCACGAGCCCCTTCATGTTCTTGACGATCCTCGACCTGTTCCTCTTGATCGTGGGATGCCTGATCGACATTTTTTCGGCCATCATCGTCGTGGTGCCGATGATCATTCCGGTGGCGATGGGCTATCATATCAATCCCTATCACCTGGCCATCGTCTTTCTGACCAACATGGAGATCGGTTACCTGACGCCTCCCTTCGGGTTGAACCTCTTTCTCTCGAGTTACCGTTTCAAGAAGCCCGTGGCGAAGGTCTTCATGGATTCCCTGCCTTACGTGATCATCCTTTTGATCGCCTTGGCCATCTTGACCTATGTCCCGGTGGTCAGCACCTTTCTGGTCGACAAAATTTACCATTCGTAGTTCATGAAGCCCCCGCTTGACTCCGCCCGCTTGACTCCGAAAACGGGCTCCACTAGTCTGACCTCGCATTCATTTTTGGAGGATTGATCATGGGTACCACTGAAACCGTCATTGTTGCCGCCAAACGCACGCCGATCGGAAGCTTTCAAGGATCGCTCGCCGAAGTGTCCGCGCCGAAGCTGGGGAGTATCGCCATCAAGGCCGTCTTGGAGGCCTCGGGGCTGAAGGGCGAGGACGTGAGTGAAGTCATCATGGGCAACGTGCTCACGGCTGGCCTCGGCCAGGCCCCGGCACGACAGGCGACGATCTTCGCGGGCCTTCCGCAAGGGACGCCGGCCCTGACGATCGGCAAGGTCTGCGGCTCAGGGTTGAAGGCGGTGATGTTGGCGGATCAGGCGATCCGCTCAGGGGATGCGGAGGTGGTCATCGCAGGCGGGATGGAAAACATGACGCTGGCGCCGTATCTGCTCCCGAAGGCGCGCGCAGGTTACCGCATGGGCAACGGCCAGATCATCGACAGCATGGTGAACGACGGACTCTGGGACGTCTACAACAACTTCCACATGGGAAACGCGACCGAAATGTGCGCGAAGAAATACGAGATCAGCCGCGAGGAGCAGGATCGCTACGCGGCCCAGAGCTACACGCGGGCGCAGAAGGCGATCAAAGATGGCGCGTTCAAGCGCGAGATCGTTCCCGTCGAGATCGAAACCAGGAAGGGGAAGGTCGTTTTCGATACGGACGAAGAGCCGGGGAAGGGGAGCATCGACAAATTGCCCTCCCTCAAGCCCGCCTTCGACAAGGCCGGGACGGTGACGGCGGGCAACGCGTCTTCGATTAACGACGGCGCTGCGGCCCTCGTTCTCATGAGTGCGGAGGCTGCCAAGAAGCGCGGGATCAAGCCTATTGCGCGGATCGTGGGGCATGCCCAGGCGTCCGTCGCCCCCGAGTGGTTCACGATCGGGCCTTCGGAAGCCATCAAAAAGAATTTTCAAAAACTGAATCTAACGGCCAAGGACATCGACCTCTTCGAAATCAACGAGGCCTTTGCGGCCGTGGCGATCGCGAACAACAAGATCTTGGGTCTCTCCGAGCAAAATGCCAACGTCCGCGGCGGCGCGGTGGCCTTGGGACATCCGATCGGCGCCTCCGGCGCGCGCATCTTGGTGACGCTCCTTCACGCCCTTGAAGATCTAAAGCTCAAGCGCGGCTTGTCCTCCCTCTGCATCGGCGGCGGCGAGGGGGTGTCGCTCGTCGTAGAACGAGTCTAGTCAGCATACGAGTTAATTCTCCTCCTGTCAAAAAGACTCGCGAGTAAATTTGACACCTGTCAAAAATACTAGTAATGTCAATCTGTGGCTGATTTTCAACGATATCTCTCGCCGCAGGTCCGAAAGGACCTTGGCCGGAAGATGGTTTTTCTGGGCGGTCCCCGGCAGGTCGGGAAAACGACCTTGGCCAAGGATCTCCTAGGAGAAGAGGAGCGCGGCTACCTCAATTGGGACATCGCGGAAGATCGGGAACGCATCCTCAAACGCGAGTTGCCTACCGGTGATTTCTGGGTTTTCGATGAGATCCATAAATTTCGCGGCTGGCGAAATTACCTTAAAGGTCTTTATGACCTTCAGAAGAGACGTAAAAAGATCCTCGTCACCGGCAGCGCCAGGTTAGATTTTTATCGGCGTGGCGGTGATTCATTACAGGGACGCTACCATTATTTGAGACTGCATCCCCTCTCCGTAGCGGAGCTGAAGGCTTCGGACGCGGATTTTCATGCGCTCTTGAAACTGGGAGGTTTTCCGGAACCTTATTTTGAGGGCTCGGAGGTGGAGGCAAAGCGTTGGTCTCGCGAATACCGGCAAAAATTTCTGCAAGAAGACCTGCTTTCGCTGGAATCTGTTCAGGACGTGGGACGCTTCGAGCATCTCATCCTTCGGATGCCCGATTTGGTCGGATCTCCTTTGTCGATCAACGCCCTTCGTGAAGATCTTCAGGTGAGCCACAAGACGGTCTCCAAGTGGCTCGACATCTTAGAGCGCCTTTATTCGATCTTCCGGCTCTCTCCCTTCGGCGCCCCCAAGATCCGCGCTGTCAAGAAGGAGCAAAAACACTATCACTTCGATTGGTCTCTCGTTCTCCAGGAATCTTTCCGCTTTGAGAACATGGTCGCCTCGCATCTTCTAAAATGGGTCCATTTTCTCGAGGATATCGAGGGACGGAATATCGAAATTCGCTATTTCAGGGACATCGACGGCCGGGAGGTGGATTTCATCGTCGTCGAAGACGGCAAACCGGCTCAAGCGATCGAATGCAAATGGAGTGAAGAAACCATCAGCCCGCATCTGCGTTATTTCAAGGAGCGGTTTCCAGCCTGCCAAGCCTGGCAACTGACCGCTGTCGGCCGAAAGGATTTTGAGTCTCCGGAAGGCATTCGCGTCTGTCAGGCGCTCACTTATCTGAAGAACCTCGTATGAGCAGCCAGTGAAGCAAGACCCTCACTTTAGGGGTGGAACTGATGAGCTGCTGCTAATTCGGCTTCTTTTTTTTCACACAATATGAGGAAAGCGCTTGAATCGAGTTTGCAGTTCATTAAACAGCCAAGCACGTCCTCAGGAGGGCATTGAGTCGATTCCAGGCATTCATTATTAATGTCCTTAGCCTTGTCTGCGCATGACTTTTCGGATGTTTGGATGATCTCGGCGTGGGCCCTCGCCGGATTTAGATTTTCAGGGACGGGAGCCTCAAACTCGACAGGCGTATCGAGTCCTAAAGCGGTCGCATGCCGCGTTTCTTCGCGCGTATCGACAAGATCGCTATTAAAGGGACGGGTGTGCAAATCCACCACTGCAGATACTCTCCTCATGTCCGATCTTGCCCCTCCGATGCGATCGGCGAACGCAGAGGCTCCGAAAAGAACGACGACAGTGAATGCGATCACCGAAACCTTGGGAAAAGATCTCATGGATACCCCCTTATGATTTTGTGGAATGAGTTCAAAGAAAAGCAATCGGAATGCCAACTATGACGCTTGAAAACAGGGGCTTTTTTTGCTTTGTCGCCCACGGCGAGGGGAAGCGAGACCTCTCTTTAAGGGGCTCAAGGCTCCAGGAAATAGGAGATCTTTGTAAGGATTGACGCGGCGAGACTCTACTGTTAGCAAATAACCCTCACAAAACGAGGAGATCTTATGCCCTTTCAATATCTCTTGCTCGACAAGAAAGACTTCATCGCGACGGTGACGGTGAATCGCGAAAAGGCGATGAACGCCTTGAACCCGGACGTCTTGAAAGACATTCAGCAATGCTTCACGGGCCTTTCGGATGACCCGGAGGTGCGTGTTGTCATCCTCACGGGCGCGGGCGACAAGGCCTTCGTGGCGGGCGCTGACATCGCCGCCATGAGCAAGATGAGCGAGGCCGATGCCATGGAGTTCGGCAAACTGGGCCATGCCGCGATGAATGCCGTGGACCACTGCAAGAAGCCCGTGATCGCCGCCGTGAACGGTTTTTGTTTGGGCGGAGGCATGGAGTTGGCGCTCTCCTGCGACTTTATCTATGCCTCGGAGAAGGCGAAGCTGGGGTTGCCAGAAACCAATCTGGGATTATTTCCAGGATGGGGAGGCACGCAACGGTTGTCTCGGTTGGTCGGCAAGGGGAAGGCGAAGGAGTTGATCTTTTCAGCAAAGGTCATCGGCTCCGCGGAGGCTTTAATCTGGGGCATCGCGAACAAGGTCTCTAAGCCCGAAGAACTTTTGAACGACGCACGCGCGACGGCAACGCAGATTTCCCAAAAGGGACCTTTAGCGGTTCAGATGGCCAAGCAGGTCATGAACGAAGGTTTCGACCTCCCGCTTCCGGAAGGATTGGCGAAGGAGAGAAACACGTTCCCGAAGTGCTTCAACACGGAAGATCTGAAAGAAGGCCTGGCGGCCTTTTTGGAAAAACGGCCGGCTAGCTTTAAGGGAAAGTAGGGGATCAGAGGGGGATTCATGACGGCCAAAAGAGCTTTTTTCAAATCCTGTCTTCTTCTGCTGGGTGTCTTTCTGATCGGGAGCCTATCCTCGTGCAACAGCGGTGACACCATCAATAAGGGAAACGATGATGGAAAGGTTCAGGCGACGGAGGCGGATGGGCGCGACACAGCGACTCTAGCCGTGAACGTGGCCTTCCGATCTTTCACCGCATCCTTTGGCAGCCCGGGAGCGGCGCTCACTCTGGATTCTGACGCAAGCGCCCTGATCCTTCAATACCTCAAGAACGCCATTTCGGCGACGTCCGCTTCGAATTGTACGGAGACGACGTTGCCCTCTCCCAGCGGCGGGTCGGTTACCGTCAACGGCTCGGTCGGTGGGTCCTGCGCGGTCGCCTTCAGCGGTGATTCGACCAACGGTTCGGTTCGCGCCAATTGCACGAACTACAATGATGGCAGTGCGAGTGCGGACGCCCAGGCGGTGGGATTGATCGGGCTCAACGGCTCGACGACGACGACGGGCACCCAGTCCGACTTTCAATTGAACAACGTGACTTCGAAGGATCTCGTGCTGACTCTGGCGGCGGGCCACAACTGCACGGCCGTCGTGAATCTCTCGGCCGCCGTGACGATTGACAACAATACGGGCAGCGGCTCGGCCGCCGTCACCGGCTGCGTCAAGATCTGCGGAGAGCCGTTCGATATCAGCGGCTCCGAAACTTTCTAGAGGACACTATGGATTTCACACTCTCAGACGAACAAATCATGATCCGCGATATGGCCCGCGACTTCGCCCAAAAGGAAGTCGCGCCCAAGGCGGCGGAGCTGGACGCCAAGTCTCAGTTTCCGGCCGAGCACGTGAAAAAAATGGCCGAACTGGGACTCATGGGGATGATGGTCCCACAGGAATGGGGTGGTTCCGGGTTGGATACGCTCACTTACACCCTGGCGTTGGAGGAGATCGCGGCCGCCTGCGCCTCGACGGCCGTCACCATGTCGGTCAACAACTCGCTCTATTGCGGCCCCATCCTCAAGTTCGGAACCGACGCCCAGAAAAAGAAATACCTGACGTCCTTCGCCAGCGGAGAAAGGCTCGGCGCTTACGCCCTGTCCGAGCCCGGGACCGGTTCCGACGCCGCGAATCAGAAGACGACCGCGAAGAAGGTCGGCAATAAATATCTCCTGAACGGTCGGAAGAACTTCATCACCAACGGACCCAACGCCGACGCCATGGTCGTCTACGCCATGAACGATCCGGAAAAACGCCACAAGGGCATCTCGTGCTTCATCGTCGAAAAATCGTTTAAGGGTTTTTCCATCGGCAAGATCGAGAAGAAGCTCGGCATCTGCGCCTCTTCCACCTCCGAAGTCGTGCTTGAGGACTGCGAGGTCCCCGCCGAAAATATTTTGGGGACGGAGGGCATGGGGTTCACGATCGCGATGGCGACGCTCGACGCCGGTCGCATCGGCATCGGCACGCAGGCCGTCGGCATCGCCCGAGCGGCCTTCGAGCACGCCCGGGATTATTCGAAGGTACGCGAGGCCTTCGGTCAGACGATCTCCAATTTCCAGGCCATCCAGCATTTCCTCGCCGATATGGCGATGAAGATCGAGGCCTCCCGCCTGTTGGTCCATCGGGCGGCCTGGATGAAGGACAAAGGGATGAATTTTTCCAAAGAGGCGGCGATGGCCAAGCTCCATGCCTCGGAGGCCGCCATGTGGGTGACCACCAAGGCCGTGCAGGTCTATGGGGGCTACGGTTACATCAAGGATTATCCGGTTGAACGTTATTTCCGGGATGCTAAGATCACGGAGATTTACGAAGGAACGAGCGAGATCCAACGGTTGGTGATCGCCCGCAATCTCTTAAAAGACTCTTAAACCCTAAAAAGGAGGGGGAGCGACATGAAGAAAATTGTATCGACGATCGGTATCTTGGGCGTGTTCGGGATGTTCCTGACAGCCGTATCTCTGGGCGGCGCGGCGGGATGCGGCAGCGGTGGAAGCAGCAGCAGCGGCACTGGAAGCGTTACGACGAACGACGTTCAGAATGTCGGCTCGGCCTCCGTTCAGGCGGCCTTGACTGCCATGTCGGCGTTAGGTACCGGAGCCGCCCTTACGCTCGATGGCTCCAACGGTGCGATTGTGAACGGTCTGGATAAGGATACAATTGCCGTCAACCAAGGCGGATCTTTGCCGAACATCACTTTCCCAACCGTCACCAACCCGACGTCATCGGTGACCATTAATGGCTCTCAGATTCATTGCAAGGGAGGTAGCGCCGTGGGGAGTGGCAGTTGCACGATTTCCGCGGCAGTGTCCGGAAGCTCTGGAAGCTTCAGCGGTGATATCGTCATGGGTTGCACCAATTTGGTCGTTCCGGTTAGTGGCTCCAACTCGTCAACCTGTGATGACGTAAACCTTGACGGCAAAATCGGAATCTCTTTCAACGGAACGGTGACACAGACCGGAAGCGGTACCACGGCATCGACGGAAGTCAAAGACCACCTTGAGTTGTCGTCTCAAAACCTCAAAGTGGGCCTCAGTGGCTCCACGGACGATGTCGTGTTGGCGTTCGTTTATGATGATGATGTGACGGTCTCCGGCCAGTCTTCCTCCGGGACCATTGGCGTGACAGGAGGGGTTTCGGTCAACGGATCGACGTACACCTACTCTGGACAAGACACGCTCTAGTTAAAGAACGGATCGAGAATGGTTAAAAGCCCCCCGCCTGCGCGGGGGGCTTTTTTATTGGCGGTGAGAAAATAGTAGAAGACTCGAAGTTCTGCCTATAGAATCTATTAACCCTTATGAAACGCATGCTAGGCTCTTATCTTATCTTTTTCATCCTGTTCGTTGCTGCTGGTTGCCGCGCGGATGGAGGCGGGTCGACCGTTTCGACGTCGAGCTCGACCCCGAGCCCTTCCTCGTCCGGAACCGCAAACGTCACCCCGCTTACCAACGTCCTCGGCGCCTTGGGGACGAGCTTCAGCGTGGCCGCAACTCAATTGTCCGTCGGCTTCAACGGGGACCCCAGCAAAACAAAAGCCACGGCTACGCACGACGATTTCCACAAGTTTAAGCCGACGGTTCTCTGTCAAGAGGGCGGCACAGGGGCCGGCGATGGGAGCGTGACGGACCGGGGGCTGGACGGCATCTATATCATCAAAGTCTTCTATCAGGATTGCGACGGGATGAACGGCAGCGTCACGATCTCGGGAACCTTCAATCGCGATTCGAGCGCCGTCCTCTTCGCCTGGAAATATTTCGAAGGCGGCCTCTCGATGGGCGGATGCAGTATGGATCCGACCCTCCTGCAATTCGACTCCTCCGTTTCGGCCTCCGGAACGCAGAACATCGTTTCGGGGACGCTTTCGGCCGATTGCAAAGGCAACGGGGGAGACGCCACCGTCCGGTGCTCCTGGAATCAGACGGCCTTGAGCGATTCCACAGCCCTCGCCAAGGGGTGCAGCTGTACGGGAAATGGCTGTTGACAGGATCTTCACGCCCTTCAATAAATGGACCATGTCCGAGGCTAAAAAACCATCCGAGCGGATGGCGGAATTCACCACCTTGTCTTCCAAGCCCATCCGGAGGCTTTACACCTCGAAGGACTTGGAAGAGTTTGTGCCGGAGCGCGATTTGGGGGAGCCCGGGGCCTATCCCTTCACCCGAGGGGCTTATCCCACGATGTACCGCGGCCGCCTCTGGACTATGCGCCAGTTCGCCGGCTTCGGCACCGCGGAAGACACCAACGAACGATTTCATTATCTCTTGAAGCAAGGTCAGACCGGTCTTTCGACGGCCTTTCATTTTCCCACCTTGATGGGCGTGGATTCCGACAACCCGCGCGCCCGCGGAGAGGTCGGCGTCTGCGGCGTTGCGGTCGATTCGCTGAGAGACATGGAGGTCTTGTTCCGCGGCATTCCCTTGGGCCAAGTGAGCACATCCATGACGATCAACAGTCCGGCCACCGTCTTGTTCTCGATGTATTTGGAGGTGGCGGAAAAGCAGGGCGTGCCGTTGCCCAAGATTTCGGGGACCGTCCAAAATGACTGTCTGAAGGACTTCATTGCGCAGAAGACGTGGATCTATCCGCCTCTGCCCGCGATGCGGCTTTCCTGCGATTTGATCGAATACGCGGTGAGCGAGGTTCCCAAGTGGCATCCCATTTCGATCTCCGGTTATCACATCCGCGAGGCCGGCTCGACGGCGGTGCAGGAGCTGGCGTTCACCCTCCGGGACGGCATCGAATACGTCGACCAATGCGTCAAGCG
>CAZWYB010000014.1:0-6479 GCA_964637745.1 uncultured Pseudomonadota bacterium
TTTTCGGGGCTGTGGGGTTTCGGATGGGAGAGTACAAGGCCTATTTGGGCAAGGGCGGGAAAAGGGCGGTTGCGAACGGTTCGAAAATCGAGTCTAAAATTAGAGGTTTTGAGACCGGGCGCCAGGCGGAGTTGGACCATTTATTGATCGAAATGGATGGGACCCAGAACAAGGGCGCTTTAGGCGCCAACGCCATCCTGGCGGTCTCATTGGCCTACGCCCACGTCTCCGCCGCCTCGCAGAAGGTTCCTCTCTATCGTTATATCGCCGGTCTCACGGGCGAAGAGGGCGCGACTTTGCCGGTCCCCCTGATGAACATCGTCAACGGCGGAAAGCACGCCGACAACCCCTTGGACATCCAGGAGTTCATGATCGTTCCCTGCGGGCCGTCGTTCCGGGAATCGCTCCGCATGGGGGCCGAGGTCTTCCATCATCTGAAGAAATTGCTGTCTTCTAAAAAATTGGCCACCGCCGTCGGGGACGAGGGCGGATTCGCGCCGCAGTTAGGATCCAACCGGGAGGTTTTAGACTTGCTTACGGAGGCCTCGGTGAAGGCGGGCCTGAAGCCGGGAAAGGACATCTTTTTCGCACTCGACGTCGCCTCGACGGAGCTTTACGCCGATGGCCGCTAAAGGCTTGGTACGGAAGAAGGGTCGAAGACGACCTCGGAGGAACTCATCGCCTACTATCAAAAGCTCTCTTCCCAGTATCCGATCGTCTCCATCGAGGACGGCTTGGCGGAAGACGACTGGAAGGGTTGGGCCGATTTGACTGGGAAGATGGGTTCCCGCGTCCAGTTGGTCGGCGACGATCTCTTCGTTACGAACCCCGAACGTCTCAAACGGGGGATCGAGGCCAAGGCGGCGAACGCGATCTTAATCAAGCTCAATCAGATCGGGACTTTGACGGAAACTCTCGAGGCGATCAAAATCGCGAAAACGGCCGGCTACCGCTGCGTGATCTCGCATCGGTCGGGGGAGACGGAAGACACGACCATCGCCGACGTCGCCGTCGGTACCTCCGCCGGTCAGATCAAGACGGGCAGCCTCTCGCGCTCGGAGCGGTTGGCCAAGTACAACCAGCTTTTGCGCATAGAGGAAGAGTTGGGTTCCAGGGCCCGATTCTTGGGCCGAGCTCTTTTTGTTCGATAGAGCGAACGGAGAAAGGTTGCCTTTCGCAGTGAGCGATCAGACAGGGAATGATCAGATGGGGGTTCGGGGGAGAGCGGTATCACCCCCGATTCTGATTGAAAGCATGAAGGTGTCGGACCTTCCGGAGGTTCTTGCGATCGAGAATGTTTCCTTCCCGACGCCGTTCACCGAAAATCTCTTTCGGATGGAAATGAACCTCAACGTGGCCCATCTCTTGGTTGCTCGAAAGGATGGCAAGGTTGCTGGCTACATCGATTACTGGAAGGTCGGCCCCGAGATCCATCTGATCACGGTCGCTGTTCACCCAGAATGCCGCCAACACAAGATCGCGTCGTCTCTTCTGGAGGTCATGATTGCCGACGCGCGAAAGCACGAGGTCGATTTCATCACGTTGGACGTACGACCCTCGAACCAGGGCGGCTTGATGCTCTATAAGAAATTCGGCTTCCAGGAATCCGGTATTAGAAAGAAATATTATCAAGACAACCAGGAAGACGCCCTGACGATGACCTTGAAGTTATGACAACCCCGGACTCCAAAAAAGTCTGCCTTATTTCGCTCGGCTGCCCGAAGAATCTCGTGGACGCCGAGATGATGCTGGGCTTCCTGAAGAAGGACGGCTTCGATTTCTCCACGGATCCGGCCGCGAGCGATGTGATCGTCGTCAATACCTGCGGCTTCATCGAAGATTCCAAAAAAGAGTCCATCGGACAGATTCTTGAAATGGCCCGTTATAAAGAGGAAGGGCGGTGCAAGGTCCTTGTGGCCTCCGGTTGTCTCTCGCAGCGTTACAGTCAGGACCTCGCAAAAGAGATGCCGGAGGTGGATCTGTTCGTCGGGACCGGCGAGTTCGACAAGCTTTCGGGGTTTTTGAAGGGAAAATTTCCGGATACGCGGGTGATGGTGAGCCGTGAGCAGATCCTCCCCGATCCCGATCTCCCGCGGGTTCTCGCGACCCCTCCCTATTACAGTTATCTCAAAATCTCCGAAGGATGCTCCCACATCTGCTCCTTCTGCATCATTCCGGCCATCCGAGGTCGGCTCAAGAGCCGGACCATCGACTCGGTGGTGCGCGAGGTCCGGGAGCTTGTCGGGCGGGGCGTGAAGGAATTCAATCTGATCGCCCAGGACCTGAACGAATACGGGCGGGACTTGAAGAACGGCAGTGACCTCGCCAAACTCTTGACGTCCTTGAACGCGGTCCCGGGAGATTTTTGGCTCCGGCCTCTTTATATGTATCCGTTGGAGTTCAATGACCGCCTGATCGACGTTCTGCGGGATTCCGATCGCATCGTCAAATACGTCGACATGCCCTTGCAGCACATTAACGAAAGAGTTCTGCTCTCGATGAAAAGGGGGTCACCTTCGCGCTACGTGAGGCAGCTTCTGTCCAAGCTCAAGGAGCGGATTCCGGCAATCGCGATCCGGACGACCTTCATCGTCGGCTATCCCGGCGAGACGGAAGAGGAGTTCCAAGAGCTCTGCGACTTCGTCTCGGAGTACGAATTCGACCGCGTCGGCGTCTTCAAATATTCCATCGAAGAGGGGACGACGGCCGCGATGCTTGAAGGCCAGCTTCCTCAGGAGGTGAAGGACGAGAGGCATCACCGTCTGATGGGCCTTCAGAAAAAAATCTCATCCAAGAAGAACAAGGCCCTCGTGGGGAAAATCTACCGGACCCTTTGCGAAGGGCCGATGCCGGAGAGTCCCGGTTTCTATCGTGCCCGTCTCGCCAATCAGGCGCCGGAGATCGATGGCATCACGTTCCTGTCCGGAAAAAATCTTGCGCCGGGGCAATTCGTTTCCGCAAAAATTCTTAAGTCGACGGATTATGATCTGATCGCGGAATCCGTTTCTCTTTGATCCAACGGCGCGCAAAAAGGGTCGGGCGCCATGGATGCCTGACGAAAACGGACCCGAAGCTCACGGCCCGGGCTCCGTGTTTAAAGATTTTTTCGACATCGTCGTATTCCCAAACCGATGGACCGATCACCGGGATTGTCGTCGCCGCACTCAGCTCCTCGATCATCTTCCAGGTCTTTTCCTGAACGATCTTCCCTGAAACGCCCCCGCCGCCGAAGCGGGCGAGGGGAGAAGGTTTTTCCGGAAAAAGGGCGGCCCATGGAACGCTGTTGATCGCGATCGCCTCCATCTTTTTCTCTTTTGCGAGCTCTTGGGCGATCTCCACGTAGTCGTGGGTGTAGGAAAGTTTGGCGATCAAGGGAAGGTAAGAGGCCCTGGCGGCGTGACGACAGATCGCCAGGATTTTTTCGGCCGTTCGGCCGCAGTGCTCTTTTGTGTTAGGACAGGAAAGATTGAGTTCGATGCCTTTGATGTTCTGTCCCTCCAGGAGTTGGATCATCTCCACGACTTCAAGCTCGTCGTTGGCCTCGATGGAGGCGACGATGGCGTAACGGTCCGGGATCTTAGGGGCGACCTCGCGGATCCACCAATCGATGCCTTTATTTGTGAGTCCGATGGCGTTGACGACCCCTTCGGAGCCCAAGGATTTGACGACGCTCCAGGGGTGTGACCAGCGGAGATTTCCGGGGCGCGGGTGACGCGTCAGGGTCTTGATGACGATCGTGAAGAGCTCGGGCTCCAAGAGACCCGTCCACCGCAAAGGCCATTCCCACGGCCAGCCGCGTCCGTCGAAGGCAAGCGCCCCCGATGCGGTCATGAATTGGAACTGATGACCATTGGAGAATGTGATCATGCGTCATTTATGACTCAATTTCGCCTTGACGATCAAATGGTTTCATTGGATCTTTGAGTAAAGAGGCCTATGCTGGCATCCCAGGTTCTCGTTTTAAACCGATCCTTCATCCCCATTCATGTCACGTCGTTGAAACGTGCGTTCACCCTGCTTTACCTCGGGGTTGCGAAGGCGGTGGACCGCCAGTACGACACGTTTGATTTTCACAGTTGGAGCGCATTGTCGGTGGCGACGCATCACGAATCGATCGGGCTGATCGGACGCGTGATCCGTGTTCCGCGCGTCATTTTGCTCAGCGCTTACAATCACGTTCCCAAGCGGCATGTTCGTTTCTCACGCCATAACATCTATCTCCGCGATGGCAATTCCTGCCAATTCTGCCGCAAAAGGCTTCCGCGCTCGGAGCTCAATCTGGACCACGTGATCCCGCGCTCGCAGGGCGGAAAGACGACGTGGGAGAATGTCGTCACGAGCTGCATTCCCTGCAACCGCCGCAAGGGAGGCATGTCGCCGGCCCAAGTGGGGATGAAACTCGTGCGCCATCCGGTCCGTCCGAGCTGGACGCCCTTCATGGATCTCTCGCTCAAGGAAATCCGCTACGACGAATGGAAGCCGTTCTTTAATATCGTCGACTTCTCTTATTGGAACCTTGAACTGAAAGAAGAATGATTGGAAAAAATCCGCCTCGACCAATTTCTAGCCGCCCAACACCGGCACTACAGCAGGACCCAGATTAAAAAATTAATCGACGACGGCTTCGTCTTGGTCGATGGAGAGCGCCGCAAGCCGAGTTTTCTCCTTCACGGAGGAGAACGGATCGAGATGGTGCGCCGCGCCCCGGAGATCCCGAAGGCCGAGGCCGAAGAGATCCCGTTGGAGATTTTATACGAAGACGATGACTTAATGGTCGTTAACAAAGCCGCAGGGATGGTCGTTCATCCGGCGCCGGGTAACTATAAGGGAACACTGGTGAGTGCGATCTTATATCATCTTGGTATCTCCCCCACGCCCCCTCTTACATTAAGGGGGGGGGAATGTGTTCCTCCCCTTAATGTAAGGGGAGGTCAGGAGGGGATACGTCCGGGGATTGTGCATCGGTTGGACAAAGGAACCTCCGGCGTGATCGTAGTGGCCAAGAACGAACTCATGCAACGAAAGCTTTCTCAGCAATTTAAGGATCGGAAGGTGGAGAAGACGTATCAGGCTCTGGTTTTTGGAACATTCAAACAGAAGAAGGGGACGATCGACCTGGCCATCGGCCGTGATACGCTTCATCGCCGCAAGTTTTCGAGCAAGACCAAGCACGCGCGGAATGCGGTCACTCATTGGGAGGTTGCGCGCGCTTTCGACAGGCTGACGCTCCTGAAGCTTGGTCTCGAAACGGGACGAACGCACCAGATTCGCGTGCATCTCTCCGAATCGCATCATCCGATCGTCGGCGACACGGTCTACGGGGCCAAGAGCTTTCTTTCGTCTCTCAAGGCGGAATCAGTCGTCGATCTGTTGACGTCGGTTGATCGGCCGCTCCTCCACGCCTGGCGACTTGCCTTCCATCATCCGAAGACGGCAGAATGGATGTCGTTCGAGGCACCTTTGCCGCAGGATTTTCAAGACGTGATCCGAGGTTTGGAGTCAACCGGAGGGAACGCGACATGAAATCTCAGCTCCTGGAAAAAGTTCCGGGCATTTTGCATGAGTTCGGAACGCGGTCGGATCCTCGACCTCTCAAGGTCGTGACCGTTCAGCAGGTGCACGGAAACAACATTTTCATGGCGACCAAGGCCGTCAAGAAGGAGCCGGAGGGATACGACATCATCGTCACCGATCAGCCGGGCGTCGGCGTCGCGGTCAAGACGGCCGACTGTCTGCCCATACTCTTAGTGGAGCCGGAGGCACGGATCGTCGCGGCGGTTCATGCGGGTTGGAAGGGGACGCTGATCCGCGTCGTGGAAAAGGCCGTGGAGCGCATCGAGGAAATGGGGGGCGAGCCGAGAAATCTCCTCGCCGCCCTGGGGCCGAATATGGTCGGCGCCTGTTTCGAAGTCGAGGAAGACGTCAAAAAATCCTTCGAGAGGGAATTTCTCGACTGGCCTATTTTGAAGAAAAAGAACGATAAGAAGTGGCTGCTCGATGTCGCCGAGACGAACCGACTGCAGTTGCTGGAGCTGGGTATCAAGTCTTCACAAATCGACCGGATTGATCTCTGCACGCATTGCCGCGCGGATCTCTTCTGGTCCTACCGCCGTGACGGTGAGAAGGCGGGACGGATGATTAACTTCATTCAGATGGAATAAAGGGACATTGATTACCAGCGCTGTTTCTACATGGATCGCCGTTTGAGGATCTTGCATTTATAATCATAATTATTTAAAATTACCCAATCTGATAATATTTTTGGGGTAATTATGACCCATCCTGAATGGATCCTGAAGGGGCTCACGCTGGGAAATCAGTTTCATTATCGAAAGAAAAATCCCTTTCGGCACAACGCACTCAACCTCTGCTGTTTCGCTTTGCTGTTGATAGCTCTCGGGATAACGACGGCCTTAGCCCGCATCGTCCCTGCCGGCTACTACATCCCCTTGGCCGGGATCGTTAAGGGTCTGATTTAT
>CAZWYB010000014.1:6489-22394 GCA_964637745.1 uncultured Pseudomonadota bacterium
ATCCTCGTGGTCCACGAGGCGTCGCACCGCATGTTTATTGTGAGTCACAACCTTAGGAGAGCTCAGTTTTGGAATCGGTTCTTCGGATGGGCCGTGTCGATTCCGTTCGGCGTTCCTTATGACAGCCATTGGGAAAAAGGACATCAGATCCATCATCTACATCCCGTGGAGCCTCAAGACCCCCAAACGTGTCCCGCTCGCGCCGAATCGGGATGGCCCCTTGTGAAATGGATCGCAAAGACACTTTTCATTCCAGGTGGAACCGTTGTGGTCGAATTTGATTGCCCCACGGCTCGGGTCTACGCCTTCAACGTCAAGGTTTTTTTGGCTCAGGCCCTTTTCTGGGGCGTGTATGGTTTCCTCGTCATTCATTATGTCCATTGGACCGCGCTCATTGCTGCCGTCATTGGCTTCAAGGTAGGTCAGGTTCTGAATGTCATCAAGATCGTGATGGAACATGGAGGAGACTATGGGAAGCAGGTCGATCCCTTTTTGAGATCTTGCAGTTCCTTTTTCCCCTTAAGGTGGCTTTTCATGCCTCTCAATATATCGCTTCATTTTGAGCATCATCTTCATTACTGTGTTCCCTGGTATGATCTCATGAAATACCATCGTGAATTGATGAAATTGGTCCCTCAAGAACTCCATCACATTTATTGGCACCGAAACGGCGAGATTTGGTCACAGCTCAAAGGACAGATTATTTTGCCTGCCACATCGGCCGGGTAATTTCGATTCAATGGATTCACCACCGGGGGCGGGGTGAGAATTTTTCAGACATAACCCGAGCATCCGTTCCCAGGTTACAACCTGTGTCGGCCCTTCACAAAGAGTCGGTTTTTTTGTAACCGCATTCGATTTCATTCTGAAAATACTTCAAGAAAATCAAACCTCTTAGCTCTGGCATCCGGCTTGCTTCTGTTTAATGCCCGGAGGGATAATCCATGAAAATAAAAAACACTTTTATGCAAGGCACCGTATCGGTGGCGCTCTTGCTAGGGCTCGCTGCCTGCAGTTCGGGGGTCAATCCGAAGAGGCTTCAGGCCCCGGCATCGGCCCCGTCACAGACGGATCCAAGTATCATAACTCCGGTCAACACAGAGGCACCGCCTCCTTCAGCTTCTCCAACATCAACTCCCGATCCAATTCAAGGTTTGGCGTGTACATTAACCACCAGCGGTTCAAGTGCGGACCGCAATGTTGATAGTTGCCCCAGAGGGTATAGTTGTAGTGGTGCGGCAGCGCCCAGTTGGAAAGGGACCTGTAATGCTTTAGTGGATGGCGTTGATTATTGCAGTAGCGATGACGCTTGCGTCGCTCATCACGGCACTGGATGGACCTGCAGCCATGATACTGGCGCCTGTGTCACTCCCGCATCTACTATCCCCGATCCAATTCAAGGCTCGGCATGTACGTTAACCTCCAGCGGTTCAAGTACGGACCACAATAGTAATAGTTGCCCCAACGGTTATAACTGCAAAGGGGCGGTAGCACCTAAGTGGGAAGGGACTTGCGATGCTTGGGTGGACGGTGTTGATTATTGCAGTAGCGATGACGCTTGCGTCGCTCATCACGGCACCGGATGGACCTGCAGCGATGATACTCGCGACTGTGTCGCTCCATAATTGAGTGATTGTTACTCTCCAGTGTTGGGGGCAAGACCGCCACAACCAAACTGGCAGACCTCGAAAGGGGGCTGCCAGGTGTCGTTTCTCAGAAAACTTTATCAACTTGAGAATAAAATTGATAAAATTATCATAATGATAATTTTTATAGCAGTTATTTAAAAAATCTAATTTATTTACAAATGGTTAAAAATTTAATTCAATAGTAAAAATGGCAAGGGATTTGCATAAGTTTTAATTTCACAAGGAGGCAATACTATGAAATTTCGACGGCTGCTTTTTCTCATTCCCCTTTACTGCCTGTCCGGAATACCCGCTTACTCCCAATTCAAAGAAAGTCCTTGGGTAAATGTTGTTCGTCGCAAGATCCCCTCGACACCTTCATCCTTCTCCATGACAAACACCTTCGGCTGGAATGCCGGAGATCTCGATCGGTCTGTTGGAACGGATGGGAAGGTGATGACGGATAGCGAGAGACATGAAGTTGTAGGCGTAGGAATGATTATCCGTCCCAACGGGAAGATGATTATTGCGAGTAGTTCTTATGACGATACTATATTAAATCCGTCTATTTCATCTTCATCACTAAATCTCTCCATTTCATCCCTGATCGTACAATACAATCATGACGGTAGTCTCGACACCTCTTTTGGTTCCGGCGGGATGATTAAGATTAATGATGGCTCCATATTCTACGCCCAGCCAAGCAGCCTCATGGCCTTACAAAACGACGGTAAGATTGTGGCGGTAACACGCTCAATCATGCCGACATATTCGAAGATCATTTGTTTTCGATTCAATGAAGATGGAGGCCCGGATTATGGCTTTGGCAGTGGCGGCAATTTCGTGACCTCTGCTTATGACACCATTGTTCCGTTATCATTAAAAATCCAATCCGATGGGAAAATAGTGCTCGCGGGAATGGCGCCGCCATCATCCTTTGCCTTGGAGAGGCTGAATTCCGATGGTAGCCTCGATACCACATTTGGCACGGATAAAAGCGGAAGAGTGATCACCGATTTCCCAAATACCGTCGGTAGCGCCGCTATCTCTTTGTCCATTCAAGATGACGGCAAAATGATCGCAGGAGGGGAAGAATTCTCATCTTCTTCCGGTGTAATTGTTCTTGCCAGATATAACGTCGATGGAAGCCTTGATACTTCTTTTGGCGGCACTGGCGTAGTGACCAACGAGCCGGGGCAAAGGTTTTCCTCAATGGTTCTTCAGAGAGACGGGAAGATTATTCACACAAGCATCCGCGTTAACGATAATAAGGGAATAAATTCCGACGATGTCATAGTGACTCGCTATAATAGCGATGGCATCAGTAATAGTGAGATCGCGACAAAGTTCACCTACGACCCAAGAAACAATTCGTTCGACTCCCCATCTATAACACTACAAGGGGATAAGATGATACTTACGGCCAATCACATCTTGGAACCGTTTCATGGCTTGAATCTGCCTAAACGCCGCGCGCTTTCCGATGACTCCACAGCCTTTCTCGATCGTTTCTCTAATCTTATCGGTTTCGAAAAAAGTCTTTCCCTCCTCGAGCGATTAAACTCGGATGGCACCCTCGACACCTCATTTGGAGACCAAGGGAAGGTCTTTATGGACGACGAGGACATCACTGCCCTGGCGGTGCAACCCGACTCCGACATCGTCGTCGCGGGCCATGCGAATAACTCCATCGTTCTGAAGCGCTACCACGGCGCGACGGTCAAAATCAGCAATCCCCACAAAGGTGACACCCCCGCACCCGACTCGATTAAACAGTACGATTTTAAATCCGATTCGGGCCGCTATCGGCAGGAATAAGGAGAGAGGAAATTATGGTGAAAATACCCAATGTCGATATGAGAAGCTTCATAATGAATTGTTTTAAAGGGAAATTTAGGGCTGTTGTGTTTGTTTTCTGCGTTTTCCTTTTCCATTCGGCTTTGGCTCAAATGAAAGAAATGAAAAAAGTACCAACCAATAGGCCCGAATTATCGCACTTCCATCCAGAAGACGTGAACGACGTTGAAAATCATTCTAAAATAATCTGCTCAGGACCTGAAAATTCAAGCACTGTATGTGTAAAAGCCAAATCAGTTTGCGAAAGTATTTATTTCAATTGCGTTATTTCTAATATCTACCTCGCTTCAAATGACCCCGTCAGAAAGGCCATGGAGACTTGCGATTACGTCTTTAATGAGGGGATGTATCAAGAGCTCAGGAATCTGGTCACCATGGCCTGCCAAAACCAAGAATGCCAAACGGGAAAGTGACACTTCACAACGATAATTCGGAAAACAGGCCGCGAAGACTTCATCCTTGTCGGGGCTATTGGTCAGATTCACCGAGCGATTGCTGAGAACTTCGGGTTTATCGGTGCTCATCATATAAATCTCGTAATTTCCGTTGCGATTGGCAGGAACCGTCAAAAAAATGGCTCTTTGTCTTTCAGATTGATAATAAATCCGATGATTTGTTACGGCCGCAGACTCGGAAAAAGGCGGAGTCTTATTATTTTTCAATAGGATAGGTTAATCAACCTTCTAAAGGACGGCCTAGCACTGTTCTTGCATAATTGTCCTGTGGGGAGGGCCTGTCTATGGCAAGAACCAACCAAACCAAGAACTATTTTCTCTATATGCTGGCTGTCTTTATCTCCGCAATCTTTGCCTTTTTTGGAAAGCCGGCCCCGGCATGGGTCATGAAGGCGACGGGACAAGAGACTTATGAAAGGCCCATACACCATTCACCTGTGACGAGACACGTCGCCGCAACCGCCCGTCGATCCAACCGTCCGGCGCGCACGAAAGCGAAGAGACATACGGTGAGTCGATCCCGTCCTAGGGCACCCCGTTTGACTCGGAAGACAATCGAAAAGACAGGTCTTGCCGGGGCTGCCATCGTCGCCGGCGAACATCACGCTTGAGGATTTCCCCAGACTTGCTAATTCCCGGTCATGGCCATGACCGAGAAGGCGGATACCTCTGCCGAAACTCCCATGCTTCGCCAGTACCGGGAGGTGAAGGCGTGCCATCAAGACGCCATCCTCTTCTACCGCATCGGCGATTTCTACGAGATGTTCTATGACGACGCGATCACGGCCTCCAAGGCCTTGGACATCGTCCTGACCTCGCGCAACAAAAATGATCCCAATCCCGTCCCACTGTGCGGCGTGCCGTATCATTCGGTTCAGCCCTATCTTCAAAAATTGATCGAAAAGGGATTCAAGGTCGCGATTTGCGATCAGGTCGAAGATCCGAAGACGGCGAAGGGCGTGGTGAAGCGGGAGGTGACGCGTGTCGTGACGCCGGGGCTCGCGGGACCTTTGGAAGGGATCGATGAGCCCAAGGCCGCGGAAGGCCGGACGCTCGCCGCCGTTCATCGAAGCGAGAACGTTTGGGGCATCGCCGTTTTGGACATCGCCACCGGCGACTTCCGGGTGACGGAGGTTACAGGCGATCTCCGATCGCTCCAAGACGAAATCGGGCGTTTGGATCCCAAAGAAATCCTTGTTCGGGAAGGGGCCCCGGAGTTCGGCGAGTGGGACGTGACGGACGGGGCTTGTCTCAGCCGTCTTCCCGCATGGGTTTGGGAGGAAGCCTTCGCCCGAAGGCTTTTACAAGACCAATTCGGTGTTGCGACCCTTTCGGGCTTCAACTGCGAAAACATCCCGGCGGCCGTGATTGCCGCCGGGGCGGCCCTCCATTATGTGAAGGAGACGCAAAAGGTCGGTCAGCTCTCGCATGTAACCAGTCTCCGCCGTTACGAGCGTTCGGAGGCGATGATCTTGAACGAGGAGTCGCGCCGGAATCTGACTCTGGACGAGGTGATCGTTCTGATGGACCAGACTCAAACCGCCATGGGCCGACGCCGGCTGCGCGAATGGTTTCACGCACCGCTTTTGAAAAAGGCCGAAATCGAAAAGAGACTGGATGCGGTGGAAGAGATCCTGAGACGCCCCGCCCTGCATGACGTCCTGAAAAAGACCCTCCAGGGCATTTACGATTTGGAGCGGATCAACAGCCGTCTCTCGCTCGGGACCGCCCATGCTCGCGACTTAAAGGGATTGGCGGAGACCCTCCAACACTTGAAGCAGTTGAAGCCTTTCTTGGGGGAATTTCAAACGGCCGAATTCCACGACATCGCCGGCGGATGGAATTTCTTTCCGGACCTCTTGCAGGCGATCGAGGCGACGCTCGTCGAGGAACCACCCTTGGCCGTGCGCGAGGGAGGCCTCATCCGCGACGGCGTGCGCGTTGAGCTCGATGAGCTGCGTTCGCTTCGAGGGAACGCCAAGGCGGCGATCGCCGCGATGGAAGACCGAGAGCGGAAGAGGACGGGCATCCCATCGCTTAAAGTCCATTACAACCGCGTCTTCGGCTACTATCTGGAGGTTACGACCGCTCATCTTGCCAAGGTCCCGGTAGATTTCATCCGCAAGCAGACGCTCACGAACGCCGAGCGCTTCATCACGCCGGAGTTGAAGGAATTCGAGGACAAGATCCTCGGAGCGGAGGAGAAGATTCGGGCGATCGAGTATGAGATTTTTTCGGACCTTCGGAGGAAGGCCTTGGCGGAAGTGCCCGCCCTGCAGGCTCAGGCGGGTTTCGTGGGGCGTTTGGATGCCCTCCTAAGCCTCGGTGCCTATGCGCGAGAGAACAAGACCATTCGTCCGGTGATCGAAGATTCCGGCGTCTTGACGATCAAGCAGGGGAGGCACCCCTTGGTCGAAAAAAATATTCCGGCGGGAAGTTATGTCCCGAACGATCTCTTTATGGATGTCGCCGGCAGTCGTTTTCTGATGATTACCGGGCCCAACATGGCGGGCAAGTCGACGGTGATTCGTCAGGCGGGAGTGATCGTCCTGATGGCGCAAGTGGGTTCGTTCGTCCCGGCGGAAGAAGCTCATATCGGCATCGTCGACCAGATCTTCACGCGTGTGGGGGCGTCCGACCGCCTGGCGCGCGGGGAAAGCACCTTCATGGTGGAGATGTGCGAGACGGCCAACATCCTTCATCATGCGACGGAACGAAGCCTGGTTTTACTGGATGAGATCGGACGCGGAACGTCCACCTTCGACGGCATTTCCATCGCCTGGGCGGTTGCCGAATATCTCCACGACAAGATCAAGGCTCGCACGCTCTTCGCGACGCACTATCATGAGCTGATCGATTTGGCCCTCACGCGGCCGGGAATCAAGAACTACAACGTTTCCGTGAAAGAGGACGGCGGCGATATCGTCTTCATGTATCGTCTCGTACCCGGCGGGATGAGCCACAGCTACGGCATCCATGTCGCCAAGCTGGCGGGACTTCCCGCCGAAGTGATTGAACGCTCCAAAGAGGTTCTGAAAAATCTCGAGCAAGGTGAACTTGAACCGGAAGGGGCTCCGCGTATCGCCAAGAAACGGAAGAAAGAGGAAGGACAGGGGAGCCTTTTTTAAGGCGTCTTCTTATTTGATCTCCGTTTTCGTATCCGCATTTTGCTTCTCATCGACCTTAAGAAGCGGTTCGTATCGGAAGGTTCCGAGATAAGGAAGATAAGCCCCCAAATTCGCCAGATTCACGGGATCGTTTTTCGGAAAGAGATCTGAGTCGGTGAGGTCGTCCGGTCCGGCAAGAAAGAGGGCGATATAATTTCCAGCGGCCGTCGTTGGTTTAAGCGACCAAGACTGATTATTTTTCAAGGAAACGGTTTGAACGCCTGAGCTGAGTCCCGACAACTGATCGGAATCGCATGGGACCGTTTGAGGCGAAGAGCCGAGATCGATGATCAAAAGCGAGACCGGAGGCAGTCCGGAATCGAGTTGGGGTGCAATCGCTCCGATGATATTTCCGGAATGATTCGGCCGGAGCGTTTCGCCGCAGGAAAGCGAGGACCCTTTCTCCGAAACGAGGCTGTAAGCCTTGAGACCGGCCTTATAGCTTGCTGCAATCCCTTCGAGATCGGCATGAATTCCGGCCGGATCCGTGTTGGATCCGAATGTCCCTCCGGGTCCGAGGTTGGTGGCGACGACGATGGATTTTTGAAGGGCGGCCTTAGGAGGATCGGCCGATGTCGCCTGTGATGCCGTCGGTTTGGATGGGGCGGATGGTCCGGGTGGCAACGGCGAGGCAATCGTTTTTGCGGCCTCCGGCGAAGGGGTCTGAGGAACGGGCTCCACTGCGGCGATGGGACGTTGCGCGGGACTATTGGTTACAGGGGGAGGAGGTGACACGCTCGACGGTGGGGATATCGACGGCGATGACGAGGGCGCCGCGGCGACGGTCTGGGAAAGAGGCCTTGAGACCGGGGGAAGGGATCTGGCCGGAGCGCTTGCAATGCCGCCTTGTGGAAGAACCATGGAGACCGTGGAGAAGGTCGGAGCGGCGGTCGTCGGAGCCGGTGCGTCGTTTTGCGCTAGGTCCGGAACGAAATCATTGCGGACAAAAGGCCGTCTCGAAGGAATGAACGGCACAATCGGCGCCCGCACCGTCGCTTCTCCCCTGTCTGCCGTGGGGCCGTTGAAATTCGGCCTGTCCAGTGCCCGAGGAGCCGATTCGAAAGACCTTTCCGATTCGGTCGGCAAGGGGGCGCCGGCGGCGCTCACAGCGCCGTCACTGTCGGACGCGAACGAAGGAGCTCGGATGGTCGTTTGCCCCGTCGTCGAGGCGGTCGATCGAGGACGAAGCTCAGCCAGCGATCGGTAGCCTTTTTGAATTCCGAGGATCATCCCCGCCGTAGCCAGTCCTCCTGCGAGAAAGGCCCCCAGAAAGAGCATGGCTGTGCGGCCTGCGATTTTCATCGATCACTAACCTCCATTTCTTTAAAATAAGCAATTTTAATGCCAAATCGAGCGAGGGCCCAAAAAGGCACTTATTTGATTTTAAAGTCTTTTTTTATATGATGGAGTTTGCAGAACTTCTCAAAATGATAAGGTTTCTCATTTTGATAAAAACGTTAATATCGGAAAAGCTAAATAAACTTTATTTCTTGAAGATTCACTTCCTTTTAAGGCTGACAACTCCAGTTGTCCGGTGCGAAGAGGGTGCAGGTGTTGAACGGCGCCCCATCCTGAGTCATGCTGGCCGCCGTTGTGTGGCCCGTGGCGTCGACCGTCGCCGTGACCGTGACCGTCCTTCCAGAAGAAGCGAAGGTGTTTCCGAAGTTCAATGTGTTTCCCGTGAGCGTGTACGTGAGCGTTTTCGTTTCGGACGTTTGGGGAGGTTTCCCCGTGTAGTCGATGCTCACCGTGCTGGCATCGAGGAAACGGGCGATTAGCGTGTCGTTCGGAAACGTCTTGATCTGAAAGGAAGTCTGGACGATCAGCGCCTGGCAAACGTTCGTTGAGCTTCCCGAAGGAATGATGCAGGTAGGAGTCCCCGTCCCGTTCAATTGCAGGAAGGCGGCGGTGACGGAGCCTCCGGCTGAGGGATCGAAACGGGCCGTCACTTTGATGCTTTGGCCGTTCGTAAACGAGGCGTTAAAGTTGACCTGATTTGTCACATTGTTTTGCGTGTAAGGAACGGATTTTGTCTCGATCACTGTCGTCTTGTCGGAGGCCTGGCGCTGCTCAACCGAGACCGTGAGTGCATCGATGAAGTTCGCGTTGTAAACCTCTTTGGAATCCTGAGGAATAAAAAGGGCGGGCATGACGGTTGCCGGTGGCGTCGGTGTCGGTACCACAGGCGCCGGTGATGCTGGTGGTGCTGGCGTAGGCACTGGAATTGACGTTGGGTTCCCCGCTGAAACTCCGGGAGACGGATTCGTGTTGCATCCCGACGACTGCATCATCGACGCCGCCAAACCAAGAAAAACAAGAGCTCCAAATCTCCTTGCCGTCTTCATGGAGTCCCCTTGCTGAGTTGAAAGAGTTGCAAATTGATATGGGCTACGAGCGTCTTTCGCTCCGTCGTCTCTTGTTCGAGCATCGAATGGAGCTTTTTGTTGAAGTTTTGGATCTCCTGCCGGGCGATTTCCATCGCCTTGGGTGAGAGGGCTATGGTCAAAGCCGAAAACTCGCGCTTGTCGGCCGGCTCCGTCATGACGACGCGCGAGGCGAGCCCACTCATCTGGTGATGGAAATTCGCGACAGAGAGCGACGCCACCGCTTCGTCCGTCGTCAGCATCGCCTCGGTGGAATCCAATCGCCCCGACTTGTCCTCCTTGAGGAGGCCCAATTGCTTTAGATCCTTCACTGCTGTCTTGAGATTCTTCAATTCGACCTCGGGCTGGATGATGTAGTGTAGCCATTCGACATTCTTGGCTCCCGGGATTTCCAGTCTCACGAGCTCCAAAATCGCCACGTAGTACCAGTGGGAAAAAAGCTGGTATTGCGCCGCCGTCATGGGCTTGGCCGCCTTGAACTGCTTGTTCTGCGAGAGTTCCTTAAATCGCATGTCCTTTTCTTCCTCAGTTTCCGACTGATTAAATTTCACGAGCGACGTAAAATAATTTGTCTCCTGCTGGTTCAGCTTGAATCCCCTGGCGATGCTTCGGATCGTGGCGTCGGTTAGTTGCCGTTTCCCTTCGAGGACGAGTTTTAAGAATCCCGGTGACTTGATGCCCGCCATGCGGTTGAAAGCGCGATGGGAAAAGTTCGGATTCTTGTCTTGGATTTGTTGGAGCCGCTCTTTCAGGAAGAGTCGAAAGTCCATGTACCCGAAGATCGAGTTCACGATGATTTAATAGCATACCTTGGCGGTCTCAGGAAGGTATTATAAGGCTCTAAGACTTCATTGAGACTAAGTTTTTTTGGCTCCCATCGACGAACTGTTCCTCCTTAGGAACACTTTCCTCGCCGAAACCGCAACTTTCGCAAGATCCCGGATTGCTCCCTCCGATAACTGATCCATCGGCTGTCAAACCAATAACGTAACAAAGGGGTAATTATGAATCCGATGATCGAGCAAATTCTGAATGTAGCTCTTTATATGTGTGGGGGTTGCGTCGCCGCTATACTTTTGATCGCCTCTGCGTGTGGTAAGATCAAGATGAGCCGCTAATCGAATCAAACGTTTTTCAACTTGGCGTGCCCGTCTCATCGTCCTTTTTTGGTGGTCTTGGGTTGATCAGAGGTATGGACATCTATCTACGAACCCTTTAACAGAGGGGCATCGGGATGGAACGCTGCTTTCTCCTATTTCTTTCCATTGGATTTCTTCTCTGCGTCTCCTGGGCGCCCGGGAGCATCTACGCCCACATGAACGGCATCGAGTATGTGATCAAGAACATGCCGCCGGAAAAGTCGTCTAAGAAGGAAAGGAAAAAGGAATCGAAAAAAGTAGAGAAGGTGGAGAAAAAACCGGAGCCCAAAGAAGAGACGGCCGACAAAGCGTCGGAACAAGAACCGGTGGCATCTTCCTCAACTGCCGCTGCAAGCAACGATCCTGACGACATCCACGAACAGATCCGAAAGCTGAAGGAAGAGGTGAGGGCCCAATACGGCCGGGAACCCCCGAAACCGGCAGCTCCGGCCGCACCCGCGGCGGCAGAAAAGGCGAAGGAAGCACCAAAGGAAGCTTCAACCGAAGAAAAAGCGACCGAAGCCGGGTCCCCCGGCGTAGGGAGCGGTGAAACCGCGGGAACTCAGATGGGGGGTGATGGGGGGAGAGCGGCGACCGAATCCGGGAACCCGCAAAAGAGGGTGGATGAGGAAGTGACCGAAGGCGAGAGCCGTAGGTCAATCCCCATCATTGTAATAGACCCGGGTCACGGAGGGAAAGACCCTGGTGCCAGTGGCCTCAGAGGCAAGGTCCGAGAGAAAGACGTCATTCTGGCGATCGCAAAGCAGCTAGCCGTGAGCCTCAAACAAAAATTGGGCGCCAAGGTCTACTTCACGCGCGCGAATGACACGTTCATCACTTTGGGCGAGCGGGACCGGATCGCGAACCGTCGTCACGCCGATTTTTTCATTTCGATCCATGCGAACGCCTCAACCAACACCAAGGCCCAGGGCATCGAGATCTATTATCTGAACAAGGCGACCGATCAGGCTTCCCGAAGACTGGCTTCGCGTGAGAACGCCGGGGCGCCGAAGCAGGAGAAGGAGATCGAGGCGATCGTCTCGGATCTTTTGCAGACGGCGGCCACGGAGGAATCGTCGGAGTTGGCGAAGAGTGTGAAGGGCTCTTTTGAAAAGCGTTTGGTCAAGAAGCACAAGGTTCAGGACGTGGGGATCAAGACGGCTTTATTCTATGTGCTGGTCGGCGCCAAGTGCCCGAGCCTCTTGATCGAGACCGGATTCGTGACGAACCCCGTCGAAGGACGTCGTCTCACGAAGCCCCTCTTTCAAAAGGACATGGCGAATGCCATCGCGGACGCCGTTGCGCTCTATTGGAAAAAATCGACGGAGGCGGGAGGCGATCTGTGACCGGAGAAGTGACGGCCTTCATCATCGCCTTGGACGAAGACAACCTGGTGTCTTCGGTGAAGAACTACATGGAAGGCGTCCAGGGGCGCCTGGCGACGATGCACGAGACCGAGGAGGATCCCGTTCGTCTGATCCAGTACCGGTCTGCGGCGATCGACAAGCTCATCGCGTCCCTCTACAAACTCGCACAGAAGGTCTACGCCCGCGAGGGCGGCAAGGATTCGTTCCAGATCAGCGTTTTGAGCCAGGGGGGATACGGGCGCCGCGAGCTTTGCCTTCATTCCGACATCGATATTCTCCTTTTATACGAGGGAAAGGCCCAGACCTTTATCAAGCTCCTGAACGAACGCGTCCTGCAGCCTTTGTGGGATTCGGGGCTCGAGGTCGGTTTCGCCGTCCGGACGGTGAAGGATTGCCGTCAACTGATGGAGCAGGACCTGACCATCTTGACGTCCCTTCTCGACGCCCGATTCATCGTAGGCGACGAGGAAGTGGCGAATGAGCTGCAGAAGATGTTGGAGAAATATTTTTCATCGGCCAAGAACCGCGAAAAGTTTCTGCAGAGGAAGATTGCGGAGAACAAGGAACGCCAGGAAAAATACGGGGGGTCGATCTATCTCCTGGAGCCGAACCTGAAGGAGGGCGAGGGAGGGCTGCGGGATTACCACACCATCTATTGGTTGGCCCGGGTCTACGACCGCATTCGCGATCCGCAGGAGTTGGTGACGCGCGGTTATCTGACCGAGGAGGAATTCCGTACCTTGTGGGAGGCCCTTCGGTTTCTCTGGCGCCTCCGGAACGAGTTGCACTTGAGGACCAAGCGCCGCACCGATCAATTGGCGGTGGAATACCAAGAACCGATCGCCCGGGTCTTCGGCTACGAGAATACGGCGCAGTTTTTGGGCGTCGAGCTCTTCATGCAGAAATATTACACCTACGCTGCGGACGTCCATGTGGTCTCCGAAAAGGCGATCCGACGGATCAATCGGAAGGAGCCCGAGCTCTTTCCGCCTCCGAAGATTCCCCTCAAGGATCCCCATTGCCGCGTGGTGGATGGCCGCATCACCCCGGCCACGCCGGACCTGCTCGATCGTGAACCGATCTACTTTCTCAAACTCTTCGAGCTCTCTCGACGCCTGCAGGTCGAGATCGACGATGTTGCCAAGGAGCGTTTGGAGAAAGCCGCCCTCTCGATGCCGGACGAATTCCGGACGAACTCCGAGGCCACGGCCTTTTTCCGGGAAATGCTGACCGAGCCCATCGGCCTGGGCAAGATGCTGGGGGAGATGAACGATCTGGGCGTTTTAGGGGCCTTCCTACCGGAGTTTGGAAAACTCCGTTTTCGCGTCCAGCATAATCTTTATCACGTCTACACGGTGGACGTGCATTCGCTGTTCGCCGTGGGTAAGTTGGGAAAGCTTGCGCAAGGCGATTACGCCGAGCGCCACCCAACCTTGACGCAGATCCTCGCCGACGTGACGGTGCCCGAACGACGGGCGCTGCTCTCGTTCGCCGTTCTCTACCACGACATCGGTAAGGGCGAGGGGAAGGGGCACGTCGAGAGGGGCGCCCCGATCATCCATGAATCCGCCAAGAGGCTGGGGTTTTCCGCCGCCGACCAGGACGCCTTGGAGTTTCTCGAGCGCAGCCATCTCATCATGACCCATGTGGCCTTTCGGCGCGATCTTGAGGAGCAGAACCTGATCATCCAGTTTGCGCGGACGATGCCGAATCTGGAGCTTTTGAACATGCTCTACATCCTGACTTTCTGCGACGTGAAGGCGGCAAATCCGGATGCGATGACGGATTGGAAGGCGTCCCTCCTCGAATATCTCTACGTCAAGACGAGGGATGTGATCCAGACGGGTTCGTTTACCAAGGAGAGGGCGACGACGTTGGTCGCGAAGGTCCTGGAAGAGACGTTGACCCAGTTTTCCGCAGACGAGGACAAGAAAAAGTGCCGCGAATTCTTTTCGATGATGGCGCCGCGGTATCTTCTGGCGACGCCGCCGTCGACGATCGTGCGGCACATCAAGCTCTGGGAAAGATTCGAGGGGGATCCGATCGTCTTCGAGTGGAGGGTGTTGGAGAAGGAAGGACTCAACGAGGTCACTCTGCTCACGTGGGAGAGCGTCGGCCTCTTCTCACGCATGACGGGGCTCTTCGCCGCCCACACCATCAACATCATCGAGGCGCAGTTAAACCTCACGAACCGCGGCCACGGCCTTCAGACCTTCAAAGTGGCCGATCACGAGGGCAAGCCCATCAACGATCCGGAGAAATGGGGCCGCGTGGAGAAGGATCTGCGCGACGTCTTGGAACGGCGCGTGCCCATCGAAACGCTCGTTGCGGAAAAATTCCGCCCCTCGCTCTTCAAGAAGAAGGTCGCGCAGGTGCTTCCGTCGCGCGTTGACATCGACAACGACGTGTCGGCGTATTACACGGTCATCGACGTCTACACACAGGACCGAGTCGGTCTCCTGTATCAGATCACCTCGATCCTTTCGGCGCTTGGACTCTATGTGGATGTTTCCAAGATCTCCACCAAGATCGACCAGGTGGCCGACACCTTTTACGTGCGGGATATCTTCGGGCACAAGATTACGTCCGAGGGCCGGTTGAAGAAAATCCACGACGTTCTTCTCCAAGTCTTGGAGGAGGAGCCCACGCCCGGATGGCATCCCCCGAGGTTTTAGGATAAGATCCGCCCATGGATTCGACTCATGATATCGTCCTCTTCGTGGTGCTTTTAGTCGCTCTGATCGTCATCCTGATTTGGTACCGCCGTCAGGATTCCAAGCGCGTCAAACAGAAAATTCTCGAGGCGATGTCGCCCGAGCTGCGTGCGGAGATCGAGGAGGAGCGACGCGTGAATACGGAAAAGAAGAGGAAATTCGAAGAGGCGCTGAGCAAGGCGTCGGGCCCGGGCGGAGAAGGAGGCGGTCGTGTCTAACCCCATCATCACGATGACAACCGACTTCGGGACGGCCGACGGCTACGTCGGCGCCGTCAAGGGCGCAATCCTTTCCGTCAATCCCGGCGCCCGCCTCATCGATCTCTCCAACGAGATCCCATGCTACGACATCGTCATCGGCGCCTTTCATCTGGGTTGCGCCTTTCCTTTCTTTCCCAAGGGCACCGTGCATTTGGCCGTCGTGGATCCGGGTGTCGGCAGCGCGCGTCGGCCGATCTTGGTGGTCACGAAGGACCATTTCTTCGTGGGTCCCGACAACGGCCTCTTCACACTCGTTTCGTTTCGGGACCCCGTGGAGGCGATCTACGAACTGACGGAAAAGAAGTACTGGCGGGACGACGTCAGTTTCACGTTTCATGGAAGAGATCTCTTCGGACCCGTGGCCGCCCATTTGTCGCGCGGGGTTTCGCCGTCGAAGTTGGGGAAGAGGCGGAGCGACATGAAGCGTTTGCCCGATTTCGAAGTCGTTTCCGGCGAGGCGGCGTGGAAAGGCAGGATCCTCTTTTTCGACAAGTTCGGAAACGCCTTCAGCAACATCCACCGGAGCCATTTAAAAGGAGGGCGTCATTCCGACGTCGTATGGAAGGGCAAAAAGATCCCCTTTTATCGAACCTATTCCGAAATTCCGGCAGGAAAACCCGGTGCGATCTTCGGAAGCTCCGGATTTTTGGAGATCGCACTCAGGGAAGATTCCTTTCAAAATGCATGCAATGCGTCAAAGGGCTCGGAAATATTGTTGAAAAAGGCGTAAAAGAGTTTACAACTGATAGATGGAAGCGGCGGTCGCCATGAAGATCAAGATTTGTATTGAGCCGGGCTGCAAGAATGCCCAGACGACGAAAGATTACTGTCGTCTCCACTATTTGAGCAACTGGAAGAAGATCAAGGAGGCCGAACAAAAGAAGGCGGCCGACCGCTTGAACAAGTACGTCGACGGCATAGTCAAAAAATTTCC
>CAZWYB010000015.1:0-21687 GCA_964637745.1 uncultured Pseudomonadota bacterium
CCATTCGACCTGGATCAATCTGGCCTTTCTCTCCTCGGTCTCCCTCATGCCGTTCTCAACGTCCCTTTTGGCGGAGCACATCACCTTTCGACTGGCGGTTCTGATCTATTGGGTGAACCTGGCTCTCCTCGGGACATTGCTCTACGCCAGTTGGCAGTATGCCGTACGGGCGGGTCTCTTAAAGGAGGGGGCGTCGGTCGAGATTCATGAGGCCATACGGCGGCGCGTCCTGGTCGGACAAGCCTTATACGCCTTCGGCGCCCTGCTGTGCCTGATCAATACCTATTGGAGCATCGCCTTTATCGTTCTCGTCCAACTCAACTTCGCCTTGGCGCCGAAGCTTCGGCCGCTCTCCCGCATTTGATGGCCATCCGTTCAAATTTTCGACTTCCGCCACAAGGCGCTCATCTCTCTCAGGCTTGATTGACGAGGACGCTTGCCTCTTTTCCGTAATTCGTTTTCGATGAAGGCGAAGCGGAATTGGAATTTGTCCAAAGTCGCATTCAGGGATTTTTCCGGGTTCAGATCCAAGAGAGTGGCCAGGTTGCAGACCGAAAAAAGGAGGTCGCCGATTTCTTCGGAGAGGCGCGCCTTATTCTTGCCGCGCTTTCGGATCTCCTCCTCCAGTTCCCGCAGCTCTTCCTTGACCTTTCGAAGCGGGCCCTCCCAATCCCGCCACTGAAAGCCGACGCGCTTGGCGTTTCGGATGGTCTTCAAGGTTCTTCGAAGGGCGGCCACGCGGGGATCATAGCGAAAAGCGGTCAAAACACAACCTTCACCAGCGGGCAAAAGGGGCCGTCTTGCGCTGAAAATGCCGGGTCTGGTATTTTGGGGGCATGGCCTCTTTGAAGAAACGATTGGCCGCCAACGTTTCCGGGGATTTCTACGTCGATTCGACCTGTATCGACTGCGATACCTGCCGCTGGATGGCGCCCGCCGTTTTTAACGAATCGAACGACCGATCCCGCGTCTTTCATCAGCCCGTAAATGAAGAAGAGAGGGAGCAGGCGCTGATGGCCCTGGTGGCGTGTCCCACCGCCTCCATCGGCACCGTCGAAAGGCACGATATGGCCCCGATCCTCGCGGCCTTTCCGGATCGGATTGACGACAACGTCTTCCATTGTGGCTACCACGCGGAGTCGAGCTTCGGCGCCGCGAGTTACTTGATCCTTCGCCCGGAGGGAAACATCCTGATCGATTCGCCGCGTTTTGCCGGGCCGTTGGTGAAACGGTTAGAAGAAATGGGAGGCGTCCGCCTTCTTTTTCTCACGCACGGGGACGACATCGCCGATCATCAAAAATTTCGCGACCATTTCGGCTGTGATCGGATCCTCCACGAAGCCGACGCCGACCGGGCGAAGGGGGCGATCGAGCGAAAGGTCATCGGAACAGAGCCCCTGCGGATCGACAAAGATCGGGTCGTCATTCCGACGCCGGGACACACGCGGGGATCCGCCTGTCTTCTTTATCGCGACCGGTTTCTTTTTGCGGGAGATCACCTGGCCTGGAATGAGGAGACGCAACATCTCTACGCCTTCCGCAACGCCTGTTGGTACGACTGGAAGACCCAGCGCGATTCGATGAGACGTCTGTTGGATTACCACTTCGAATGGGTCCTGCCGGGCCATGGCCGCCGCATCCGCCTTCCCGCCGACGAGATGAAGAGGGACTTGAACCGGTGCGTGGATTGGATGGGGTGTCCTTAATGGAAAATTTGCCACGCCGTCCTTAAAAGGGTAGAAGGGGAGATCCGACAGGAGGGTCTATGCCGATTCCACAAACGCCGGCTGCGGCGATCAAAGTCGAACCTTGGTCCACCGAGAAGATGCTGCTCGCCTTGGTCCTGTTTTTCTCGGGAATGGTCTGGCTGTCTCTGGCCATTACGATCTTTGGGCTCATCTACGTCGCCATTTTCGGGCTCATCTTTTTCGTGGGCCACGTGATCATGATCTCCCACGTCCGCGGCAACGGCGTCCGTCTCGGGCCCGACCAGCTCCCCGACCTCTATCAGGCGGTCGAACGGATTGCGAAGCAGATGGGATTCGAAAAAATGCCGGAGACTTATCTCGTGCAGGCGGGCGGCGTGCTCAACGCCTTCGCCACCAAGTTCTTCAAGACGCAATTCGTGGTCCTCTATTCGAACCTGATCGAGGCCTGCGGCGACAACACGGCGGCGCGCGACATGATCATCGCGCATGAGTTGGGGCATATCAAGGAAGGCCACCTGCGCTGGCATTGGTTCATGCTCCCGGGTTTGATGGTGCCTTTCTTAGGCTCGGCGCTCTCCCGCGCGCGGGAGTATACGAGCGATCGTTACGGCATGGCCTATTGCGGAAACTCCGAGGGCGGCATGAGGGGACTCGCGATCCTCGCGGCCGGCGCCGAACGGGGGCCGAAGATCAACCTGAAATCGATGAGCCGCCAGGTGGAGGACTTAAACACCGGATGGATGACCCTGGGCACCTGGCTCTCGTCCCATCCTCCGATCGCGGCCCGTTTCATCGCGTTGCAAAGCGATCTGAAGCCGGAAGGGTACACCGGCCAGAGGGGCATGCTGCGGGCCCTGGGGATTATCGGCACGGTCTATGTCATTCCCATTTTCTTCATCATCATGGCGGTCTCCGTCGCAAGCTTCGTGAATCTCGCCAAGATCAAGGAACAGGCCGACAAGGCCCGCCTGCAACAAATGCAACAGCAGATGCAGCAACAGTTGGATCATGAGGATTCACCTTGATTTTTCGGCCCCGCCGTATTCTTTTTCCCGGATGACACGAGTCCTCTCTTTTTTGACCGCTCTCCTTCTGCTCGCCGCTTCCGCGGCCGAGGCGCGACCCAAATTTTTCAAGGAAAAGCTGGTCGACCTCACGCACGGACTCGAGAAGGGCATGCCTCAGTTCAGCGACGCCACGCCCTTTACCCTGTCCAAATTGACCGACTATGCGGACGGCTATCTCTCCTACGGTTTTTCCGCACCGGAGCACATCGGAACCCATGTCGATGCGCCGCGGCACTTCGAGCCTGCGAAGAAATCCGTGGATGAACTCCTGCCTGTGGATCTGGTGGGATCGGCGGTGGTGATCAACGTGGTCGAAGAGGCCCGTATCAACCCCGACTATGAACTGACGCTCGCGGAATTGCGCAAATGGGAGTTGAAGAACGGACCCATTCGGAAGGACTCGATCGTCATCCTCCGGACGGGCTGGGAATCCAAGTGGTTCAAGCCCAAGGAGTATTTGAACCGCGATAAAAACGGCGTGTCGCATTGGCCGGGATTTTCCTGCACGACCGTGGATTATTTGGCTCATAGCCGCGCCGTCAAGGCCATCGGAACGGACACGCTGAGCATCGATTTGGGCCGGAGCAAGGACTTCTGCGCGCATCAGATTATTTTGAACACGAACAAGTACGCCATTGAAGCGCTCACCAATCTCGAAAAGCTTCCCGCGCAGGGGGCCACGATCGTCGTGTCTCCCCTGAAGATCAAGGGCGGAAGCGGCGCGCCCGCACGCGTTTTCGCCTTCGTGCCTTAAGCCCTATGACCGCCGAGATCGCCATTTTAGGAACCGGTCCTTCATCGCTCTATCTGGGCCTTCTGTTGTCCCATCTCGGATGGCGGGTGAAGGTCTTTGATCCGAGGACTCCCTGGGAGCGTCCGCGCGGCGGTGGGCTTGCGCCGGAGGCTCTGTCCGACTTGCCGTACATGGATTCGTTTACCGGGTGGCGGGAGATCGATGCGATCCGCGTGATCGCGCCGCACGGACAGGAGGCGTTGGTCCCCTGCCAGCGGCCTCTTCGATTGGCCTCGCGCGAGGAAGTGACCGATTTTCTCCAAGAGAAGGTCTTGGAGCGAGGCATCGAAATCAGCGCCGCCAAGTTCGAAGGATTCGAAAAGAAGGACGGCCGTTGGGTCGTGCGTACCAAAGATGCGGAGGAGGCCTTCGACCTGATCGTCGGCGGGGACGGCGCCAGCAGCACCGTGCGCCGGGGGTTCGGCCTTCCCGTGACGACGGGCGAAATGACGATCGAAGTGAGCTATGAAGTTCCGAACATCCTGGGTCCTTCCCGAACGGGCACCATCCGTTTCCTCCGAGAGCTGCCCGGATTTTTTTGGGCCATGCCTCATGAGAAGGGAACGGTCGTCAGGCTCTGGGCGACCTCGCGCCTTCTTCACGCCCGCAACCTTTTGGAGAGGTTGGATCAAATCTCCCATCAGATGTTAGAGATCCAGCCGTCCGCAGAAACGGCGCGGTCGGTGGCCCATCTTCCCGTCTTTCGGAAGATCGACTGCAAGGCGCATTTTGGAAGGGATTGGACCCTGATCGGCGACGCCGCGGGCTTCGTAAATCCTCTTTCGCAGGACGGGCTTTATTTCGGGCTCAAGTCCGCAACCGTGTTGGCCCGCTCTCTTCGGGATTCCGAGATCGATGCGGTCGGTTACCTCGCACGCCTGCGCGACGAGGTCTTGCAGCCGCTCACCCTCAAGCGGAGGAGGCACCGCGTCTGGCAACGCCATTTCCTCGGCTTTTACTGGTTTGACCGTTTTGTCGGACGTTTAGAACAGAATCCGTCCTTTCAAGCCGAGATCCTCGGTCTTTTCGAAAAACGCTGAAGACGCAACTTTTTCGTTGTTGGGACGATGACCTACCTACAACAATGAGCTTCTTACGCTTTCAAATGGCGCCGATCCCGGCCTTGGCCCCCTTTTGCGGGCCTCTGCAGTCCGATCGCGTTTCCGTGGCGAACTTGGTGCCGGTCATCGGAGAGCTTCGGCGTCAGCTGTCTCAGCCGGGAGGTTTGGGGCTGAATCCTGCGGAGAGCCAGGAAGTGCACAACGCCTTGCAGGGGTTCGATCAGGCGGTCAGCCGTTACAGCGACGCGTTCGGTGAGGTGAAGAGCTCCAAGATCGAGTTCGCCTTTTCTTCTCTCGTCCGGGCCTGGCCGGCGCGGCTCTATGTCCCGGATGATGTGACGGGCCGCTACGATATCACGGGGGAGTTCGGCATCGGCGGGTTCAGCAAAATCTATCACGGCAATCACATGGACGACGGGACTTTGGTGGCCATCAAGGTCGTCGAAATTCCCGAGGGTAAACGCGACACGCCCGAGGGCGAGGCCGAACGGGTGGTCTTCGAAGACGCCCTGAAGCGAGAGTATCAAATTTTAAAAATGCTCCCCGAGGGCGCGGGTCCCAAAGTCTTCGAGTTGGGGACGATCGAAGGCCATCTGTGTCTGGTCATGGAGCTTTTGGAAGGAGAGGACCTTTTCGACTTGCACCAGGACTTCGTGCGTCGGTTTCAAGATGTCGAAGACCTCCGTCGCTTTCTCAAAATCAGCGAACAGACGGTCGAAGCCGTCGCGCGTCTTCACGGGGCCCAAATCGTCCACTGCGATGTGAAGCCGGAAAATTTCAAGTTCGTGGACAGCTTCAAGTCCCGCCATCGGCTCGTTCGTGTGATCGATTTTGGACTCGCCTCCCGAGTCGGCCAATACCATACGATGGTGATGGGAACGCCGTACTACATGCCTCCGGAAAGCTGGAACGAGGCCAACGCCGTCAGTTTCGGCCGGGACGTGTTCGCCCTGGGAGGCGTTCTATACGGATTGATGACGGGAAAAGTCCCTTTCCGGGGTTCCTCGTTCATCGAGATCGCCCGCAATATCATGACCACGATTCCGGAACCGCCGAGCGTCGTGCTCCTGAATAATCGTCCCGAGCTCGCTCAAGCCTTGCCGGGCGGACTCTTGAACGGCTTCGACGAGATCGTGAGGAAGGCCCTCCAGAAGGAACGGCGCAACCGTTATCCCGACGCCACGGAAATGCTCTCCGATCTTCGCAGCCTGAATTCTTCGAATTGGGAAGAGATTCAAGCAATCAAAAGAAAAGCCGGTTAGCAACCTTTTTGGGTCGACAGCGATACCAGGGCCTCTCGAGGAATCTGGAGGCGTTGCGGATGGTGTCCCTGGTTTCCAACCTGAACGGCGGCTTGCTCTCCCGGCTTTTTCCGACACTCCCTGTGGTTACGGGTGTGAGAGGATTGACGCATGCGGTCAATTCTTCGCCACTGCTTGTGGATGCGCACCCCTCCGCGATCTCTAGGGATCAGGTCATCGTGGTGAGGGGCCATGATCACATCGAGAGGGTCCTCGATAAGTTCGGCGTGTCCTCCACGCTCGTTTCATCCAATCGCATCAACGATCCATTGTTGGCCGGGGCCAAATATCTTTTCGTGAATTGTGGAGCGATTCTCAATCCTGGTGTTCCCCAGAGGATCGCAGAGTGGGTCAAGGCGGGGGGGCGTCTGATGACCACCGATTGGATGGTCCGCGATATCCTACAGGAGGTCTTCTTCGACGAGGAGCGGAGGCCGCTCGTCCGCCAGCAGAATGCCTTGAGTGCTGACAAGAGTGATTTTGTCACCGTCTCCCAGTTCACGATGGACGATCCGGCGGTCCGTCTGTTCCTTGATGACGGGTCTCGGGTCTTCTGGTGGGTTCGGAGTGGTTCCTGCCCGATCGCCGTTACGGACCCGCAAAGGGTCCATGTCTTGGCACGCCTCTCCGGGCTGGGAAGGCTTTTTGAACTGGAAGAGCCTATCGACGTGGCCGATCCGCTAGCCGTTCGTTTTGACTATGGCCGAGGTCAAGTGCTGCACCTCATGTCCGACTGGTATCCCCAAGAATTCGATGAGGCCTCCCAGGACTCCGTCTCCTCGAAAAGACCGCCCTTCATTACATCCATCATCTAAGCTCTCGAAATAACCGCCCTTTCCGCCCCCGCTTTCCTCAGGAAACAACTTTTTTAAAGTTCCGCCGATAACAACAATGAGCCCTTATGAGTTATTTATTCATCAATGCTGCACCTATAGGTGTCCTGACCCCTTTGTGTCAGTTGACGCGGCTTCCCCACATCCCGGTGGCGGCATTCACCTCCGTCGTCTCGGGTGTCCGTAATAGCCTCAATCAACCCAGCGCCGTTGGTCTGAACCCGGCGGAGAACCAACGTTTTCAGAACGCCCTCCAAACATTCGAGCGCGAGGCCAGCAGCTATTCCGATGGCTCCGGCGTGATCCGCGGGCTGGATCTTCAGGTCCCTCTGAATTCGCTCCTCGGCGCCTGGCCTGCCCGCTTGAACCGGCGTGAGGTGGATCCGGATGACCTTTCCTCGGAATACGTGGTCTGGGAACCCATCGGGAGCGGAGGGTGCAGTAAGGTTTGCCTCGGTAAAGATCGTCAGTCCTCACGGTTCGTGGTCGTCAAGATGGTGGACGTCCCCGAAGGACTATCCTCTCTTACGCCCTTATTTGAACAGGCGCTCAGGAGGGAGTACGAGATTTTAAGGGGGCTTCGACCGGGTACCGGCCCGGACGTCATCAAACTTGGAACGATCAACGGAAAACTCTGCATGGTCATGGAACACCTCCAAGGGGCCGATCTGGAGCGTATGCAGGAGGAACTCCATCACGGATTCAAGAGGGATTCCGATCTGGACGGCTTGATACGGATCATGTGGCAAACCGTCGCGCGGGTCGCCGCGATCCACGACCAGGGGATCGTACACCGCGACGTGAAACCGGCGAATTTCATGTCCGACGAAGGACGAGTGAGGATCTTCGATTTCGGTATCGCGGCTCGGGAAAGGGAAAAGGCCCCTTTCTCGGGGAGCCCTCACTTCATGTCTCCGGAGAGTTTCACCGAAAGCCATCCCGCCGACTTTGCCCGGGATGTTTATGCCTTGGGGGTCACGTTCTACTCGATTCTGACGGGGGAAGAGCTACCCTTTGATGGTGAATCGGTCGAGGAGATTACGGCCAAAATCGTAGATCCGAACTTTCATCCGGCGCCTGCGAGCGAGATCTTTCTCCGCAAGCATCTCGATGTCGTCAAAAACCTCGGCCTTTCGACGGAGGCAATCGGCAAACTGCAGCTCCTGGATGAGATCATCGAAAGGGCGCTGAACAGGGACGAGACCCTGAGGTTCCAAGACGCGGGTCACATGCTCGCCAAGTTGGAGGAAGGTCTTCGGGATTATGAATTCGTCTTTACCCCGCCGTCATCCGGGGAGATTGACATCGACGACGCCCTTGCCAACCTGGGAGCAGTCTAAACGATTCCCGCTTCGTTAGAACGGCGTCTCGGAAAGCTTAAAATCATCATAATCACACACCGCAGGCGTGTGGGTGTTGTTGCCGTCGGTGAGTATCCCGAAGCCGTCCGGTTCCTGGGTCGGGTCCGATTTAAAAAGGCGCTTGTAATCGTCCACGACATTGACGGCCTTGGTCTGCCAGGTGCCGACGTTCTTCTCTCCGCTGTCCAGAACGATGATGTAGAACTTGCCCGGCTTCTTTTCGACGACCTTGCCGGCGGGAAGCGTGGTGCTCCACACGTACTTGATGGCGTTGCCCGTGTAGCCCCCGAAGACGACGTAGATGCCGCAGGCGCTGTCGTTGGGCGCCCCGTTGGTCTCCTCGCCCCCTTGGGGAAGGGTGACGGCCCGCCATCTCCAGGAAAAATTGGGCCAGCGCCGGACATCCCACACGAAACGTTTCATGGTCTGCACCGACATCTCCTTGTCGTCCACGGCATGAAGGAACCGGTTTCCGTCTTCCTCCTTCACGCTATAGACCTTCTCGGCCTTGCCCCTTTGAAACGGATAGGTGCGGAAGCTGACCGGGAATTTATCGGGTTGGTATTGAGAAAAATCCTCGACGTTGCGAAGGGACTGAGGATCCGAAAACGCGGGAAGCGCGATGAGGCAGAAAAGCGATAAGACAAACAACAACCCGATCTTCTTCATGGTTTCCCCCTCGTAGAAAACGCTTTCCACTCTAGCAATAGAAAACGAATTTTTCTACTCTTTCATTTCAAAGCGGATTCCGATCTCCAGAGGCTCCCCATAGAAAGGGTAGGGAGCCGCGCGTTGGATCGTCGCCAGGGCTTCGTCGTCCAAGACCTTCTGGCCGGAGGAGGTCTTGAGGCTGACCGATTGCGGCCTTCCCGCCCCGTCGATCCGGAAGCTAATATATGAGACACCGGTCAGCCCCAATTTGCGCGCGATCATCGGATAGCGTTTGGCGCGCTCGATACGGGAACGGATCTCGGCCAGGACGGCGTTCGTCCCTCCCGGCGGACCGGAGCCGGGGCCCGTTCCTTCGCCTCCCATTCCGGAGCCCACGCTAGCGACCTGACGCGGAGTCCCTCCCTTTGTTTTTTGCTGAGCGCTCTTCATCGCCGGGCCTTTGAGGTCGTTACGGTGCGGGACGATGACCTTGTTTTCTTGGGACTCCCGCTCGTGAAGGCCTCCGGTGCCGCCGTTGCCGACGATCTCGACGCTGACGATGCCTCCTCCTCCACCGCCCGCGAGCGGCAGACGGTCATTCCCCCAAACGCCCCAGGCCTTCAGGGCCAGCCAAACGCCGAAACCTAAGGCGGGTAATAAGATATGGAGGGCGAGGGACAGGCTGAGGGCGGAAAAAATTCTTTTTGACTGGGTCATTTCTTCTGAAGGCGTTCGGGACGGTAGAAGGGGAGCCCGGAGGCGCCGTCGTTGATGATGGTACACCGCGCCCCGTAGACCTCAAACAGGTTTCTCTCCGTGATGACCTCCTGTGGCCTTCCCACAGCGAAGAGCCGTCCGTCTTTCAAGAGGAGGATGCGGTCGCAGTAGAGTGAGGCGAGGTTCAAGTCATGGAGGGAGACGACGAGGGTCAGTTTTTTGTCGGCGACCAGACGTCGGCCGAGCTCCATCAACTCCATCTGATGTCGGATATCCAGATGAGTCGTGGGTTCGTCCATCAGGAGCAGTGGCGCCTCCTGCGCGAGCGCTCGTGCCAGAATCACCCTCTGATGCTCGCCGCCGGAGAGGTCCGTCAGGCGCCGGTGGCGGAGATCCCATACGTGGGTCGCCTCCATTGCCTCGCGGGCCTTCGCGAGGTCGGTTTCGTTCTCGAAGCCCCAGAATCCAAGGTAAGGAGCCCGTCCCATCAAGACCACCTGTTCGATCGTGAACGGGAGAAAGATCTCCTCTTCCTGAGGGACGAAGGAGACAAGACGAGCCCTCTCGTTTCGCGGGAGGGAGGCCGGGTCCCGTCCGTTCCAGAGGACGCGGCCGCTTCGGGGGGGCAAGAGTCCCGTGGCGTTCTTGATCAACGTCGTCTTGCCCGAGGCGTTGGGGCCCAAGATGCCCACGGTCTCCCCGGGGCGCACGGCGAACGAAATTCCGGAGAGGACATCGACCTCTCCGTATCCGAAATGCAGGTTTTCGATTTCAAGGGAGGTCATGAGGATTTCTTCTTTAAGAGAATCAAAAAAAACGGCGCGCCCACAAGCGAGGTGATGGCCCCGACGGGCAATTCGGTTTGGTAGGAGCTCCGAACGAGCACCGTCCGGGCGATGGTATCGCAGAGAATCAGCAAAATGGCGCCGATCCATCCCGAGGCCGGGATCGAGATCCGATGGTCGGGTCCGAAGAGCATGCGGGCGATGTGAGGCACGAAGAGGCCGACGAAGCCGATCAGACCGGCCAAGGGGACGACCGCTCCGATCATGAGCGAGGCCGCGAAGAAGATGCGACGGCGGTGGCGCTGGGGATCCAGCCCCAACACGCGCGAGGTCTCCGCGCCGGAGGTCAAGAGATTCAACGGATAGCCCTCGGCCGTCAGAGCCGCAACACCTCCCAGAACCAAAAGCGCGACGATTACAATGCGTCCATAACTCTCCGACTCCAGGCTTCCGATCAACAAATAGAGAATTTTTTGCGATTGTTCGAAGGTCACCAGGCCGTTCAAGATCAAGATGAAGGCGAAGAGGAAGGCGTTCAGGATGACACCTGTCAGAAGAAGGGTGTGCGGGGCCAATTGTCCGCGGACGGAGGCCGTCTTATAGACCAAGATCATCGCGGCGAGCGACGTGGCGAAGGCGACGAACGGGATAAAACCGAACGGCAGACGGAGGGCTAATCCTAAGATGCTTCCCAAGGCCGCCCCGCTGGAGGCCCCGAGGATGTAAGGATCGGCCAAGGAATTTTGCAAAAGGCCCTGGAAGGCCGTTCCGGATGAACCCAGGGCCATGCCGGTGATGGCGGCGAGAAGAACCCGCGGGAGCCGTCCAATCAGCAGGATATCTTTTTCCTCGGGCGTAAGGTTCCGCCAGTGCCCCCACCATCCTAAGACGGGGATCGATTTTTCCCCGATAAGACTTGCAATCACGATTGCGGCGCCGGTGGCGATCGCTAAGAAAAAATTCACGACGATCCAGCGTTGGAAATTCAGTCGTTTCATGAATGCATCGCCTCGATCAAGAGGGTCAAGGCCTGGGGAAGGCGCGGGCCTGGAACGAAGAGCTCGGGAGACAGATGTTTGACGGCCCCGTTTTTCACCGCCGGCAACGACGGGTAGCGCGTCCAGAAATCGCCGGGGTCCGAGGTGTCGAAGTCGATGATGACCTCCGGTGCGCGGGCCAGGACGCTCTCCATGCTGAATTGCGGGTACGGAAGTTTGGAGGAGCCCGAGATATTGTCGCCTCCGGCGAGTGTCACGAGAGAATCCAGAAACGTCCCGCCTCCCGCCGTGATCAAAGGACGTCTTTGGATCACCAGGAGCGTGCGTCTTCGAGGCAGGGAGGCGATCTTTTTCGCCTCTTCCGCCATCCTCCCTTGGATCTCTCGGACCAACGCCTCGCCCTTCTCGGGAATTTCGGTCTTTTGGGCGATCGCCCGGATTGATTGTGAGACGTCCTCGATGGAGTCCGCCCGGAGCGTCAGTATTTCGATGCCGGCGCGTCGCAGAGCGGATTCGATCTTAGCGGTGGTGGCGTCGGGGACCAGGACGACGAGGTCCGGCTTCAGGTCGAGAATTTTCTCCAGGCTGCGGTTGAAGTAACCGCCGATCTTTTCGATTTTTTGGGCTTCCGGAGGGTACTTGCAAAAATCGGTGACGCCGACGACGCGGTCTCCCAGTCCCAAGGCGAAGAGGATTTCCGTCACGTTCGGACGAAAGGAAATGATCCGCTCGTAGGCGTTCGCCGGAGAGGCCACGAGCGTCCAGAAGATCCAGAACAGAATGATTTTCTTCATGGAACGGGAGGGCCGATGTCGATGTTCGGGTCCTGCGAATCGGAAGACTCGACGACGATGCGGGCCACGGCCTCCTGATTGTTGCAATGGACGCGGATCAGGGTCTGTCCGGACGACATCGCCGTAACGACGCCGCTTTCGTTCACCGTCGCGATTCCGAAGTTGTCCGTCGTCCAGGTGAGGGTCTGCGGGGTGTTCGATTCCGGGGATTCCGAGGGGCTGAATTGGTCGGTGGCGCCGCCGATCATTTGACCGTTCTCGAGCCACACGTCCGTGGTGAATTGAGACGTATGCCCGACGACCAGCGTGGAGTAGGCGGGGCGTACCGCCATCGTTTGAACGAGGAAGGACGACGCATTTTGGGACGGACCCGCGACGCCCTGCTGGGTCTCACCAAGGACGCGCCACTCGCCCTGATCCGCTCCGCAGGAGGTGAGGAGGATCAGGGCTGTCGCGCATCCGAAGAGTTTTGAAAATGACTTCAACCGTCTTTGCATCATTCAATAAAGGTGATCGACGCCGGAGCCGCGCCGGTGTTGATCGGTCCGTCGGTCACGGAACCCGTCTTCGGATTCAGGAAAACCACGCCGTTGACGTTCGGGTCTCTGTCTCCCACCAAGAGGTCTCCGTTTTGGTCTACGGCGATATCCTGAATGTAGCCCTGGCTGCCGTAGAGGTCCTGCGGCGTCGGCGCCTTGGCGATCAGATCGAAGGCCGACACCTTGGTCGCGAAGTTGCCCGTGTTCGCATCGAAGTAACCGACGGTGACGAACCCGCGGCCTCGGCCGACTTCAATATCACCCGGGGCGCCTCCAAGCAAGAGGTCGTCGATGAGGATCCCTTGGCTCTTCAGGGTCGTCGGATCCACCGCCTCAATGCCCCCGTAGGGAGAATTTATGTCGAAATAGTCTGCGTCGGAGACATAGATGAGGTTTGTCTCGGGCGAATAGGTGAGATTGACCGGATCGCGACCTTGCAGGATGACGGACCCGGTGATCTCTTCCTTGGTGCGGTCGAAGACGACCAATTTGCCCGGCTGATCGGGCGGCAATGAGAGGTCGGAGGGCAGGTCCTGAACGACGATGAAGATCTTGTCGTTGACGATCACCATTTGGGATGCCCGTGCGAAGCGATCGCCGTCGTCGGCGGTGAAGGGCGTCAAGTCGATGGTCTTCAGGATCGTTCCGGTTTCGGGATCAACGATGAGGAAGTCGCCGACCGTGAGATCAGCGCTCTTGTTGTCCGCCGGCTGATAGAGAGTGACGAAGGCCCGGTGCGGGGCGCTGACGATGATGTCCTGGGGATTCGTACCCTGGCCGACGGAGAATTGCTCCGTTACTTTAAAGGCCTGGGCGGGGTCGATGACCTCGATGTTGTCCGCGCCGAGTCGGTTGACCACATAGAGTTTGCCTTGGAAGGCACGCACGACGGCGTCCGAGTGTGTGGTTTGGACGTTCACCGTGGGCGTCCGAGGCGGAGTGATCGGCAAAACGCTCAATGTTCCGTTGGGATCGGTAAAACTGCCTCCGAGGACGATGGCCGTGCCGCCCACCGGGTTGTTGAGGTCCGGCGTGAGATTCGTTGCGACGTTGCTGCAACCGCCGACGTACCAGCCGATGAGGGTCGCAGCGATCGCCCCCAACGTTCTACAACTTAACTTCGAGTTTTCCATAATAGCTCCTTCCGGGTAGCGGAAATCCGACGATGTCGGACACCCTTTCGTTTAAGAGGTTCTTGGCTTCGAAACTCGTGGTGAATCGTTTCAAGAAGGTCGCAGACGCGCCGGCGGTCAGCAGCAGCCGGTGGTCGACGCGGAGGACGTTCTGCGTATCGAGGAAATTATGATCGAGGAAGGTCAGGTCGCCGAAGACGCGTCCCCAAGCGTTGCGGAGGATCGCGCGTCCGGAGGCGGCGTGGATCGGGCGTCCCGGCAGAAATTTTCCGTTCAGTCCCGGAAGCCCGCTGGTGTCCTTGGCCCACTGAAACGTGTAATTGGCCGAGAGGTCCAAGTGGTTCCAGAGTCCGGTCGCTGCGACGGTCGCCTCCGCGCCTTGGATGCGCGCGCTGTTCAGATTTTGCGCCTGAACGGTGAACTGAGAGGTCTGAAGAAACTGGATCAAATCCGTGATCGTATTGAGATAGTAGGAGACCTCCACGCGCACCGGATCTTTTCGGATCGCCGCCCCGATGTCCCAGTTCCATCCCTTTTCGGGTTTCAGATTCGGATTGCCGACGAAGGTGCCTCGGTCGCCGAAGAGTTCTGAAAATGCGGGGATCCGGTAAGAACGGGAAAAGTTGGTTTTCAAAACGACAGTCCCCTCCGGGCCCATCGGCTGGTATTTAATGCCGATCTTGCCGCTGACCGGGTGGCGCGTGGTGCTGGGTGAGCCCGCTTGGGAATCGAAAATATGCTCGGTGCGGAGCGAGGGATTCAAGACGATCTTTTCATCCCATAAGACGATCTCGTCCTCCAAGCTCAGGCTCGCTGAGTTGCGGACGCTGTGAGGTCCGGCGCTGGGGGTTTTGGTGAAATCGACGGGGAGAAATTGCTCGCCGCGGTACTCGAGATAGGTCCCCAGTTTTTGATGGCTTCCGGTCAGGAGTTGCCCTTCGACGCGCGTGCCGTATTGGAACGTATCGTTGTCGTTGTCCTGAATCCCCAATCCGATGTCCCCGTCCGGGTCCGCGAATTGCTGTTTTTGAAACTGAAAGTAGGGGATGAGGCTCAAATCGAACCCTTTCCAGAGTCCCCGCTTGGTGACCTCCACCGAAACGCTGTCGCGGGTCGTGGAGAGATTCGCGGTATCGGAGGTTAAGGTGGCGAGTCCCGGGATGCCGCGGTCTTCCCGAAAAAATTGGTTTTGAAACGAGACCTCCAGTCCCTCGACCGACGGCGACTTCCATGTGAGGCCCGTCAAGAGGTTGTGGCGGTCGAATTGGTTATTACGCCGTTTGACCAGCCGGTCGTCGTTCGGGTTGAAGGGCGTTCCGTTGTCGTCGCGATAAGTGAAGTCGCCGTTACTGTGCGTGAAGGTGTAGCCGACGTTGTAATGAAAGGGTTGGATCGTCTGCGATTGGAAGAGGCTCCCTTCATACGTGTTGAAAGACCCGTAAGATTGGGCCAAGAGCGTCTCGCGTTTGTTCTTTCCCCTTTTCGTGACGATGTTGACGACCCCACCGATGGAGCTGGATCCAAAGCGTGCCGGCGCGACGCCCCGGTAGACCTCGATCCGCTCGATCTGGTCGGTAGGAACGGCCGCGACGTTGGGCGAGCCGCCAATGCCTTGGTTCTGAAGGATGCCATCCACGTAGACGGCCACCTGTTCGGATGTCGATCCGCGGATCGAGACGGTGGCGAAGTCGTCCAACCCGCCGCGCTGTTTGATCGCGACCCCAGCCAAGTCCTGCAGGGCCTCGGCGACATTCGTCCGCCGGCCTTTCAGGTCGTCTGCGGTGATGACGGAGGTGAAGGCGATCGAGTCGTGGGCGGCCTCCGGCGAGGCGCCGTTTTCCGATTCGCGACTGGCGCGTACCTCGACTTCGCCTAAAGGAGTATCTTCCGCCCGGACGCCGCGGCAAGAAACAAGAAGAATAAAAAGAAAGAGGCAAAAGCGACGCATTCGGTTCCTCCCTCCTCGGGGAGTTGTCCGGGTTAATCGTTGCGGGTAGGTTTCCTGACTTAAGGCCTTCCAATCACGTCCTCTCCGTCTTCCCGTTTGAGACAGTGACGAAGGAGGAGACTGCGAACCGGCCTATCACAGTGGCGGGACCGCGCCCGATTCCCACGGGCTTCCCTGACACCCACAACCAAGTGGGGCAGGGCGTAACAGGGTTGGCGGAACCCTGTCAAGAAATCGTGGAATTTTGGGTCCGTTGTTCCTACATAAGGAGGGATGACGTTTACGCGGTCGCTTTTCCTGCGTCTCCTAGGGGCGATTTATCTCATCGCCTTCGTTTCCTTCTGGGCTCAGATGAAGGGACTGATCGGCAGTCACGGGATTCTGCCCGCCGAGATCTTCATGCATGCCGCGCACGAGCAGATTCCAGGCGAGTGGTGGCGTCTGCCGACCTTGGCTTGGTTCGAAGCGAGCGATACCTTTTTGAACGGCCTTTGCGCGGTGGGGGTCGTTGGTTCGATCCTTCTCATGGTCGGCGTTGTTCCGACGCTGGTGACCTTTCTTTTGTGGTTGCTGTATCTCTCCCTCGTCAGCGTCGGTGGGGAATTTCTGTCGTTCCAATGGGACAACCTCCTCCTGGAGACGGGATTTCTGGCGATTTTCCTTTCGCCCCTCCGCCTTTGGTCGAGGCCATCCACGGACCCGGAACCGTTTCCGGTCGCGGTCTGGCTCGTGCGCTGGCTTCTCTTTCGCCTGATGCTCGAATCGGGCCTGGTCAAACTTTTGAGTGGCGACCCGACGTGGAGGGGACTCACGGCCCTGACCTATCACTACGAGACGCAGCCGTTGCCGACGTGGATCGGTTGGTACGTCCACCAGTTGCCAGAATGGTTTCAAAGGATTTCGGTCGGAACCGTTTTTGCGGTCGAACTCATCGTACCTTTTTTCGTCCTCGGCCCGCGAAGGCTTCGGTGGATCGCGTTTTGGATCCTCATCCCCTTTCAAATCTTGATCGGACTGACGGGCAACTACGGATTTTTTAACCTCCTGACAATCGTCCTCTGCATCCTGCTTCTTGATGACCAAAGGCTCGGGCGACACCCGGTTGTGGAATCCGAAAAACCCTTAAGCGTTTTTCAGCAAACCGGCCGTGTCTTTGCGGCCATTGTCGCCGTGGCGATCTTCGCCTTCAGCGGATTGCAACTCGCGGGCATGATTTTCGGTCGGGATGAACTCCCCGAGAGTTTGATCGAGGTCCTGCATGCCGCCTCGCCCTTCCGGACGATCAATCGCTACGGCCTCTTCGCGGTGATGACGACCTCGCGGCCCGAGATCCTCCTTGAAGGAAGTTACGACGGTCAGACCTGGAAGGCCTATGACTTCAAATGGAAACCGGGGGCGTTAAACGAGCATCCGCGGTTCGTGGAACCGCACATGCCGCGTTTGGATTGGCAGATGTGGTTCGCGGCCTTGGGAAGTTGCCGCCGCAATCCCTGGTTCGTGAGTTTCATGCGGCGGGTTTTGGAGGGGGAGCCGACGGTTTTGAAGCTCTTGGCCTCCAATTCCTTTTCCGAAGCGCCGCCCAATTACATCCGCGCGTCTCTCTATGATTATCATTTCACAACCTGGACGGAGAAGCGGGCCGACGGAAACTGGTGGTGGCGCGAACCGAAGGGGCTTTATTGTCCGGTGATGGTGAGGTCCAAGCCATAGAAACTATTTTTTCTTCATCGTCCCCTTGCCTTTGATAGGTATCGTTTCGAGCCTTTGGATGACCCGCGATACGGAGGCGCGGATGAGATACTCGAGTCCAGGCAAATGATCGGCTGGAATGACGCCGCCCAATTCCTCCTCGATTCGTTTCTGGGTCAATTGAGCAACCTTCTGCTTCAAGAGATCAATGGCTTCTCCGAGTGGCACTATTCGAGGTTTGGATCTCCCAATCTCTTGGGAGGGTTCTCTTGCCCTTTGTCTTTACTTTACGGAGGTCGTTCGCTACAGGACCCCCCATTGGAAACGAATCAGACAGAGAAGAAAGAAGTAAGGGCTGTCGCCGCCGTCATCGAGCGGGACGGGCAGTTTTTGATCACCAAACGGCTGGAGACCTCTCCCATGGGGCATTGTTGGGAATTTCCCGGCGGGAAGATCGAGGCGGGGGAGACGGTCGAGGCGTGCGCGGTCCGGGAGTGTCGGGAGGAGATCGACGTCGTGGTCGAACCGATCCGCCGCCTCCGGGAGGAGTTTTACGACTACCCCCACGGCTTCGTGCACCTCTGGTTCGTCCTTTGCCGACTGGTTTCGGGCGAGCCCAAACCCATCGAATGCCGGGAGGCACGGTGGATCCAACCCCATCAATTTCCGGAGTTTGAGTTCCCCCCGGCGGACGTGAACGTCATCAAGGAATTAATAAAAAAATCGAGGCCTTAAGCCCCTTGATTTTGTTTGACAAACCCCTATCATGTCTTTACCGTTAGCCGCTTTTTAGAAAGGTGAAACCATGTCGGGTGTCCGCGTCAGAGAAGGGGAATCATTCGAGAGCGCCGTCCGCCGTTTCAAGCGTTCCTGCGAGAAGGCCGGCATTCTCTCCGAGCTCCGCAAAAGAGAGCATTACGAAAAACCGTCGGTCCGCAAGAAGCGGAAGATGATGGCGGCCCGCAAGCGCGCCCTCAAGAAGACCCGCCGCATCGAGTTCTAAGGTCTTCGAGCCGCTTTCCGGCTCGTCCGTTAGGTTTTTTTGATCGTAATCTTTTGGGGGATTCCTTCATGTCACTTCGAGACGATCTGAAAAAGGCTTTGGTGGAATCGGCCAAGGCCAAGGATCAGGTCCGGCTTGATACCATCCGCGGCATTCAATCCGCGGTTCGTTACAAGGAAATCGATAAAAGGGGTGAGCTGACCGAGACGGAAATCCTGTCCGTCATCCAAACGCTTTGCAAGCAGAGGCGCGAATCCGTCGAGCAGTACAAGAACGGCGGCCGGATGGATTTGGCGGACAAAGAGTCGCGCGAGCTGCAGATTTTGGAAAAATTCCTGCCGGCGCAACTTTCGCGCGAGGCGATCGAAAAGATCGCGAAAGAAGTGATCGCCGAGACGGGTGCCAAGGGTGCCGCCGACATGGGGCGCGTGATGAAGGAATCGATCAAGCGGACGGCCGGCCAGGCGGACGGAAAGATCGTCAGCGAAGTGGTGAAGTCTCTGCTTTCATAAACACATGGCATTGATTCAAGACGGGCAAATCGCCGAGATTCGTTCTCGCGCCGACATCGTTCAGGTGATCGGCGAACGGATCCCGCTCAAGCGGGCGGGGAGGAATTTCAAGGGGGTTTGTCCCTTTCATCAGGAGAAGACCCCGTCTTTCATGGTGCATCCGGAAAAGCAGATCTTCCATTGCTTCGGATGCGGCGTCGGTGGAGACGTCTTCTCCTTCCTCATGAAACACGACGGGATCGAGTTCGGTGAGGCGATCGAGGTCCTGGCGGACCGTTACGGCATCGAACTCCAAAGAACAGGAATTTCAAAAGACGCGGCGGCGCTCCGTCGCGAGGAGAAAGATCTCCTTTATAAGATCAACAAGCTGACCCTCCGTTTCTTCTACGATACCCTGCAAGGGACCGCCGGCACCACCGGTACCAAAGGTCAGGCGTATTTGGAGAAACGGGCGATCCGTCCCGACATGATCCGCGAGGCCTATCTGGGCTACGCGCCCGCCGAGGGCCGCGCACTCACAAACAAATTTCGCGAAAAGAAGGTGCCTCTGGAGGCGGCGGAAAAGTTGGGGTTGATCCGTAAAGGCCAGTCGGGCGATTTTTATGATTTCTTTCGCGACCGTCTCGTCTTCGCCGTCGTCTCTCCGGATGAAAAAATTTTGGGATTCAGCGGTCGCTCTCTCGATGACGAGGTCCAGCCCAAGTATCTCAACTCCCCCGAGTCGCCCATCTATCACAAGAGCGCCTCGCTTTTGGGAATCCACCTCGCCCGGAACGCCATCCGGGAGGCCGACCAGGTGATCTTGGTGGAGGGAAACTTCGACATGCTTCGGCTCCAGCAAGAAGGCCTGAAGAACGTCGTCGCGCCCTTGGGCACGGCCTTGACGGAGAGCCAAGTGCGTTATCTGCGCCGCTTTACGGAAAACTTTGTTCTCCTCTTCGACGGCGACACGGCTGGTCTCCGCGCGGCCGAGCGCGCCTTGGAGATTTTTCTGCCGTTGGGTTTAAGTCCCCGCGTCGTCACCTTACCTCAAGGTGAGGACCCGGACAGTTTTGTGAAAGCGCGGGGGGCGGATTCTCTAAAGGACATGATTTCCTCGGCCGCCTCCTTGCTTGAAGTCCGCATCGAACATATCTTAAGGAATGGTGCGGGCGATCCGCAGGAAAAAGCCAAGGCGATCCGGCAGGTGACGGAGCTTCTGGCGAAGCTTCCGGGGGACATAGAAAAAAGGCTATATATTCAAAGAGTTGCAGAGCGCTTTGGGTTGTCGGAAGAGCCTCTTTGGGCCATGCTTTTTCCAAAGAGGCCTATGGGACGAAAGGAAAGCAACTTTTCGAAGCCTTCCGGCGATCAGAAGGATATAAAGTTTTCGCCGATCGAACGGACGGTCTTGGAAGTCCTCCTCTCGGGGCATGCTAACCCTGCGATCTTGCTCGATGAAATCGAAGCAAAGGATTTTTCGCACCCCGTGCTGGGCGAAATCTGGGACCTCGTGCCCCGGGATTACGCCCTAAATGGCCGGGTTGTATTGGTTCGTTGTTTTGGGTACATTGATCGGGGCTGAAAAAGAGCCGGTGCGCCGCTTGTTGACGGAACTTGCCTTTGCGGGCGGCCGATGGAAGGAAACCGGTGGGCAAGTGGCGGAAGATTGTCTTCGTCAGCTCAGGATGACCCGCCTGAGGGTCCAATTGAAGGACCTATCCCGGGAAATCCGTAAGGCGGAGATGGAGCACGACGTCCATCGTGTGGAAGAGTTGGTGGAGCGGAAAAACCGATTGATGAAGGACATAGGATCATTGCACTGAAGCATGGGGGAAAGGACCGTTTGAGATGGAAAAAAAGGACCTCAAAGAGATTCAGCAGTTAATTCATTTGGGCAAGGAGCGCGGCTTCCTCACCTATGAGGAAGTGAACGACGCCCTGCCGGATGACCTCACGTCTCCCGAACAATTGGACGACGTGCTTTCGATGTTCGATGAAATGGACATTGAAGTCGTCGCCGAAGAGGACGACGCCAAGGGCGCCGCAAAAAAGAAGGGCGGCTCAACTCCGGCCGGCGCGACCGCCTCCAGCGGCTCCGAGGAAAAAGGAGGCGGCGAGGAGGAAGAAGAGGAGGCCGAAGAGGCCCCGGCCGCCGCCGAGGCCTTGGATGCGGAGTTGGGAGGCAAGTCCACCGACCCCGTGCGGCTCTACCTTAGAAAGATGGGTTCGATCGCCCTCCTGACGCGCGAGGGCGAGGTGGAGATCGCCAAGCGTATCGAGCAGGGCGAAGACGAGGTTTTGAGGATCATCCTGAAGACCACGATCGGCCTGCGCGAATTCTTGGAGATGGGCGAAAAACTCTCCAAGAACAAGATGCGCGTGGCCGAGCTGGTCAAGGATTTCGACGACATCGAAGAAGGCGGAGGATTGGACGAATCCGAATACCGCCAGAAGGTCATGAAGCTCATGACCCGCATTCGTCAGTTGGCCCCGCACTTCAAGAACCACTTGGCGAAGGCCGCGAACGAGAGATTGCGAAAGGAAAATCGGGACAAGGCCCTCAAGGACGCCGACGCCGTTTGCGAAGAAATCCTCCAGTGCCTGAAGGACATGCGCCTAAACAAGAAAACGATCAACGCGATGATCGGCCAGTTCACGATCTTCGTGGAAACGATCGAGGAGCAGGAAAAGGCACAGTCCTCCTGCCGTCGTAAATTGGACTCCGACCAGGAAGAGATGAAGGAGCTCGTGAGCCGGTTCCGCAAAAGCCCATATCTGAAGAAAAAGGTCGCCCAGGAACTGAAGATGGAC
>CAZWYB010000016.1:0-21678 GCA_964637745.1 uncultured Pseudomonadota bacterium
CGGATGAACTTCGCCCAATTCTGCCTTCTGACTTTCTTGGGATCGTTTCCGTGGTGTTATGGGCTCGCTTGGGGCGGCGTGAAGCTCGGCCAACACTGGACCGAGCTCGGAAAGTATTTTCACCGGTTCGACATGGCCATAGCCATTACGGGATTCGTAACGCTCGTCTGGCTGATCGTCAGGCATGTCCGCCATCTACGGGCGGAAGAGGCCTAAGAGGCTCTAGACCGCCTGACTTCCCGTCTCTCCCGTCCGGATGCGGATGGCTTCTTCGATCGGCGTTACAAAAATTTTCCCGTCTCCGATCTTGCCCGTCTTGGCCGCCGTTAAAATTGCCTCAACGGCCTTCTGCACATCGCCATCGCCGACGATGATCTCGACCTTCACCTTCGGCAGGAAGTCGACCACATATTCAGCGCCCCGGTAGAGCTCCGTGTGGCCTTTCTGGCGGCCGAAGCCCTTCACTTCGGAAACCGTCATCCCTTGAACCCCGACCGTCTTTAGGGCTTCCTTAACATCATCCAACTTGAACGGCTTGATGATCGCTTCGATTTTCTTCATGGCTTCCCCTCTTCTCAACCATCTTATCCTAACAACGGTTTTTGGGCCATAGGCAATGATGGTGACTCCTGATATGATTTTAATGATGGATCTTGGGATCTTCCAAAACGAGGCCCCTGCGGATTTCACCTCGAAAAAAACACAGAGAGCCTTTGATCAGCAGCTCCGTTTAGTCGCCCCCCTTTTTCCGGAGGAAACCCGCAAACTGCAGAACGTCGGAATCGACGAGGCGCAGGCCGCCGTGAAGGCCGCCACGATTTCGTTGCGGGAGTGGTCGCTCCGGACCGTCGAAGGCCGGGCCGAAACCCTCCTCCGTGCAGCGGGGCTCCTTCGCCGGAGGAGGTTCGAGCTCGCCGCCTGGATCCTCTTGGAGGTCCACAAGAACCGTCCTGAGGCCGACGCCGACGTCTGTGAAGCCATCGACTTTCTCGAATACTACGCCCGTGAGGCTTTGCGGATCTCCGGCGCGGAGCCGATCGTTCCCCGAGGCGTCGTCGCGGTCATCGTCCCCTGGAATTTCCCCTTGGCGATTTTGACCGGCATGACCGCCGCGGCCTTGGTCACGGGCAACGCCGTCTTGATGAAGCCCGCTGAGCAATCTCCGCTCATTGCAAGGTGGCTTTTCGAGATTCTTTGCGAGGCGGGCGTGCCCGAAGGCGTACTTCATTTCCTGCCCGGCGCGGGGGAAGTCATCGGCGATTTTTTGGTTCGCAACCCCGAGGTCTCCCTTGTCGCATTCACCGGCTCCAAAGAAGTGGGGATGAGGATTGCAAACCTTAAGCCCGGCTCGATCGCCGAGATGGGTGGAAAAAATGCCCTCATAGTCGATGAAGGAGCCGATCTACAGGCAGCCGTCGAGGCGGCGACTGCTTCCGCCTTCGGATTCCAAGGCCAGAAATGTTCCGCCTGCTCGCGGATCCTCCTCCTTCCGATGGTCTACGACACCTTCAAAGAGCGCTTCCTCGATACCATCTCGAAGATCCGCGTCGGCCCTCCCGAGAATCCGGAAAATTTCATGGGTCCAGTTATCGATCGCGAGGCCTATGAAAAAATCCGAGGCCTGATCGAAGTCGGCAATAGGGAAGCGAGGCTTTTGTATCAAGGAGAAGCTCCCTCGGATGGTCATTACATCCCGCCCACGGTCTTTGAAGACGCGCCTCCCGCCTCGCGAATCGCCACCGAAGAGATCTTCGGTCCCGTGGTGTGTCTGATGAAGGCCCAAAATCTAGACGAGGCCCTAACGATTGCGAATGGAGTCCCCTACGATCTGACGGGCGGATTTTTCTCCCGCAGCACGGAGAATATTCAAAAGGTCCGAAAGGAGTTTGCAGTCGGGAACCTCTACATCAACCGAAAGATTACGGGGGCCTTGGTCGCCTGCCAGCCCTTCGGCGGCTACCGACTCTCGAGCTTGGGCTTCAAGGCCGGAGGGCCGGAGTATCTTTATCAGTTTGCGACCTCTCCCAAGATGCCGGCACCACCTCCGCACCGGAATTTGCCCTCGCCCTCCTTCCAGGCGAATGATCGCAACGAACTCGTCTATATAAAGGACGGAGATCGGTTCCTGGGAAAAACAATTTGTGAACGAGCAAAGTAAGGCACGCGATCCTCAAAACGTTAATCCTCATTTACATCCCGGAGCGGTCGCTCTATCGCCTGGAGGTCTTTTCAAGGTCTTAGGCGTGGCACGTGGCTTGCTCTCATCAAGAAACAGGAGGATTCATTATGGGTAGCATAGATTTTAATAAGCTGATGCATGACGTAGTTGTGGGATATTGTAAAAATGAAGCGGAAAAGGGAAACTTTTCACCTTCTTGCCAGGCAATCTTTAGCCAAGAAGCGCAAAAGACGGCGGCAGAATTGTCCAAGGCACTGGCGGATCGCTTGAAGGCCAGTAATGAGGAGATACGCAAAAATAGCCAGCAGCTGCAGCAAATTGAAGGCAAGCGGATCAATCCTCAGAATTTACGTTAGTCTCTTGGAAGACGATTTCCCAAAGAATTCCGGCTGAATAGAAATTCCCATCGTTCGCATTCCGTGCTATACACGCCCCCTCATGGAATACTTCTTAGCCTTCGTCGGCACCTTCGCGATCGTCCATCTCTACCTTAGCCGCAGAAAAATCCGGACCGACTTGAAGAAACTCACCGAAAGAGTCGGGATCCTCGAGGCACGCTCTCAGGGCGATGTGACGGCGGCCGCTCCCGCACCGGCGGAGGTCGAAAAGGTTGTGTCTAAATCTTCTGCGCCGCCACCCCCGCCCGCTCCGAAAAAAGAAATGGCCCCTCCGAAGGCGCAGTCGGAAATCGTGACGGCACCGCCCGCTCCCGTGGTGCCCCGTCCTCCCGCGCCTCCGAATCCCGTCTTTGAGGCGATCCGCCGTTTCTTCACGGGTGGCAATCTGGTTGTCCGCATCGGATTGATCGTCCTCTTCTTAGGAATCACCTTTCTTCTGAAACTTGCCGTCGACCAGGGTCTCCTGCCCATCGAACTGAGACTCGCGGCCGCCGCCTTGGGCGCCATCGCCTTAATCGGCTTCGGTTGGCGGCTCCGGATCAAACGCTCCGGTTATGCCTTGAGCCTCTTGGGCGGGGGGATCGGGCTTCTCTATTTGGTCATCTTCGCCGCCTTTCGGCTTTATCATCTGATTCCGGCCACTTTCGCCTTCGGCCTTTTGCTCTTCGTGGTCGCTTTTTCCTCGTTCATCGCCGTGGTCCTTCAAGCCCAGGCCGTGGCCGTCATCGGCATTTGCGGAGGCTTTCTCGCCCCGATCCTCACCTCCACCGGAGGCGGGAGCCATGTCGCCCTGTTCAGCTATTTTCTCCTTTTGAATTTGGGTATCTTGGGAATCGCCTGGTTCCGCGCCTGGCGGGTGTTGAACGTCTTAGGCTTTTTCTTCACGTTCACCCTCGGAACCGCTTGGGGCGCGAACTATTACCGTCCCGAACTTTTTTCGACGACCGAGCCGTTCCTCATCGCCTTTTTCGTCCTGTATTCGACGATCCCCATCCTCTTCGCTTCGCGCGTCCGTTCGAACCTGAAGGGGTTCGTCGATACGACTCTGGTGTTCGGCTCCCCTCTGGTGGGTTTCGCCCTGCAGATTCCGCTCGTTAAGGATACGCCGCATGGATTGGCGTGGAGCTCGCTCGCGCTTGCGGTCTACTACATCGGGCTTTCGCGAATTCTCGTGAAGAGGGCGCCAGAAACCTATCGGACGCTCATGGAAGCGACGCTCGCGTTGGGCGTCGTGTTCGTCACGCTCACGATCCCTTTGCGCCTCAACCATGAGTGGACGAGCCTCTCCTGGGCGATCGAAGGCGCCGCCTTGGTGTGGATCGGGTTCCGCCAGAATCGGATTCTGGCCCGGCTCTTCGGTTTCTTCATTCTGATCGGATCTTGCTTCGCCTTCCGCGAGGCCCCTGCGGAAGTCCGTGGACTTCTCCTCGTCAATCCCTACTTCATCGGCGGGCTCTTCATCAGCCTGAGCAGCCTCTTTTCATCGCGCCTGTATTCGCTGAAGAGGGATCAGATCCGCAAGTTCGAAGTCCCGATCCCTTACCTCCTCTTCGCCCTTGGGTTGGGTTGGTGGTTCTATTCCGGCGTCATGGAAATCGGCGACCAGATGCAGGTTCGACAGGGGACGTCCAATATTCCCAACGCTCAGTTGCTCTTTGTGATTCTCTCGCTCGCCGCCTGCGAGGCCCTCCACAGGCCTTTGCGGTGGCCGCTCTTTCGAAAGCCGGCTTATCTCCTTCTTCCGCTCTTGGCGATTGCGTTCACGGTCTGCGCCTTCGATCACGGCTATCATCCGTTCGCCCATTTGGGTTGGATCGTCTGGCCCGTCGGCTTGATCTCGCAAGTCTGGTTCCTCCGACGGATCGAAAAGCCCGACCTGAATTTTTATCAAAAGCTCCTGCATGCCGGGACTCTGATCCTTTTCGTGGAAATCGCGTCTTGGGAGAGCGTTTGGAGATTCAATCACGGCTTCTATGACACCTTCTTCAACGCCGAAACGCGCGGCGAAGGGGCCTTGGACGCCGGATTGACCTGGTTGAACGTGGTCGGCCATAGCTGGGGCGTACTGGCCTTGGTCGTCGTGACGTACTTCCGCGACAAGATCCGATGGCCGTTCCAGGCTCAGGAGAAGACCTATCTCAACTTGGGCCTCACGCCGATCGCCTTCTTCCTGTGGATCTGGATTTTTCGGTCCCTCGCCCTCAATGGCGCGAGCCAGCTGATTCCGTATGTTCCTCTTTTCAATCCCTTGGAAATCCTGCAGGGGATCTTCTTCCTCGCCGCCGTGGCTTGGCTGCGCTCCCTGAATTGGAGGATCAAGAAGTTTTTGTATTTCCTCCTGGGCCTCACCATTTTTATTTGGGTCAACGCCCTTCTGGCCCGATCCGTCTCGCACTGGATGGGTCTGCCCTACGCCTGGAGCACCCTCTCCGACTCCCTCGTCTTCCAAACAGCCCTGACGATCTATTGGGCGGTGCTCGCGATGGCCCTGATGGTCATCGGAACGCGCAAGAAAATGCGGGGCGCCTGGAAAATCGGGGCCTCGCTTTTGGGGCTTACGGTCCTAAAACTCTTTTTTGCCGACCTTTCCAAGACCCAGACGATCGCCCGCGTCGTGTCTTTCGTCGGGGCCGGTCTCTTGATGCTTTTGATCGGTTATTTTTCGCCGCTCCCGCCGAAAAAGAAAAAAGAGGAGGCCGCCGCGTGAAACGACTCGTAACCGTTTTAGCCTTTCTCGTGTGGCCGCTCACCCTGTCCGCCGCGGCTTGGGCCTCAGGGGACGATCTCAAGCCTCAGGACTTCGCCTACGGACTCACCTTGTCGACCGACGGGCAGTCTTCTGTCTACGAGACAAAGCTCCCGGTCGATGTCTATCGCGGCCTCACGCGTCCGGATCTGGGCGATCTCCGCGTCTTCGATGCCAATGGAGAGGAAGTGCCCTTCACGATCGAATCGGGAGGGCGCACCGAAGAGGAGTTGATCGGCTCCGCCGGTCTCGCCGTCTTTCCCCTCAGGGAGGACGCGAATCAATCGCCAGAAGCCCTCTCCGTGATGATCCACGGGCAATCGGGAGATTCGGAGGTGCACGTCACCGGGGGAGAGACGAAGTCCAAAAAAATCGTCGCCTATCTGTTTTCGACCTCCGATGTAGCCGGCCCGATCCGCGCGATGGCCGTCACGTGGAGCGGGGTCAACGAGACCTTCGTGCTCCCCGTCTCCGTGGAGGCGAGCGACGACCTCAAGTCCTGGAGGACGGTCACCGACGACGGCGTCCTTTCGGAACTGACGGTGGATAAGACCAGCCTCCGAAACAGCCGGATCGAATTTCCCGCGACGAAGGCGGCCTATTTCCGTCTGCGTTTTCGCAATGGTTCCAAGCCGCCCGCCGACTTCGAGCTGACTTCCGTTCAGGCGGATTACGTGACGGGCACCAAGACCGCCGAACGCGAATGGGCGGTCGTTAAAGGGACCCTCTCGAAACAGCCGCGCACTTATGAATTCGACCTTAGTTCCAAGGCGCCGGTCGACCGCGCGGAGATCATCCTCCCGGACGGAAATCACGTGATCTCCGCCGATCTCCTCGCCGCGGATACCCCGGACGAGCCCAATAAGAGCCTGCAGTATTCGGGGATCCTCTATCGTCTCCGTCAGTCGGGCCATGAGATGACGACCGGTCCAATCCACCCCGCTGAGAATTACGATTTTGCGGTCAAGAAGATGTGGTTCCTGCAACTCAGAGACAATTCATCCGATTTGGACGCCGTCCCCTCGCTCCGTGTCGGTTGGGTGCCCCAAAAACTGGTCTTCGTGGCCCAAGGCAAGGGCCCGTATCTCTTGGCCTATGGAAGCGGTCTCGCCCACAAACCGCGCTCCGAGGTGGAATCCCTTCTGCAGGAAAACGCCGGCATCACCCGAGGGACCGCACAATTCGGGGCCCAAAAGACCTTGGGTGGCCCCGAAAAGCTCCTGCCCCCTCCTCCGGCGCCTCCCTCCGCGAAAGAGGTGTGGGGGAAAAGGGCGACTCTCCTCGGCATGATCCTGGCCACTCTTTTCTTGGGGTGGATGGCCTACCGCTTGGCCCGACAGATGGCGTGATTTAAGGAATCAATTTTCCGGGGTTCAGCAATCCTTCCGGATCCATTTCGGATTTGATGCGTCGAAAAATCTTGATGCCGAATTCCCCGTGCTCCTCCTTCATCCACCGGCGATGGTCGTAACCGATTCCGTGATGATGGCTCAAGGCCCCGCCGTTCTTCATCAAGGCGTCCGTGGCCGCTGTCTTCAGGCGCTCCCACTGCCCCAGTTCGTCTCCCTTTTTCTGCGGTCCGAGAAGCGTGAAATAGAGCGAGGCCCCGGTGGCATAGGCATGTGACAGATGACACCCGGCCAGGATAGGCGTCCCCTCCTTGACGGCGGTTTCTCGAATTGCGTCTAAGACGGCCTTTCTTAAAAGAGGAACCTTCGGCCACTCTGTCGCCGTCTCCAAGGTGTCGATCAGAATTCCACGATCCATCAGGTCGTCCCGCAAATAAGGCAGACGGAAACGATTCTTCTCCCAATGCGCCCCCGTCCGATCCCCCGGCAAAAGCCTGCCGCCACGCTTTTTGAGGAGGTGCGCGATCGCCGCTGCCTCCCGTTCGATCGCGCGGTGCCCGCCTTCGAGACCGATCAGAAGGAAACAGGAGGTGCCATCCCGAAATCCGAACCATTTCCGGAAAATCATCTCTTTAAAAGAAGACCCGTCGGTCAAAAGTCCCATCGACAAAGAGGTCTCTTCGGCGTCGGAAAGGCGGACGATCGAAGGGGCGAACCCTTGCTGGATGAACTCGCGGACGGCCTCGACTCCCTCTTCGAATCCCGGCATGAGCGCCGCCACGAAGCGTTTGGATTCGGGCAAGGGATGGATACGGACGACGGCCTCGGTGACGATCCCATAGAGCCCTTCGGAACCGACAATCACTTCCTTCAAGGAAGGCCCCGTCGCCGATGCGGGGAGCGACTTTGTCCGGAGAGAGCCGGCCGGCGCAACCAGAGTCACGCCTTCCACCATGTCCTCGATCTTTCCGTACTGCGTGGAGTTCTGCCCCGCCGAACGCGTGACCACCCAACCGCCCAGAGTCGAGAACTCGAAGGATTGCGGAAAATGTCCCAGGCTCATCCCGTGTTGGTTCAGGATTTTTTCCAGATCCGGCCCCAAGATCCCGGCCTGAAAGGTCGCGGTCCGCGCAACCTCGTCCAGAGAGAGAAGATGGTTCAATCCCTTGAGGTCGATCACCAAGACCGGCTTCTCGCCTTCGGAGAGACACTCCGTCCCGCCGACGACCCCCGTCCCTCCTCCGAAGGGAATGAGCGAAACGCCGAAACGAACCGCGTCGGAAAAGAGTTCCGACAAATCTTCGGATTTTTGGAGATGAAGAACGCCGTCGGGAAAACGCGAAAGGGTTCCGCTCCGAAGACGCAGGAGGTCCCGATAGCTCCGTCCGCAAGCATGAAGGATGCGATCACGCGTCGCCAGGGACAGACCCCGCGAAGACCATTTTTGTAAAAAATCCTGGGAAAGTTCGGAGCCCGGAACCGAGATCTTCGCAAGATCGACGCAGGGAGTCTCCTCCGGCATCGGCAATTGGAGCGCCTTTAAAAGGGCCCTCAAAAAGGCCTGGGCCTTCTCCGGAGGATACGCCTCGCCCTCGCGTCCCCATCCCCACCACTTGAGCTCCGGCGTCTCAGGCATTGGCCGGGGATCCTATTCACTTTTCCGCCGACAAACCACTGGAAAAAAGCGGCCGGGTGTGGCGAACTGGTCGAAATCATGAAACGCAAACCTCGTTTCAAAATTCGGAGCGGCCGCGAGATTGGCTCCCCCGCTTCCTCCAAAACCACGGGAGAAGGAATCGTACTCGTCGCCGGCTCTCTCCAGGAGCTCGTCGACTTCAACCTCATCGCACGGGCCCACGAGGCGGCTTCAGGGATCAAGACCAACGTCACCATCGATGATCCGCGGTTACCGGACATCCTTCAAACCCTCGATTTCTTCGATGACGAAGAGGTCGAGGCCTTCACCCAAAACCGCCGCACGGAAGATCTGCAAAAAATCTTCGCCCGCTTTGAAGGCCTCTGCGGGCGCTCGTACGCCTCCTCCACCTACGAGGGCCATCCCGAGGCGACGCGGATCTTCATCGTCGAGGGCGTCGCCGCCGGACCGATCCGGGACAGAGTCACCCAGGAACTGGCGCGCAAGGAAAAGGTCGGGATGATCCACGTCCGGCAGAGCGAACCGTTCGACGGCAAATCCTTCGTGGAGAAGGTCCCCGGGTCCGTTCAGGAGGCCTTGGTCGTCGATACCGGCACCCTGTACTTCCAGGTCTTGAACGCCCTTCACGAAGGTATGACGAACGGCTGGTCTTGGTACACCGTCTTTCCCAAGCTGATTAAAATCAAAGGCAACGAGCCCGTTGCAGAGGCACCTGCCACCTTAAGGGCCCGCCTCGAAGGCTTCGACGGCGCACGAAACCTCGATTTGCAAAAACTCCTTCTGACGGTCCTGTCCGAATGGCTCTTCGGGCAGCGGATTCCGGGGGAAGGAGGAATTTCTTACATCCGTCTGAGTCCCGAACCCATCCGACGTTCCGATCCTCCGCAAGAATCTCAAATCGTCCTCTCACAAAGCGATGCCGTGGAGGCGGAGAGGCTCGCGGCCCTTTCAGGAGTCGAGGCCCAAGCGGCGACCGTTCTGGCGACCTCTTTTCTAAAACAGGCCTTGGACGCCTTTTCGACGATCGACGTCCTTCCCAGCCGTGAGGTCGTCTTTGAAAAATGGAGATCGGCCCTCGAAGGGCACTTTCGGCCTTGGGGCCCCTTTTTCGTCCGCGGCAACCTGGCCGCCTGCGATCGCGCTTGGAAAGGGGAAGCAGCCCCCGCTTCGATTTCGAAAAAAAGCGAAGTCTCCGAGATCCAGACGCCTTTCGTGCCCGGCTTCGACTTTCAAACGGCCATCATTCTCCCGGACTTCGAATCGGATCGCCTGTCGGACACGTTTCCGGATTCAAGCGCCGGCGCCATCGTCCTCCCGACGATCCGCGAACGGGATCTCCGAACCGAAACGCTGGCGATCTATCAAAGTTCATCGGGCCCGGAACCCGCATCCTTCGGTTTTAAACGCATCCTCGAAAGGATCCGTTCTTTGAAAAAAACGTTCGGAAGACCGCTCCTCGCCCGATTGTCGGCGCAAACCTTGGAGACCTGGCTCGACGACGCCGTGGAACTGCAGGAGGCGGGAGTCGATGCGCTGGAAATTTTCTTTAACGCCGCGGAGGAGGAAGACGGACAGGACGGCGTTACGATCCTACGTCGCCTGAAGACGGCGCTGAGGATTCCGGTACTCTTCGCCCTTCCCTTCTATGAAGGCGACGTCCTCAAGGCCGTCGCCGATCTGAAGGACGCGGGAGCCGACGGCTGCATCCTCTTTCACGAAGCGACGGTCCGGGATTTCGATCCGCAAACCTCATTATGGCGGGAAATATCGACCCCCCCCGGCGACCTTCATCGCCTGAGGGTCTTGGAATGGATTTCAAAACTGTCTTCGAAACTGCCTTCGAAATTTTCTGGGGATTGCGGCCTTCCCTTGATCGCACACGGCGGATTCCGCACGGAGGAGGACGTCCGAAAGGCCCTGGCCCTCGGCGCCGCGTGGGTCCAAAGGGAACCTAGCCGCTGACGATCCGGTTCTTTCCCGCCTGCTTGGCCTTCAGCATGGCCAGATCCACGAGTTCGACAAACGCCTTTCGATCCAAAAATTCGCAGTTGGGAAAGGAAAAGAGCCCGATGCTGACGGTGACGGTGATGCTCGGCGTCGGCACCTCGATGCGGATGGCGCGGACGTATTCCTGCACCCGGTTCGCAACGATCTTCGCGTTCTCCAAGGTCGTCTCGGGAAGTACGACCATAAATTCGTCCCCGCCGTAACGCCCGATGATGTCGATCTTGCGGAGGCCCTGCTGGACGACGGAGGCCACCCGTTTCAAGACGCGGTCGCCCACGAGGTGTCCGAAGCGGTCGTTGATGTCCTTAAAATCGTCGATATCGATCATCATCCCCGAGATGCCGTGCCGGTACCGGCGCGCCCTCTCGATTTCGCGGTCGGTCGCCAGGTCCAAGTGCCGGCGGTTCAAAAGGCCGGTGACGTCGTCGATCATCGCCTCCTGTTGCAGGAGGCTGTTCAAACGCTCCAAAAGATCGTTCTGTTCGGTGACGCGGTCTTTGAGGGTGCCGAGATAGAACCCGAAGGCCGAAAAGATGAGGGGCGTCGCCACCACCATGTAATCGTAGTAAAAGAGATGTCCGCGCACCTCCTGAACGGCCGCCTCAAAGCTCCAGCCGCCGCTGAAGAGTTGATGGAAGAAAATGCTCCCAATCGGGGCCCCAAGACCAACAAGCCCTCCCATCAAGGCGCCGAGCCATTTTGTTCTGAGGACGCTGCCTTCCATGTCTCCTCATCTCCCGTTAAAAGGGATGTGGTCAATTTGATTTTTTTATTGTAGGATAAACGAAATGAAAATCAAAGATTGGATGACTCCGGCGGTGACCACGATTTCCCCTAAGGCCTCCGTCAAAGAGGCCTTTCTCATCATGAAGAAAAACCATTTTCGCCACCTGCCCGTCGTTCGGGACGGCAAGCTGGTCGGCTTCGTGACCGACCGTGATTTGAGGCGTCCGGCGATCTCGGACGTCTTCAAGGAATGGAACGACTTCTACCGTTTGGGGGATGAGATCCACGTCGAAGACGTCATGATCACGGACGTCATCAAGGTGACGCCCGACATGGACTTGATCGAGGCCGCTTCGATCGTCTTGAAAAAGAAGATCGGCGCGTTGCCCGTCGTCGACAATGACAAGGTCGTCGGGATCATCACGATCTATGATTTTCTGAAGGCGCTGGTGGAGTGCTCTAAGAAGAAATAGATCCTACCTCCCCTACCCCTCCTTAACAAGGAGGGGATCCCATATTCGCAACTCAAAGTACCCCTCTTGCCGATGATTCCAACGTTTATGGCTCGTACGCTTCGTGGAGATCCAAATAAACTCGAACTCAAGAGACAGCTCAGAGTTGCAATGACGCCTGCTGAACGAATTCTTTGGTCAGAGCTACGAGCAAAACAATTTCTAGGCCTTAAATTCAGGAGACAACATGGCATCGGTCCCTTTGTTGCCGATTCTTTCTGTCCTGAAAAACGACTTGTTATTGAGATAGACGGCGGGGTTCATGATGAAAAGGAACAAACAATTCACGACGAAGGACGAACAGAATATTTTCATCAGCTTGGCCTAAAGGTCGTTCGTTATTCGAACTCTGAGATACTCGGAAATATCAACAAAGTGCTTCAAGAACTTAGTCAGGTTGCAGAATGTCTTTTTTAGCCCCCTCCTTGTTAAGGAGGGGGTTGGGGGAGGTTCCCGAGATCCCCAATCATGCACTTGACCGCCCCCCCGCCCTTTTTCAAAAATTCCGAGACATCGATCGTCACCGGCGTCACACCCCTCTCACGAACCTCTTTTAAAAGCCCCTCGCTCACGCCTTCCGGCATGATGAGCTTCAACCCCTCCGGCGTGGCCACCTGGAACGAATTGGCCGCATAGTAAAAGGCGTCGCGTGACGCTAAAACAACGAGGTTCTCCTTAAAAATCTGACGGCAGCGCTCGCGGTCGCTTTCCAAAATGCCTTCCAGATAGGCCAACAAAAATTCGCGGTTGGGGCCAAAGGAACAAAAGACCGTGTCCCCGTGATAATGCGACTCCTCGATCAGCTCGAAATCGACGATCTCCGTCCCCTTGGGCAAAAAGCCGCAGAGCTCGTCCATGGCGTGACGCTGGGTGCGGAAGCCATAGACCCGGGTCCATGGCGGGATGGCGAACTTGGGCTTGAAACGCTGATTCTTTACCGCCCCGTACGTGAAAAGGTATTTATCCCCCACCGGAAAAAATTCCGCCTCGCCCTCGAATCGGTGTTTGATCCTTGCCGTCCGCAAACCTAAGCCTTGCAGGAATTTCTCATAAATCGGTCTTTCACCCGCCCGCGTGGGAAGGAGATTGGACAACACAAAGACATCGCCCAAACGGGCCCCGTAGTTGGCGGGATAGACCAGGCCCGGCCGATCGGCGTCCGGCGGAATCACGAAGACCTTGAGCCCTAAACTGATAAGGAGATCGTGGAGATTTTTCCATTGCTCGACGGCCCGTTTCCGGTCGACCCGTTTCTTGCGTCCCCACCAATCGCGCGTGAAGGGATTCGATCCTCCGGCGATATGAAAATGGGCCGGATCGCCCATGAGGACTGCGGGCATCAGAGCGGCGTGAACGTCCATCGGATCTCTCTTTCTTCCTCCTGATTCAAGAAGAATTCCTCGATGACGTCGTAGCGGACCTCCTCCCATCGCGCCCCATAGTGCGGGCCGCCGTCGAAGGGATCGATCTGTTGAAGGTAACGAAAGCCGATGGAGGTCAAAATCTTCACGACCGGTTCCGTGGCCGCTCCGACCATCCCGATCGCCATCTGGGCCTCCTCAGACAGGGCGCTGATGTTGATGGGGCCTCGGGGAAAGAGATTCATCACGAAGCGTTTGTCCTTCCGCGCCTTCTCGTCCGCCGACCGATAGTCCATGCCCGTAATGCGTCGCCCCAAGGACTCCCAAAAATAGGACTTCCCCTCCGGCGTGAAGGGAGGCAGGAGCTCGGCGATCAACTCTTCGCAAAATCGCTCGCGGTTTCTCTTGATATAAAGGAATCGCACCAAAGAAAGAGCCTTACCCAGCTTCGCCTTACGTCCGCGGTAATCGGGATCCAAGATGAGCCCGCCCAGCTCCGTCCTGCCCTTGTCATCCGTTTGAAACGTCAGCGTCCGTTTTTCCTCGTCGATCTGGAAATAGAGATGGGGCGATTCGGGCGTCCCGTGCCGGGCGATGACGAGCGACGACCCCACCACCCGCCGCGCCTTCAGGTCTTCCAGCACAAGAAGGTATTTGCCTTCCTCCGGTTTGGCGATCTTTTGGCCAAAGCTCCTTTCGGAGATACCGATTAAGGCCTCCAGCGTCGGTCGGTGGGAGGGCAAGGTGAGAAAGCCGTTCGCAGAAAGCGAACCCGCCAGCTCGTGGAGAGGATCCAGATCGGGATGCCGCGCGGGGCGGATCAAGAAGGGCATAAAAACATATTAACAGAATTGACGGAGAAACGCCGTACAGTGTTTACCGGTTTAGACAATGTCTCCATTCCAAAGTTTTTTGAGAAAATCCTCCCAATGAATTGCCGAGAACGCCCCCTGACGAAATGGTGTCTTATCTTGAGTCACCAGAAATAACTTTTGAACACGCTTTTCTTCTTCCAAAGTCCTGAGGCCTGTCCCATCCCTTTGCGATCTTCGGGTCGTCGCCTTCACTTCAATTCCCACGTCCTCATCGATCAAAAAATCGACCTCGGCTCCATGCGTCGTTCTCCAATAGGAAAGCCTTTTTCTACTTCGGTGATAACTCAAATAAGCTCGAAGCTCCATGGCGATGAATTGCTCGAAGCTCGTCCCGTAAAGATTGGAATTACGATCCAAATGTTTCGTTCCCGCGAGGGCATGAGTGACTCCGGTATCGAAGAAATAAAACTTCGCCGTCTGAATGGCCTTTCGCTTCCTCGAAGTGGTCCAGGGTTCGAGTTGGAAGCCGATCAGGGTGTCCTCTAGGATGGAGAAATATTCCCGAATGGTCGCCGCGGGCACTTCAGCGTCACTGGAGACTTGCGCATAATTGATGAGCTGCCCATTCATCAGCGCCGCCGTGCGTAGGAACCGAGAAAAGGGAGGTAGCTTTCGAATGAGTCCTTCCGCCAGGATCTCTTCCCGCAAATAGGTTTGGACGTAGGCGTACAATTCCTCCTCGGGTTCCTGGCTCGTCAGCACGGGAGGCAGGCCTCCATAACGAAGGTATCGGTCGAGATTGAAGACGGGAATTTCATGCCACGTGAGGGGAAAAAGCTCGGCCTGCCAGGCACGTCCGGCAAGAAGATTGGCATGACCTCGCTTGAGTTTACGGGCGCTGCTGCCCGTCAAGAGAAACCGCCAGCCCTTTTCCTCGATGAGCCGATGAACCTCGTCCAAAAGGGCGGGAATTTTCTGAATTTCATCGATCACAACCCAGGGAGGCGTGGGAAGTGCAGCCTCAACGATGCCCGCCAAGTCCTCCGGACGGGCACTGAGACGCAAAGCATGTTCCCCCTTGAGGAGGTCAATGAGAGCGGCTCGATGTCCTAGCTGCTCTCGAATCAAGGTGGTCTTCCCCGTCGCCCGCGGCCCGAAGAGAAAATGGGACTTCTTTTGCAAGAGTTCAGACAGATCGAGGAGACGGCCGTAAGTCTTTCGAGACCCTATCATAAAACAATACTATTGTTGATTATCCGGATAATCAACAACAATATCGTCGCTCTTTTGATAGCTCTTAATTCTTAGCAAAATTGTCTGAGAAACGCCGCGTAGAATTCCACGGCCTTTTTCAACTGCGGGATCTCGTTGTGTTCGTTCGGGGCGTGGATGTTGCCCACGGCCTTGCCGGGGCCGATGACGATCGACTCGGCGCCGATGTCGTTGAAGATCGCACCTTCGGTGTTTCCGGATTTAATCAAAAAGGATTTCTGGAGACCAACCTCCTGCTGGGCCTGGCCGACGCGCTTGGCTAAATCCGATTGCCTCGAGGTATTCATCGGGGGATTGGACCGCACGACCTCAACGAGGGCCTCGGGCACTTCGTAGGTCAAGGTTCGGAAGATCTCGTAGAGGGCGTTGCCGTCCGTCTCCGGGATCAGGCGGAAGTCGAACTCGATCTCGATCGTCGCGTCGTCCGGCATCCGGATGACCCCGATGTTGTCGGTCGTGTGAGGCGGATCGAAGTCCTTGTTCATCTGCGTCTTCAAATAATCGCGGGCCTTATCGATCCGCTCGATAAATTTTTTGAGGAAGACGGTCCTCGCGCTCACGTTCTGCTTCCGTTGGATCACCATCTTACAGAAGGCGGGCACGACGTTGTGGACGGTCCCGCCGCGGATCTCCAAAACCTCCATCTTTTCCTGAGAAACCAACCAGCGCAGGGCCTTTTCGATGGCGTTGTCTCCCAGATGCGGCATGGAGCCGTGGGCCGCGCGGCCCTTGAACTCGCGGCCCTGGCGCCGCCCTACGCGCGTCTGCGGGAAAACACCGTAAGCCTTCAGATAAAGGATCCCCTTGTGGGCGATGACGGCCTTCAGCTCTGACGGCTCGCCGATCAAGGCCCATTTGGGCTTCAAAATGCCGCTCTCGCGGATCAATCGCGCGCCCGCAAGAGAACGTTCTTCCCCAAACGTCCCCACTAGCGCGATCGGAACCTTGATCTTATCCAAACCGATTTGCTCGATCGCGAGGAGCTTGCAGAGAAAATCAAGCTTCGTGTCGGCACTGCCTAAGCCGTAGATTTTGTCGCCCTTGATCTTCGCCTTGAAGGGATCCCCCGCCGCCTCGGTCCAGAGCTTGGGGTCTCCCGGCGGAACCGTATCGAGGTGAGTGACCAAGGCGAGTCCATCCGGGCAGAGATCGGCCGAGCCTTCGGGTGCCGTGTGGGCGATCAAGTTCGCGTCGCGTCCCTGCCCGTTCCCGGGCGCTTGGAGAGTCACGTGAAACCCAAGCTTGCGGCAAAACGGCGCCAGATATTCGGCGATCTCGCGGTTGCCCTCTTCGGAGATCGAGCGCAGTGCGATTAGTTTTTTGGATTCCTCGATGAGGTCGAAGAGCATGGGTCCTCAAAAGCAATGTAAACTCAAGTTACCATATGGAAAGCGCCGGGCAAGAAAAAGTGAGGATACGATTACTGCGCCTGGAGAACGTTCGGGGCAGGCGCGGAAGCAGGGACGTTCGGCGGCATGCAGCGAGCCGGGAGATAAGGATGCATCCAGCAGGCCGCCACGCAGTAGAAAAGGGCGCTGGAATTGGGTGGGAACCTGGCGGCGCAACCACCCACACTGATTGCATTGGGCTCGAGCGGAAGACCGGTGGCCTTCGTGAAGACTCCATCGATGTTGCTGCTGTGCATGAAATTGACGAATTCAATCAATTCCCCCAGATACACTTGAAAGCGTTCATCACTCAATTCGGGGCAAGCCGGTAAATAATTATCCACGTTTTGACGACTGCATGCCAAGTAATCGACCGCCTTTTGACGCGAAGGATCGCGGCTGGAACCGCATGTCCCATAGACGCAGGCGGCATCCTCGCCCTTGCAGAGAAAACCGGCGCTAGTCGCATCCTGGATTTTGCCGCAAGCGGCCACAAGTTCGGGATCATTGGCGGTGACCTGCGGCGCAAGGCCGTTGGCGCAGGCCTGGTAGCACCAAGAGAATCGGTCGGTGCAGTTTTGAGGGCCTGTCAGATCATCCAGGGCACCGACCCCAATCGGCGCCGGAGCGGGAGATTGGATCTTGGCCTCCGTCCCCTCGGCGCCAATCATCGGACCCGGCACCACCCCTCTCGGCGCCGCGGCACGCGCCGCCGCAGCTTTCTGCGGAGTCGGCTTGCCGTAGAAGGCATCCAACCACGTCGGTTTCCACATTTGAATAGAGACGCAGTTGCCCGACGTATTGCAGATCTGACCACCTGGGCAACCATCCACACATCTAAGGGGACGAGGGGTCGGAAGTATTTTGCATTCGCCCGTCTCCGTACAGACCTGTCCCTGAGGGCATGGTTCTTTCCTGCAATCCGGCTTCGCCCCAACCACCTGAGGAAAAAAGGTCATCAAAAGAACGCCGAGAAAGATGGTTTTGAAAAAACGCTTCATACCCTCTCCTCCTTACATCGCGAAAATCACGGGGCCATTTGAGTCGCATGATCGGAACAGGACAGCCGCCTCAAGATGGACCGACGAATGCCCTCGACGAAGTAGACATCACCGTTACGGGGATCCACAGCCATGGACATGATGGCGCAAAGATTAGCCTCTTGAGCACTGACATGATCCTGCACGGGTTCAAAGGGATGACAGGTCCCGCTGCCCGCGTAGGCGGGTCCATTCCTTCCCGTCAGATCGATCTTGAAGATTTGTCCTCCCGCTATGGATTGATAGCCGGGGTCGAGGGTGCTTGGTCCGGGCGTCCAGGAGGAGACATAGGCATTGCCGATCTTATCCAGCGCGACGTGGGCCCATTCAACGCCAGCAGGTAAGGTGAAGATTGATTCGTCCTTTACTTCGGGCTCCGTCTCACCATCTGAGGGGAAGTGCGCTTTTACATCTAGCTTTCTTAAGCTGCTGCTACCACCCTTCCTACCCACAAAATAGATTTCGTTGTTCGGACCGGCTGCAGGCGTTCCTGAGGGAATAAAACCGATGTTAGCATCGTAACCACGGGCTAAAGAGAACTCATGCCCATGAGTATCCACTTCATCAATGTCCAAACTACTAGTTCCTGCTCGATCACCCATCACAACGACCCACCCCGCAGAATCAACGGCAATATAAGGGCCTACCAAGACACCAAAAGGCATGGCCAACTCATTCATCAGAGAAATGTTTCCGGACGTCCCATCCAGCTTTTGGATCTTGGTCCTTTGATATCCGGCGCCTGGGGACGAAAAATACAGATTCCCCTGGGCATTAAAGACAAATGAACCCACCTCCGTGAGGACAAAACGATCTTCGTCGGATCCAAACCAGACATTGACCACCTTGTTTTGACTCAGATCGAATTGTTTGATGGTTTGATGGTCAGCCGCATCCACGAAATAAAGAAACCCTGACGGGTCAAAGGCCAAATCGTAGGAGTCAATATGAGAAGCGAGCGTGGTCACGGTGCATGTCAAAGGAGTTGCAGTTCCCGGAGGGGTGAATATCTTTGCATCCGTCCCGACGACTGGCGCCCCCACAACGCCGGCGGCCTTGGCCTTTGCGGCACCGACGGCAGAAGGGCTCGTTCCGATTCCCATGGGGGCCGCGATCGCCGTACTTCGAGGAGACTTTTTGAAACGTTGCCACCAACTGGGTTTTGGCTGCACCAAAGGCGAGTCGATGATCTCTCTTTGTCCCATCACGCCTCCTAAAAGGTCGTTGATCCTCGAACGACACAGAGAGACACAATTCATTAGGGTTTGTTTCTTAGCTGCACACTCATCGATACTGTTATAAGGAAAATCTTTGAGCCCCTGGCAATATTGCCTTATATTCACTTCACAATAGTCCTTGCAGGAAAATCCATCGTGATTGAGTAAAATCGTATCTGAAGGGTCGAAACCAAGTGCGGCTCCTTCCATAAACGCTATTATAACGACGGCCAGTGTGATGATTCCCTTTTTCATGATCCCTCCCAACCCGGCGGTCATTTAAAGATGCAATCGCCAGGCCAGAATTTGGCGGATAAATGAACAAATTCTTATTTAATTTTAGTATCTTACAAAAGGAAATGAGTATGGGTTATTCTCATATTGATAATTTTTATCATTCTGAGAATTTTATGAAGGATCGCGCATCAATATCCGCCTCTCAGGGCCCGATCTCCAGCTCTTGAAGCGCAAGGCGGCTGAAGAAGGCATTCCCTATCAGACATTGATCGCCAGCGTTTTGCACAAATTCGTCACCGGTCGAATCAAGAACGCCGCATGAAGGAGAATATCCTTTGCGCAGGAGACATCTCGAGAAGCTTTGGACATGTTTGATGGCGGGGCTAATGACCAGGCTGCATTGTGGGAGACGTTAGGGTCGGAGGAGACAACAAACATTAGGGGATGGTCCGGAATAAGAGACTCCTATAAAAACTGATGAGGAGGGATCACAGATATCAGAAGTTGAAGTTTCTTCTCCCCAATTATGGTTTCGCTTGAGACATTTCACCCTGTTATTTGCACCGTCCTCTATCTTGTCGAATCCCGGGAGACAATTATGAAGAGGCACACCGATGCAAGCAGGATTAGCTTCGCCATCCGTTGTCTTGCGAAGACATGCATAGGCATTCATAGAATAACGCTGTAAGGAAAAACACACACCACCATCACAAACATCATCATCTGCTGGAAATTGATCGAATCGGCAGACGTATCCGCTCTGCGCCGCTATTAACCTCTCACAAGTATCGGTTCCTTTGTTCTGATTGAGCGTGATCTCTTGCCAATTGGAAGGACAATGGTCCAAAACGACTTGCGAAGAAGGAATAGAGATTGGCGTAGGCGGGGTCTGAACCTTGGCCTCCGTCCCGACGACTGGCGCCCCCACAACGCCGGCGGCCTTGGCCCTTGCGGCACCGACGGCAGAAGGACTCGTTCCGATTCCCATCTTTAGGCGTCGAACCGCAGCCAGTCTTCCCCAAACCCCATTCCCTCCTGGAAAAGCACCAAGAACCGATGCGGCTTTCATAGAATAGGAATCCTCTCCCTGCGGGGCTAGTTGGGTTAAATATTGGCAAGTCTTGGAACAGATCCCGGGTGTGGGGGGATCGCATTTTTCGCCGAATTCTACCAAACGATTTCCGCAGCCGGGACAAGCCTTCCGAGCACCTTCATTCAACGCAACGAGGCGAGGATCCGTGTAATGTTCCGTGACTAGCTGTGTGCAGAAATCTAAAAGTTTCGTCGCATCGCATTTCAGAAAATGTGTCGTACATACGTTTGTGTCTTGGGGGTCAGAACACACTTCATCCTGGATTGTCTGGGCTGTGAGATGAATCTGTTGTTTGCATAGATCAACCCCGTTCACGCAAGCTTCCGCTTGACGGAACCCGACTTCAGGATCGAGCGCAGTGTCCTTTGTTTGTGCCTGAGGATGTGTGATCTTCAGCGGAAGATCCGGTTCGCATAGGAAATCGAACTTACCAAGAGCCGCAGCACCAGGGAGTGCGATGGCATTGAGGCATCCATGAGAATCCGTAACCGTTATCGATTCGTAATGATAGTTGGGCTGGATCAACTGATTGCAATCAAAATCAAAGGCGGAGGCCTGCCGCTTCGGAAGCCCAAGCAGGACACCCACCATAACGACGGCCAGCACGATAATTCCCTTTTTCATGATTCCTCCCACCCCGGCGTTTATATTGACCTGCAATCAACAGGCCAGTGACGCAGTGGATCAGGAAATAAAATCCAATTTAATTTCATGAAGTTACGAATTCCCTAGGGAGAGAAATCTTCTCAAAATGATAATTTTATCAGAATGAGAATTCATGTTACGTGAAATGCTATGCCCACGAAGATCCTCATAGACGGCTACAACTTCCTCTGGCAGGACGCCCTCTTTCGTGATGAAGCCATCCGGGGCCACGACAAGGGTCGAGCGGCGGTCTTGAAATGGGTGAGCGAAAATCCGTCTCTTGCGAGCTTCGAGGTGACGGTCGTCTTCGACGCTTATAAGACCGACGCCCTCCATCCGTCGGAAGAGACGTTTCAAGGGATCCAGGTCGTCTACACGGCGCACGGGCAAAGCGCCGATGCCTTGATCCGCGAGATGGCCGCCATGCACGGGCCGGCGGCGATCATTGTCTCATCGGATCACGAGGTCATGCGCTACGCCGAGAAGAAGGATTGCGGCGTGCTGACCTCTCGCGAATTCCAGCGCGCCTTGAAGGATCCTGCTTCCTTCGACCTCGATCCGTCCCGCAAACTCCCCAAGGCCAAACGTCGGGCTCTCTCCAAACTCCTGCGCTCCCATGACTCCGATTCCTGAAAAATTTTCAAAGGGCGTCGACCTCTTCAACCAAGGCCTCTACTTCGAGGCCCATGAGATCTGGGAGGAGGCCTGGAACGACTCCGAAGGGACGGAGAAGCGATTTCTCCAGGCCTTAATTCAAATCGCCGTGGCCCTTCTGAAATGGCAGAGCGGCATCCCCGGAGGCGCAATCAAAATGCATAAGATGGCGATGGAGAAATTGTCGGCCTTGCCGGACCGCTGCCTGGGATGCGACGTGCGCCGGATTGAACGAGAGTTTCACGGCCTTCTGAAGGATTTGGTCGAAAAGGATCGTAACCTGCCGTTTCCGATGGATCCCATCTTTCGACTCTGATCGTCCCCTCAGTCGGGGCGATAGGATTTGAACCTACGACCTCTTGCTCCCGAAGCAAGCGCTCTA
>CAZWYB010000017.1:0-3478 GCA_964637745.1 uncultured Pseudomonadota bacterium
GGCCGAAAACCGCCCCTTTCCCCCATGAGGCCCGAACCAAACTCGCGTGGCCCCATCCGGTGAATTCGTTGGCCTCGGACAGGCCGGGGCTCAAGACAGCGGCTATCCCGGCATCTCATCCAAGGACGTCGAAGCCTGGGCCTCCAATACGTCTCCCACGGAGGGCTTTTCCAAAGTCCTGCAAGTTCAAATCCCCCAGACAGGACGCCAGGAATTCAAACTCGCCGCCCCGACGCCGGCACGATGGCTCAAGTTTGTCATCCGGTCCAATTGGGGGAATAAAAATTACACGGAGCTGATGGAATTGGAGGCCTACGGTCAGCCACTCCCAGGTCCCGTTGCACAGGCGTCGCTTTCAGGCGTTTTTAGTTCGAACTATGGCCCTATCCTTTTGAGTCAGACCGGAAATTCGGTGAAGGGCTGTTACTACGATGGCGCTGGGACCATCAATGGGACGACCGACGGACGCGTCGTCCAGTTCGAGTGGCGGCAGAACCAAGGGAAGAGGGTTGGGACCGCGATGATGGTCCTGTCTTCCAAGGGCGATCTGATCAACGGCTTTTGGTACGAGGGCGGCAACCTCGCGGGCAGTTGGTACGGCTCCCGGGACACGACGGGCAAGAAACCAAATTGCAAATTGGATGAGAAATCCAGCGGTCTTGCGACCGACATTGCCGAGAGCGGACGCGCGATCACCTACGGCATCCTCTTCGACACGGCCTCCGATAAGATCAAGCCGGAATCAGAACCGACCTTGAACGAGGTCTTGGCCCTCCTGAAGGACCAGCCGACCTTGAATCTGGAAATCGACGGCCACACCGACTCCCAGGGAAACGACGCCTACAATCAAGACCTCTCGCAACGCCGCGCCCAATCGGTGGTTGCGTGGCTCGTCTCCAAAAGCATCGCCGCCGGACGCCTGACTTCGAAGGGTTTTGGAAGGACCCAGCCCGTCTCCGACAACACGACGGCCCAGGGTCGGGCGTTGAACCGGCGCGTGGAGTTGGTTAAGAAATAGAGGCATTGTGGCCTATTTCCTCATCGCCGGAGCTGCCGTCGGTCTGATCCTGATCCGCCTCGTCTTAGGCTTCCGCAAGGAGAGGCATCGGAAGGCGCTGCTGGCTCAGCCTTTTCCGCCTTCCTGGAAAGCCCTTTTAGAGGCGAAAAGCTCCCTCTATGTTTCACTGCCTCCCCAATTCAAAGATGAGCTGCACGGACTGATTCAAATCTTTCTCGACGAAAAGCGATTCGAAGGCTGTGGGGGATTGGTGGTGACCGAGGAGATGAAGGTCTTGATCGCCGCCCAGGCCTGTCTGCTTTTGGTGAACAACCAGGAGACTGAAAGAAAGGCCCTATATCCGACGCTCTCGACGATCTTGGTCTACCCCAGCGCCTACGTGGCCCCGGAGCGTGCGGCGATCGGTTTCAATCAGGTGATCGAGACCGATGAGGCCCGGCTGGGCGAGTCGTGGAATCGAGGGAGCGTCATTTTGGTCTGGGACCACGTGAGCGAAGACTCCCAAAATCCGGCGGAGGGGGAGAACGTCGTCCTCCACGAGTTTGCGCATCAGCTGGATCAGGAGGACAGCTCGTCCAACGGCGCCCCGCTCCTCAAGACGCGGGGGCAATACATCGCGTGGGCGCGTGTTTTGGGAGGCGAGTACAAGAGGCTTCAAGACGAATTGGCCAAAAATCACCCGACCCTCCTTCGCGAATACGCGGCGACCAATCCCGCCGAATTTTTTGCCGTCGTCACCGAGGTCTTTTTCGAAAAGCCGGGCGTGATGAAGCGGCGCCACCCGGAACTCTATGAGCAGCTTCAAGGCTATTACGGCCTGGATCCCGCTCAATGGGCCGGGGCCATCGGTTGAGGGCTGGATTCCTCTCGGAGACGGGGGTATTGTTTTTTCAGCCATGCATCCGGTTCTGACGACATTTCACCCACGGGTCGCCCGCTGGTTCCAAGACCGATTCGGTGCCCCGACCGAGCCGCAAATCTTAGGTTGGCCCGAGATCGCCGCGGGGCGCAACACATTGATCGCCGCCCCGACGGGTTCGGGAAAAACCTTGGCCGCCTTTCTGGCCTCGATCGACCGCCTTTTAAAGGAAGCGCCTCTTAAAGATGAGACCTCCGTCATTTACGTCTCACCGCTAAAGGCCCTGGGGAACGACATCCGAAAAAATCTCGAAGGCCCTCTGGCCGAAATGGGCGCGCTTGAGGTCCGGACCGCCGTGCGGAGCGGTGATACGACGACGGGTGAGCGAGCAGCGATGCGGAAAGCGCCGCCCCATATCCTCATCACGACGCCCGAGTCTCTTTATCTCCTCCTCACCTCCAAGGGCGGGCGCCGGATGTTGAAGACGGCCCGGACGGTCATTGTGGACGAGATCCACGCCCTCGCCCGCGACAAGCGCGGGGCCCATCTGGCCCTCTCCCTCGAGCGTCTGGATCGTCTCACGGGCCGACGCTGCCAGAGGATCGGGCTTTCCGCGACGCAACGTCCGATCGAAGAGATCGCCCGATTTCTGGTCGGCTCCGAACATCGCGATGCTTCAGGGGGAGCCGATTGCGCGATCATCGACCGGGGCCACGGCCGCCATCTGGATTTGGGAGTCGAGGTCATGGGCCAGGAATTTTCCGCCGTCGCCTCCAAGGAATTCTCGGACGAGGTCTACGATCGCGTGGCCGCGCTGGTTCAAGCGCATCAAAGCACCCTGATTTTCGTCAACACCCGGCGGATGGTGGAACGCGTGACCCACGCCCTGGCCCAGAAACTGGGGCCGGAGACGGTCGCCGCCCATCACGGGAGTCTGTCCAAAGAGATGAGGCTGGACGCCGAGAACAAACTCAAGTCGGGCCGAGTCCGCGCGGTGGTGGCGACGGCGTCGTTGGAGCTTGGGATCGACGTCGGGGCGGTGGATCTCGTCTGTCACATCGGCAGTCCTCGAAGTCTGGCTGTTGGCCTTCAACGAATTGGTCGTGCGGGACATTCCCCATCACAGAGTGATGCTGTCGAGCGCCTGGTCATCCCCAAGGGACGGATCTTTCCCGCGACGCGTGATGAGTTGATCGAGTGCGCCGCCTTCGTGCGCGGGGTTCGCCGAGGCCATCTGGAGAGGACGCACATCCCGCCGCATCCTCTCGATGTCCTCGCCCAGCAGATCGTCGCGGAGGTCGCTTGCGGAGAGATGGCCGAGGACGAGGTCTTCGCGGTCGTCCGTAGGGCCTGGCCTTATGCGAGTCTCGAGCGGCGGGGGTTGGTAGTAGAGCCCGAAGAATCCGCGCAGCACCCAACCGAGCTTCGGAACGCGAATCGCGGCGCCGATGCGGGGGTCGGCGGCGTTCTCCTGGACCTCGCCCGAGAAATGCGTCAGCCGTAGGCCTCCATTCAGGGTCAGCCAGGACGCCGGCTTGAACTGCCCGCCGAGAAACACCGTCCCCACCCCCCCGGTTTCCGGCCCCCCCCCCCCCCCGCCC
>CAZWYB010000017.1:3488-21269 GCA_964637745.1 uncultured Pseudomonadota bacterium
GGGTGGCTGGGGGGGGGGGGGCGGGGGCGAGGGGTTTCGCGGTCGGCCGTAGGGCTTGGCCTTAGGCGAGTCTCGAGCGGCGGGAGTTCGATGCGGTGATCAAGATGCTGTCGGAAGGTTTTGCCACCTCCCGCGGCTCGCGCGGGGCGTGGCTCCATCGGGACGGCGTGACGCACGCCTTGCGCCCGCGTCGCGGAGCGGGACTTGCGGCCCTCACCTCCGGGGGTGCGATCCCCGATACGTTCACCTATGCTGTGGTGAAAGAACCCGAGGGTCTCGTGATCGGATCGTTGGATGAGGACTTCGCGATCGAGAGTCTCGCGGGTGACATCTTTTTATTGGGGAACAGTTCCTGGAAAATTTTGCGGGTGGAGGCGGGGCGCGTCCGTGTCGAGGACGCCCACGGCCAGCCGCCGACGATCCCTTTTTGGCTGGGCGAGGCCCCGGGTCGGAGCGCGGAGCTATCGCTCGAGGTCTCCGACCTCCGCGAGGCCCTCGAACCGCTGCTCGATCAACCGGAGCGTGCGATCCAATTCTTAGAAGACGAATGCGGTTTACCGACTTCGGGGGCCGAGCAGGCCGTGAACTACCTCCGCCAGGCGAAGAGCGCCTTGGGCTCACTGCCCACGCAGAAGACGCTCATCGCGGAGAGGTTCTTCGACGAAGGCGGCGGGATGCAGCTGGTTCTTCATGCCCCCTTCGGCGGGCGCCTGAACCGGGCCTTCGGTCTGGCCTTGAGGAAAAAATTCTGTGCCGGATTCAATTTTGAGCTTCAGGCGGCGGCGACCGACGACGGCATCCTCCTCTCACTTGGCCCCCAACACAGTTTCCCACTCGAGTCCATCTTCGACTTCCTCTCATCGGGAGACGTGAAACACACCTTGGAGCAGGCCGTACTGGATGCCCCTGTTTTCGGCGTGCGCTGGCGGTGGAACGCGACGCGGGCCTTAGTCCTCTTGCGGCAGATGGGCGGTAAGCGGATGCCGCCCGCCATCCAACGGATGCGGAGCGACGACCTCCTGGCTGCGGCCTTTCCGGACCAGGCGGCCTGCCAGGAGAACGTCACTAGGCCGATCGTCATTCCCAATCATCCGTTGGTCGTCGAAACCATGCGCGACTGTCTCTACGAGGCGATGGACTTGCCCAACTTGCAAGGGCTCGTCCGGCGAATCGAGAAGCGGGAGGTGAGGTTGATCGCGAAGGACACGCCGACGCCGTCGCCGTTGACCCATGAGATCTTGAATTCCAATCCCTACACCTTTTTGGATGACGCGCCTCTCGAAGAAAGACGCGCCCGGGCGGTTCAGACCCGTCGCACACTTTCGGAGGAGGACCTTCAGGCCTTCGGGGCCCTGGACGAAGAGGCGATCGACGCGGTCGAGCAGGAGGGCCGGCCGGACGTCCGTTCGGTCGACGAGCTCGCCGATACCCTGCGCGAGTGGGTGCTGATGCCGATCGCTTCGTTGCCTGCCGCTTGGCGCGATTGGATGGAGGATCTCGTGACATCGGGGCGCGCTCTTCGGATGGGCAATCATTTTGTATCGCTGGAAAAGAAGGACCTCGCCCAAGCGGCCCTCCGAGGCGAAGAAGAGGCCGCATCTTCGGTTTTGCGCGGCTGGATGATGACGGGCGGTCCCGCGACCTCTCTCCGATGGGCGGAGCAGACCGGCCTGGATGCCCGGGCGGTCGATCGTGCGCTGCTCCGTCTGGAGGCCTCCGGAAGTGTTTTGCGCGGTCATTTTCGAAAAGATCTCGAATGGTGCGATCGCGAGGTCCTGGCGCGCATCCATCGCCGCTGCCTTGCGCGGCTCCGGAAGGAATTGGAGCCGGTCACCACCGCCGATTTTTTGAATTTCCTGATGACCTGGCAACACGCCGCCCCGGGGACGCAGCTCCATGGCGCCCACGGCCTGGCCGAGGTGATCGCTCAACTTGAAGGCCTGCAGCTCCCAGCCGCCGCCTGGGAGAAGGAGATCTTCGCCTCGCGGGTCGTTGGCTATCACCCCTCGCTCCTCGATGAGCTCTGCCAAAACGGGACCGTCGTGTGGGGGCGGCTCTTGCCGGGGCGTTCGGAGGAGTCCGAGGGCGACGAGGACGACGGAGGGGAGCGGAGTTCGGCTCGGAGGCACGCGCCGCCTCATCGCAACACGACCCTTTCCGTGATGTTACGCGAAGATCTGCCCTGGCTCCTGGCCCTCACGAAACCGGAAAAGGATGTGGCGTCCACATGGGGGGAATCGGCAAGAGGCCTCTACGATCTTCTCGCCCAACGCGGGGCGATGTTCTTCAATGAGTTGAAAGAGGAGACCGGACGGCTGCGGACCGATCTCGACCAGGCCCTCTGGGAGTTGGTCACGGCGGGGGCCGTCACCTGCGACGGATTTTCGGGGTTGCGGAACCTGATCGATCCCGCGCGGCGCCGCGAGAAGGAGCGGCTGCTCGCGCGCTACGCGGGCGGGCGCAATCCGCTCTTCTTAGGAGGAGGCGGACGGTGGTCGTTATTCCGCCGGGCACTGGCAGTTTCAAAGGGGACGTTTCATGAGCCGGATGCGGAAAGGCTGGCCCACCTGTATCTCCGCCGTTGGGGCGTCGTCTTCCGCGACTTGGTTGCGCGCGATCCCCTGTGTCCGTCCTGGCGGGTCCTGCTGAGTCTTTATCGTCGTCTCGAGGCCCGGGGAGAAATCCGAGGCGGTCGCTTCGTTTCGGGATTTGCGGGCGAGCAATTCGCCCTTCCAGAGGCGGTCGAGGCCCTGCGGACCGTCCGCCGCCGGAGCGCCCAGGACGAAGGCGTCCGGGTCACGCTCTCCGCGACCGATCCTTTAAACGTCACGGGTTATTTGACGCCCCCGCCCCGTGTCCCGGCGACGCTGGGTCATCGTGTGACGTTCGTTCGGGGGGTTCCGAAGGCGGAGGAGAGGGGCTATGGGACGCGTTAGAACGCGTCGGCCTTGCCGTGAAATAAAAGATGGTGGTGGAAGATGGAGATCTCGGCGGGGAGTTTTCCCAAAATCTCTCCGTCGGCTTCGATCAAGACGGGCTTGTCCTCCGGAGTCAAAATTTTGGCGTGGTCCACGAAGAAGTCGACCAGGTTGGGGTGGTTCTCGAGACCCAGGGTGGCGAACTTGAGGCACAGGAGCGTGGTTTTCCACTTCGGGAGCGAGTGCGCGACCTTGATCTGAAACAGGCCGTCGTCCGCGAAGGCGTGCCGGCCGAATTGCAATCCCCCTCCGGCGTATTTCCCGTTGGTTAAAGAAATCCAACGGATCGGACCGGAGAAGAGCGCCTTCTTGCCGTCCCGGATTTCGATTTGGGTGGAGTCATAGCGGTAGGAATCCAGCAAGGCCAGGACGCTGTACATGATCGGATGCCGGATCAAGCGCAGCCGGTTGAAATTTTCGACGACCATGGGGATACAGCCCAAGCCGGCGGCGTTGGTGAAATAACCTTCCCGCATTTTGTCGTCGAAATCGGTGTAGCGGATCTTGCAAATGTCGATGAGGTGGGCCTTGGAGCGGTCGAAATGATCGAGGGCCTTTTCAAAGCGAAAGGGGATATGAAACGAGCGGGCGAAGTCGTTGCCGCTCCCCATGGGAACGAGGCCGAAAGAGACCTTCTCGGGCCGTGGGTTGTGGTCGAGATAGCCGTTTACGGCGCGGCTGAAGAGCCCGTCTCCCCCGATGATCAAAATCCGATGGTAGCCTTCCTTGGTGGGATTTTTTGCGAAGAGGGCGGCGTCCTCGAGCGACGACGTCAAAAAGATGTTCTCGTCGCCGTATCGCGATCGAAGGATGCGCAGATGGCGGTCGCCGACCTTCTTTTGATGGGCGATGACTTTGGTCCGGCTCTTCACCATCTCCTTTATAATCCTTCTTGATCGATTTGGATATGTCCTTTCTTGATCGCGGCCATCATCGATTTGTAATCCTTTTCGGTTTGATCGGCGTAGGCGATCGAGAAGGAGGCGATGGCACGGTCAAAGACGTCGCTTTTGCCCAAGTAACCGCTGATCTCCGGTGAAAGCCCCGATTTGGCGTGGGAACGCGCGAGCGCCCAGCCGCAGACATCCGCATAGCCGATCAAGTCCGAGGGAAACATACCTTTGAGCTTGGGCGAGCTTTTCATGTCGCGGAGCTGGCGGAAATAAAAGTCGTGGCCGTCGTCGTCGCGGGCCCACCCCAAGAAGAGATCGCTCGCCGCTTGCATCAGGCGCTGCCCGTCGACGACCCTCTGGCCGTGATTCGGATACGGACTCCCTCCGGCGTAGGGCTCCAGCACGGAGGACCTGGCCTCCTTGATCTGCAGGAAGAGCGGGTCGTGCTCCGAGGCCATCAAGAGGACGACGCCGCAGCGCGTTCCCACGCTGCCGACTCCGACCACCTTCACGGCGACGTCCACCACACGGTAGCGGTCGAGCAGGGCCCGACGGTCTTCCTGAATCGTTAAACGATAGGACCGGAGCATCTTGACGACGCTCTTTCGAAAATTCTCGTAGCGCTTGGAATGAAGGATCAAAGGAGGTTCGTCCGAGATTCTCCAGCGCTCGTTGACGACGTGCGCGAAGCGCGGAAAGGCGTGCTCCACGGTATGGGTGCGCGCCTGCGCCGCCGCCTTCTCCCAGCGTTTGCGGAGATCGGCGTCCTCCTTCATCTTGATCAGGGTCTTCGAGTCGATGCGCGCGTACCAGATGTCCAGATTGCTCATCTCGGCGTATTCGGCCGTGCGTTCGCGGTAAGACCGGCTGACCTCGCGGGCGGCGTCCCGGCCTTCGCCGTCCGGAAATCCCATTGCTCGGGCCGCCACGGCGAAGCTCGCGGCCAGGCGCTTCAAATCCCATTCCCAAGGTGCGATGAGGGTCTCGTCGAAGTCGTTGACGTCGAAGACGAGATGCCGTTCCGGAGTCGCGAATTCCCCGAAATTCATGAGATGGGCGTCCCCGCAGGCCTGGACGCGAATCCCGCTTGCGGGACTCTTGGCCAGATCGGCGCTCATGACGGAGGCCGCCCCGCGCAGGAAGGCTAAGGACGAGTGGGACATCCGCCCGTAACGGAGGGGCAGAAGATGATGGACCCGATCTCTATCGGAGATCTTGAGAAGAGACAAGGCGCTCGGCCGTTTAGCATCCGGCTTCCAAGCGCCGTGGGAGGAGCGGGGGACCTTGTCCCTCAGGGCCTTGCCGGCCTTGCGACGCTCGGCTCGCGAAGGTCGAAATCGTTCGGGTCGGAGTTTGTCCTTCATGGGTTACTTCCCCGCGCCACTTGCCGGTACCGGAAGCAATCCACCACGTGATCGTTCACCATCCCCACCGCCTGCATGTGGGCGTAGATGATGGTGGAGCCCACGAATTTAAAGCCGCGCTGTTTCAAGTCCTTGCTGAAGGCGTCGGAGAGGGGCGTCGTAGCCGGGATCTGCTTTATGCTCTTCCAACGGTTTACGACCGGCCGCCCATCCACGAACCGCCAGTTATAGGCATCGAAGCTTCCGAACGCGTCTTGGACTTTCAAAAACGCCTTTGCGTTTGCGATCGCCGCCTCAATCTTCAGTCGGTTTCGGACGATGCCCTCGTCCTTCAAAAGCCTTGCGACGTCCTTAGGCCCGAACCGAGCGACCTGATCGGCATTAAACCCGGCGAAGGCGCGCCGGTAGTTCTCGCGCTTCCTTAAGATGGTGATCCAGCTCAAGCCCGCCTGGGCGCCCTCTAAGATCAAAAATTCAAAAAGCTTTTGGTCATCATGGGTCGGCACGCCCCATTCCTCGTCGTGATAAGCGGTCATGAGGGCGTCGTCCTTGGGCCAAGGGCAGCGGATTTGGGATTTCATTCGATCTCCCGGCGTTCGGTTTTTTTCAGGTAATCGCCTTCGAGTGGTCGATAACGGTCAAGAGCTGCCCCGTCAAGTCATCGATTTCCTTTTCGACGCCTGCGATCGCCGTCTTCGGCGCATCCGAGCCCCGGAGGTTTTGAGCGTGATCGCGTCTTTCCTTGATCCGAGAATCCAGCTCCCCGATGATCTGATCGACGGCCGAGGGTGGAGGGAGGGAGTAACGAAAAAGAGGCGGCATCGTCATCGTCTCGCTGGGATGAAAGAGATCCATGTGCGGGAAGATGATTTGGATCTGGGCCTCAGGACCCACCGGATGAGGAAATTGAGGCTGTTGAAATCGTTGCCAGGCGGGCATTGGGTCGAAGGCGTAAAATCCGGTGCAGATCATCGAACCTCCTTTTCAGCTCAACAGAGAGCGCCTTCATCGTTTGATTGCCCATAATGTTGCTAATGACCTTGTCCTTTTCAGAACACTGGAAAGAATAAGGGCCTACGAGATTCTCGCCGTCATCTCACCCAAATTGACATTCAGGCACTCGTCGAAGACGATCTCCCTCACCTCATCCATATCGGACCAAAGGAGATCGTAGCCCTTCAATCCCCGGAAAGGGCGGATTCGTTTTTTCCATAGGGCCATCTCCCGTTCGGTCGCCTTCCGTCGAACCCCTGCGGTCCCCAGGAGACGAAGAGCCGGCGGCCGGCGAAATTTTCCTCGAAAAAGAGAGGTGAGCCAAAACCATTTGCTCGAATCGACCGCCAGCACCGCCACCCTTTGGTTCTTCTTGAGATTGATGGGCAATCTGCGTGTGAAATATTCAAAATAAAATCCGCGATTGTCTTCCAGAAGGATCAAAGACCCGATCGGCGAGACGTAAGGAGTCCCGTCTTCCGAAACCGTTGCGATGGCGTAATGAAGGGAGCTCCGAAAGGTTCTTCCGAAATGCCGGCGGATTTGGTTCCACTGATCGGGGGTGATCATTGGGCCTCCTTTTTCTCGTCAGGCCGCCCGCTTCTTGGATTTGGCGGATTTCGTTTCGACCGCGAGTCGGAAACCCAGGGCATCCAAAAGCCTGCTTAGGCTATTGATCTCGGGATTCCCTTTGCGAGAAAGCATACGGTAAAGGTTGACGCGATTCAATTTTGTCTTGCGTGAAAGTTTGAGCAGCCCTCCATGCGCTTCCGCTACATCCCTGAGGGCAAGTAAGAACACACGTGGATCATTATCTTCTATCGCTGCATTCAGGTAACCGACGGCCTCCTCAGGATCTTTGAGGGTCTTTATTAGCCACTCCTCGTAATCCACCGATCTCGATATGCCTTTCTTACGATGCATTGCCATTCTGATGCTCCCGGTAATCCTTCCAGTAACTTCTAGCCCTCATGATATCTGAAGCCTGCGACGACTTATCACCCGCGCACAAAATCAGGATGACTCTCTCTCCATCCATCCCAATGTAAATGCGATATCCCGTCCCGAAATCAAGGCGAAGCTCGAAGACTCCTCCTCCAACAGCCTTCCAATCCCCAAGATTACCCAAACGAACCCGGCCAATGCGTGATTCAACCCGATGCCGAATACGGATATCCTTCAGATCATGAAGCCACTCTACAAAGGGAACATTTCCAGTTCGGTCTCTGTAGAACTTAACCGTCTTAGAAGTAACAACCTCATGAGTCATATATGTATCTTATAAGAAACACGAAGACAAGAGAGACTTAAGGGGCTCTCCGCTTGTTGGGGAAGGTAAAAGCAAGAATCATGCCGGTCGTTTTTAAAGGAGAAATTGTCAAAACGGCCGACCGAAGGTCCGAAAATCAAACGGCGGGGGTTTGAAAATGAAACGTGCGCGTGCCTGGGACCTGTTTATTTTTTGAGGAAACCGATCTTTTTTCGATCGGTTGCCGGCGGCGTCATCAGCTGTCGGATGGCGTCGAAGACGACTTTGAATTGGGCGTCGTATTTTTTTTCGAGCTCGTCGAGCCTCCTGGAAAGTTCTTTGTTGGATGACAACAATTGTCTCAACCGCACGAAGGCGCGCATGATTTCAATATTCACATCGATGGCACGTTCACTGTTCAACACGCTCGAAAGCATCGCGACCCCTTGCTCGGTAAAGACGTAAGGAAGATATTTTCGATGCTCCCCATGACCCGGTTTTAAGGTCACAATCTGTGACCTTAAGATGGTAAGTTCCCGATAATCCAATTGAAACATAAAGTCGGAAGGGAATCGTCTCTTGTTCCTTTTCACGGCCTGATTGAAAACCTTGGTTGGAACTCCGTAAAGAGCCGCGAGATCAGAGTCGACGATAACCTTCTGGCCTCGGATGAGCAGGATCTTTCCTTCAATGGTTTCTATTGAAATAGCTGTTTCTTTTTTTGACATGGAGATCTCCTTGAGTCTTCAGCAGGAGCAATCCACATGCCTGAAATTCCCTGCAGGAAGAGGGGCTAAAAGGGATGATTTTGAAACGTCAAGGTTCGATTTTCATTCTCGCCCTCGTAACGGATATCCCCCGGCAACCCACGAAACCCAAATCGCCCCAGGGCCCAAACGACTGCGCCAGCTAGGATGAGAACGAGACCGGAGGTGATGAGGAATTTGCCGAGGTCGGTCATGGGGTGGGTGTTAGCAAAACTTGTGATAGTTTTGATTATTTTTTTAGTGGGTTAGTGGCGTGCTTGGCACCAGCATTGGTGATCTTAAAAGCATTTAATAACAACAAGCAAGATCTTGGGGAGTCATCGGTTTTTGGGTGATAGAGCAATCTTTCGGAAAATCCGGAGGAAGCCAATAATTGTCGTATAAACTGTGAGGGCTTTTGATTTCCGCTCCCAATAGATAGTCGACACCGATCTTAGTGGAAGTGCCCATTTCACAGGTTACTAAACACGGCCCATTCTCCAAGAAATCAGAAATATCACGCCCATACCAGGGATTCGTGCCAGGCGAAACATGGATGGCTTTATAAGGATATTGAGGATCTCGCTTGGCGGTCAAAAAACAATCTCCACATTGAGTATTGGCAACTCTTGTGACGGCCATTTCACTTTCGCAACGTTGGTTGTATTGGTCTATCTTTCTCTGGCCTAAATCCTCTGTGGGAAATATTTCGATTTCACCCCCACCACAGCCCATTGCCAGTGGTAAGGCGGCTCTCATAACCCAGCTTAATGTCGTATTGAATAAAGGACTTGGCAGCATTTGAAACATTTGTTCGTCGGACTTGGCAAAGAGTTGTTTACTTCCTTCTTCCCAACACCGCCCACCCCAAAGGCTTGAAGTCGGCGATGCGGATGTCGAAACGGAATTCGCGGAGTTCTAAGATTTCGAAGAGAGGTTCCCACTCCGCTCGGATCTCCGCCTCGGTGACGACCGGCGGGCCTTGTTCGTGGTCTTCCTTGGCGTTCCCCGCGAGGCAGAACCAGAGGCTTTCCGGACGGGTGACCTTCTCCAAGACCTTTTGAAAGCCTGTGAGATCGATCTGTCGCAACACATGATACACGCCCCGATCGAAGAGGACGTCATAGGGGCCGCCCAGGTCGTCTTTGAGGACGTCGGCGACGCGAAAATCGATAGCGACGTTCGCTTTCTTAGCCCTTTCGCGGGCCTCGGTGATGGGTTGTTCGACGAGGTCTACGGCCGTGACCTGAAATCCCCGGCGAGCCAGCTCGATGGCGTTGAGTCCCGTTCCGCAGCCGATCTCCAAGGCGGTGCGGCCTTTCAGAGCTCCGGCATCCAAGATGCGCACGAGCTCGGTGCTGATGCGGCCCGAGTCCCACGGGATTTCGCCTTCGGCGTAGCGAGCTTTGAAATCGAAGTGTTCTGTCATGGGGCTCTAAGAATAAAATGGACGGGGCGTTTTGTAAATAAATAGGTGCCAGGCACGCGCACAACCTGATATTCCTCACTGCATGAAAGACCTCCAAACCTTCTGCACCTCCTGGCTCGCCGCGTGGACCGGCAATGAGCCCGAAAGGCTTATCGCGTTCTATACCGACGACGCCTTCTACAGAGACCCTGCCAAACCCAACGGCCTGCACGGACACGGCGCGTTGCTCCCTTACTTAAAAAGGCTTCTCGCCAAAAATCCAAACTGGGTCTGGAAGGCGGTTGAGATCATGCCCACGGAGAAAGGTTTTACGCTCAAATGGGAGGCGACGATTCCCGTGGGCGATCACGTCGCTCAGGAAATGGGATTGGATATCGTGGAGCTGACGGACGGTAAGATTTCGCGGAATGAAGTCTATTTCGATACGGCGAGAATACGAACCTAAGGGGAAGTTGCTGCATCGGATAGAAAAACCTGATAGAGATCTCTCTTCAACTTAGGAGGGGCCATGCCCATACAACCAGGCTTCGAAGGTTTCCTCAAGAAGGCGCTATTCAGTCTGATGCTGCTGCTTGCCGGTCGTCTGGCCTATGCGGCCGATGGCTTCGAAGGGGTTCGCTGCGGGGCCGACATCCCGAAGGCCCTCGCGGGGCATCGGATGTCGAACGAGCCAGTGGTGGCGATCGAAGGGCGACATAAGGATTTGGGGTTGAAGGACCTTGGCGCATCCGAGGTGTCTGATAATTTGTCCGCGATCTCCTGGCAGATTTGCGGAAACGAATTCATGGTGCTGGAAGACTCGAAATCCATGGTGAAGGACGTGATCTCTTTTCCGGCCCATTCAAAGGCTGCGCCTGGGTTTTCCGGAGCCTGCCAAGCGAAGGGGCAAAATGTTCCCGGCGTGATGGTGGGGGTCCTTCAGGGGACCGCAGACAAGGGAGATCTTCCGGCGAAGTCGGTGTGGAAGGTCGATGAGAAGAACGGGAAGTTCGTTCCGATGGCGGCCGAGGGTCTTGTGTGTTCTCGGAGCGGGATCTTTACCGCAGACGGCGGGAATTAACCTCAAATCCAGTAGATGAACGAATCCATTTCCGTCTCTTGTCCCTATTGCGGCGAACCCTTCGTCGTCGAGCCCGAGCCTTCGGATGAGGCCGTCGAATATGTCGAAGACTGCGGTGTCTGCTGCCGGCCCATCACTATCTCGGTCCATTACTCAGAAGAGGGGAGCGAAGTCTCGGTTCAGAGGGAAGATGAGTAAAACCAATTTTCGAACGCTAAGGTTCGATTTTCAAACCATTTAGCCGCGCCTTCCGCACAAATTGTCTGGCATGATGTTTGCTATGAGTTCTCCCGTCATCGTTTTGGGGAGCTCACATGCAGACCACGCGCTACTTTGAAGATGTTGTCCTAGCAAAGAGAGCCTATCTCAAAAGAGAATGGTGTGAAGAGGCTCTTCAAAAACCCTTAGAGATCGAAAGACAAGTCGACGGGCGGTATCGTTACTGGATTTTTGTCCCGGAACTTGGTAAATTCTTACGGGTGGTTACACTATCCGATGGTGTAACCGTGCATAATGCCTTTCCGGACAGGGACTATAAGGGGTAGATCTATGAACCTTAATTATGACCGTGAAAATGACTCGCTTTACATCGACCTCTCGGAAAAACCGGCCGTTGACTCGAAAGAAGTGGCGCCCGGTGTTGTCTTGGATTTTGGACAGGACGGATCCCTGGTGGGCATTGATATTGATCATGCGAGTCGAGTCGTTGATCTTGCGAGGCTGGATGTCGGTTCCTTGCCCTATGGGCAGCAATCAACTTCCCCTACAAGATAATATTGCTATACTGAACCCAGAGCATACAAATCATGGCCCTATCCCTCGAAGAACTCAGAAACAGAACCTATTGGAAGAAATGCAGTACCTGTAAAAAGGAGCTGGCTTTCGGGGCCCCTTATTACATCTGCTCCGTTTCCACCTGCCAAGGCAAGCGCACCGGGCTGCATTTTTGTACGGTCGAATGTTGGGATGCCCACCTGGGCTTCGCCCGGCATCGCGACGCCGGCGCCTTGGACGCCAAGGCGCCCACGCGAGAGGCCTATTTGGCCGAACTCGAAAATGTGCCGGCGCCGGAGGAGAATAAGAGAATTGTAGTTCGACCGACGACTCCTTCAAGCACCGCCGCTTCCAGCAATGAAGTTGATACCCTTGTGGTCGTCTCAAAAGTGAAACAGTTGATCCGCGACCGGTCCGATATGAACACCAGCCAATGCGCCATCGACGCACTCACCGATAAGGTGGTGAAAGAATGCCAAAAGGCCATCGAGAACGCCCATGCATCCGGACGGAAGACGGTGATGGGACGGGATATCAAGTAATCAGAGAATCGCGCAGGATTTCCTTCAAGAGGGTTTGATAGGGCTTTCCCAAGCCCTTAGCCCGCAATTTCAGTTTTTCCAAAATGGATTCATCGATGCGAAGGCTGATCAATTTCGTTTTTGACGGAGGGCGAACATCTTGAAGATTGCGGAAATCTTCTAGGAAGCGCAGTCGATCCTTGAGGCTCATTTTTTTGCATTGCTTCAAGTATTCTTGGGGAAAAAATTGAATAGGCCTCATCGCTTTTCTCCTTTCAAAGTTCGCAGCGCCCGTACGTCCTCGAGGTCCTGAGGCCGTCCCGCGCGGCGTTTCATGGCGATCAAATCATCCAGAGCCAGGACAGGGAGCTTGATACCGGCGGCCATGAGATGGACCACATCGTGGTCTGAGAGGTTTTCGGTGAGAAGGATATCGACGATCTCGATCGGACGATTCGGGTTTACAAAAGACCAAGCGATCAGATTTCTCCTCTCGATATACTCCTTCCGAAATTCGAACACTTCCTCGGCGGTTACGGGGAGACGCGGCGCCAAACCGATGGATTTGAGCGCCTTTTCCGCCGACACGAAATCGCTTTTCTTCAATCGAATGATGAGATCGACGTCCACGGTCCCTCGGACGGCGCCGTGCAGGGCGACGGCATAGCCCCCGGCCAAGGCGAAAGGGACTTTATGAGAGGCGAGGGCCTCGGCGACTTTTTGGATAAACATGTATGACATTGTATATACATTTAATTGTAAGGGAAGCAAAAAGATACAGTCCGCTTGCGGTTCGATTCGGCTGAACATACAGTGCCCGTGTCGTGAAACGTCTCATCGAAAACCATTTCGGCGTCGTGATGATCCTCTTCTGTCTGGCGGGGTTTTTGGTGCCGGGATTGTCGCGCCTGCCGAATGAGTCCGTCGCGGTGGCTCTGGCGGTCTTGATGTTCTTCTCGTGCTACCGCTGGCGCGACGGGGGATCCGGGAGTTCTGGGAATCTCTGGCGGGACGTGGGGGCCTTTTACCTGCTGCGTTACGGGTTTCTTCCGGCTGCGATTTGGTCGGTCCTTCACAAGCTTGCTCCCGATCAGGCGACCGGGGCTTTTCTTCTGTCCGTTGTGCCGGCGGCGGTCTCGGGACCCGTCTTCACCAGCCTCTACGGAGGGGCCGTGCCGGTGGCCTTCGCGATCGTCTTGATCAGCCAGTTCGCGGCGCCGTTTTTGATTCCCCTGCAATTTTCGTGGATCGGTGGCCTCCAGTCCTTACCGGAGCCGGCCCATCTCTTCCGGACGCTGGCACTCTGCATCTTATTGCCGATCGCCGTCTACACCTTCGTCCGCAAACACCGCGCGAGCGCCGACTTTTTCTACGGACAAAGCAAGGCGGCCGCCGTAGTCCTCGCGTCCTTTATGATTTCGATCGCTGTCGCGAAACAGCGGGACGTCATCCTCTCCGGAGGAACCGCCCTCCTGCGCCCCCTGCTGATTTCTACTCTCTGTTTCCTGATCTACATCGCGTTCGCCTGGTTTTTGACCGCCTTCCGGCCACGCGAACAGAGAATCGCCTATGCCACGTGCTCCGGTTTCAACAACGCGGGGTTGGGGGTGAGCCTTGCGCTCCTGCATTTTTCCGCCCCGGTGATCTTGTTTGTCGCCGTCAGCGAGATGGGTTGGTCGCTCTTGCCGGTCATGATGCGGGGGTTTTTCGGGAGGACGAGGAAAAAAGTCGTCTGAGCCTGTCGATTGGAGAGTCGCCATCCGTCGTAGGGGTGAAGGCAAGGGTTGCCTTTCGGCTTTTGAAGTGAAATGATTCAATAAAATCAAAGGAGATCTTATGAAAACAACGCTTAAAATTCTTTTGGCCGCCTGGTTGTTCGCCCTGGCCTTGACCCCCATGGCCCATGCGGACGAAAAGGCGCCTACACCACCGGCGGACAACAGCTCAGCGGAGTTAAACCGCATCAAGGCCCTGGCCGGTAAGTGGTCCTCGACCACCTCGATGTTCGGCAAGCCCAATGAAAAGGTCTATACCGTGTACGAGGTGACGGCGGGCGGCAGCGCGGTTCTTGAGACGATTTTCCCCGGGACGCCCCAAGAGATGCTCTCGGTTTATTACGATGACGATAAGGGAAAGCTCGCGATGACCCATTATTGCATCATGCGGAACCGGCCGACGCTGAAGCTTGTGAAGAGCGAGGGGGATACCCTGACGATGGATGTGACGAAGGTCGAAGGGGTGAAGTCCAAGGACGAGCGGAGCATGGGCGGGATGACGATGACCTTCAAAGACAACGACCATTTCTCATCCACCTGCAAAGGCCGCGGCAAGGGTGCGGAGAAGGAACCGCCGATGACGATGGAATTCACGCGGGTGAAATGAAAAATCGGTTCTAACTCGCGGCTTAAGTCAAGGTTTCGTAGACCGCCCGCCAACTTTTGGGATCGATGAGGTAGCTGTAATGCGTAAAGCGCGGCATCTCGATCGCGGTCGTTCCCTGCAAGGCCGCGGATTCCGGCGGCAAGATCATTAAATCGCTTCGGCTCCAAAAGGTCACGCCCCGAACGCGCGCCGGCCATCTCTTGCGGCTCAGCCGTTTCATGAGGTCGCTGTCAGGCCTCAATTCGCGAAGGGTCGCCGTGTTGAGAAGCCGCGCCGCGTGTGTGCCCAAATGAGGAGAGCCCAGGGTGATCAGCGTGTTTACGGAGGCCGCCAGGCCGTGCTCGGTCACCGCCATCCGCGCGACCAGGCCTCCCAGGCTGTGGGCGACGATGTCGATCTGTTTTTCCCCCGTCTTGATCTTTACTGTGCGGACGAAGCAGGCGAGGGATCTGGCCATTTGATCGACCGATTGTCCCCTGCGGAAATGGATCCGGTAGGTTCGGCTCCGGCCCTTCAGCCAAAAATACGAAGACATCAGCAAAAAATCGCCCCGGGACCCGCCGAGCCCGTGCACGAAGAGCAGGGGACGATGGCCGTCCGGCTCTTGGGCGGCGATGGTGACCTTTCGCGACGAAAACAAGGAATACGTGAGAAAGGGCGTCTGGATGAGATGCCGCTTCACATCGGGATCGACGTTGCGATACCAGCGGGCGGCTTGGCGCCCCACGGCGACGCCCGCTTTGGCGAAAGATCGTCCGACGGCGGCGAAGAAGGTTACCTTAGTCACAGTTATTTCCCGCCGATCAACGGTTGCGGAGGGATTCCACGGAAGGAAGCGACCGATCCGCTTTTTTCATCCAGCAGGTCCATTCGGTCTTCGGTGATCTGCCACTTGCGTGCGGCTTGGAGGGCCTTGAGGAAGGCATCGTCGCTGTTCGTCCCCTTCGGGCATCCCATCCGCGCTCTGCCGACATCCTTGAAGATGACGGATTGACCGGACACCTCATAGCCTCCTCGGAAACGATTGCACCCGCCGGTTCCGGACAGGGTGCTGTTAAAGGAGCTCAATCGGAGGTAAGGCTCCCTCACGGAACCGGTCGTCACCGGCGTGCCGCCGAGGGCCGACAGCCGCCAATAAGTTTCTTCCAGGGCGGGTCCGTAGGGTTTGTTTGCCGTTGGCTGAGGCACGGGGGCGAGATCGACGGTCGCATTGGACGAATGTCCGAATGTGAGCACCGGATATTTCTGAGGCGCATAGAAAAGGTATTGCCCACCGGATTTCACCGCCACGAGGAAGATATAGGGGTGGTTCCCCTGGATAGTCGCCGTATCCACTTTCAGGACGATCTTTTTCGGGGGCGGAATCGCCGCTATTTCCCGATGGGCGATGACGTTCGGGGCATCCGCCGAGAATTCGTCCAGGAGCTCGGCGTCCACCGTCGCCCCCGAAGGCAGGACGGCTCCGGCAGGGTAGGAGAGAGTGCCGATCACCGCATCCGCCGCCCAAGCAGCCGGCGTCCCCCAAGAGAGCATGAGGGCAAGAAGGATCGTTTCCATTTTCATCCGGGCCTCCTGTTAGAATTCAATTACAGGGTTCTCCCGGTTTCATCAAGATGGTCTCTCGCTTATTTCTTCAGGCACGCATGAGATTCCTCCCAGCTGAATTTCTTGCGTGAGCCGTCTCCAAATTGCTCGCGAAGAATTCCCAAAAAGTAGTTCCAGCCGTTCTCATGCCCCCTGGCCAGCTCATGATCCGGCAGGTCGGAATGCACGAGGGTCATGAGCGTGTCTTCTCCCTGTTTCTTAAAGGTCAGAGTCACCATGGACTCTTGCCCCAAGGTGTTAGGCGACATCCAGGTATGCTGCATGCGGCCCGGCCTCTCGAACTCCGTGAACCGGCCGTAATGGGACTTCCCCTTGAGGGCCCAGTAAAAGAGCCCGTCGACTTTCGCATCCAAGATAAACTTTTCGGCGGCATTCCAGGGATTGCCGGGGATCTTCGGATTCAGCCACGCATCGAAGACCTCACCCGGAGAGGCGGGGATGAGGCGCTCAATCTTGAATTCCAGGGTGTTTGTTGTTGTTTTCATCGCTTCTCCTCCTTCTTTTTTTTCTTGTCCTTAAAATACTGTTCAAACCGGTCGAGGTGTTCGTTCCAGAACCGCTCGTAATGATGCACCCATCCTGCCACCTCCCGGAGCGGTTCCGCTCGAAGAGAAATAAGGACTTCGCGGCCCTTTTTCTCGCGTTCAATGAGTCCGGCTCTTTCGAGCAACTTCAGGTGTTTTGTCACCGCGTTTAAAGCCGTGTCGAAGGGCTTGGCGACATCCAAGAATCGGGCGGGTCCGTTGGCGAGCTGGTCAATGATCGCTCGCCGAGTTGGGTGGGAAATGGCGGTCAGGACATCCGTTAGTTTATCCATGTCTATATTACACCTTATGGTGTAATATTTGGCAAGTTCAATTTTGCGGATGCGTTTATGGAAGAAAGGGGAAGGGGTATTGAGTTTGTAGTGTCACCAAGCGCCGGCGACCAAAAAAGCCGTACCCCGCTCCACCGCAGTCAGAGTTTTTCTTGCTTTTGCTGTTAAACCGACTGAGAAAAGCCTACTTGTTCGAACAAACCTTCAAGAATATCGACGACGTCCTCCGCAAAGAGGCCGGCTGTACGACGGAGCTAGATTACACAGAACAAACCTCCTGGTTATTGTTCCTAAAATACCTTGATGGGTTAGAGCAGGACCGTGCGGATGAGGCCGGGCTCGCCCGAAAGAAATACAGTTACATTTTAGATAAACCCTATCGCTGGGAGTCCTGGGCCGCTCCCAAGGACAAGGACGGCAAGCTCGATCACAACAAGGCGATGACCGGGGACGATCTCCGCGACTTCGTCAATCAGAAGCTCTTTCCTTATCTGCACGCCTTCAAGCAGAAGGCCGAGGGGCCGAACACGATTGAGTACAAGATCGGCGAGATCTTCGGCGAAATTAAGAACAAGATTCAGAGCGGCTACAACCTGCGCGAGATCATCGACCACATCGACGAGCTTCGTTTCCGTTCCCAGGCCGAAAAGCATGAGCTGAGCCATCTCTACGAGGCCAAGATCCGGAATATGGGAAACGCCGGTCGCAACGGTGGAGAGTACTACACTCCGCGCCCACTGATCCGCGCTATCGTTCAGGTTGTGAAGCCTAAGATTGGCGAACGCATCTACGACGGGGCCGTCGGTTCGGCCGGCTTTCTTTGTGAAGCGTTCGACTACATGAAATCCTCGGGTAAGTTGACCACCAAGGACCTCACGACGCTTCAAATGAAGACCTTTTACGGCAAAGAGAAAAAGTCGCTCGCCTATGTGATCGCGATCATGAACATGATCCTGCACGGCATCGAGGC
>CAZWYB010000018.1:0-20768 GCA_964637745.1 uncultured Pseudomonadota bacterium
CACGAAGACGGTCCACTTCACCACCGCGCAGCACCGGGTGTGGACCGGCGGGGACCAGGTGGCCGTGTTCCTCCTCAACCATCCCGCAGATCGCGACACGTCCGAACGCGTTCAAATGGCCGAAAACGGCCTGCTGCACGGACCCGCCGACGTTTTCGAAATAGCCATCGATCCCGTCAGGACATTCCGCCTTCAACTCGCGCCCCAGATCCAGCGCGCGATGGTCCACACAGGCGTCGAAGCCCAGACTGTCCTGGACCCAGAGGCATTTTTCCGAACCCCCGGCGATGCCGACGACCCTTGCCCCCGCCCGCTTCGCCAGCTGCCCGGCGATCGAGCCGACCGCGCCTGAAGCGGCCGAGATGACAACGGTCTCACCGGCTTTCGGCTTCAGAATCTCCGTCACGCCGGCATAGGCCGTCGCGCCAGGCATGCCGAGCACGCCCAGATAAGCCGACAGCGGCGCGCCGCCGCGCTCGATCTTCGTCAGGGCTTCGCCCTTCGCCACGCAATGGCTGCTCCATCCCCGGGCACCGACCGCGATATCGCCGACGGTGAAGCCGGGATGATTCGACGCGATGACCTCGCCCACCGTTTCCCCGGTCATGACCTCGCCGATCTGAATGGCGACGGCATAGGTCTGCTCCTCACGCAAACGGCCGCGCATGTAGGGGTCGATGGACAGATAAACCGTCCGTGTCACGACCTCCCCATCGGCCGGGACCGGGATGGGATCCTCCCGCGTCTCGAAATCGGACGCGGCGGGTTCGCCGCGTGGGCGCCGCTTCAGAACGATCGAGCGGCGCACCGCCTGATTGATGGTCATGTCACGCGGCCTCCGCTTTCAGCACCAGACGGCCGGTGACCTTGCCGTCCCGCAGCCGCATCAGGGCGCTGTCGGCGTCCTTCTGCGGCACGGTGGCGACCGGCAGCGCTTCCAGTGATCCGGTCTGGGCCAGCTTCACCAGCTCGCGCAGGTCCTTGACCGATCCGACGTAGGAGCCACGCACCGACAGCGAACGGATCGCCATGATCGGCAATGGGAGCATCAGTTCGCCGCCGAAAAGACCGACCTGCACAAGACGGCCGCCCTTGCGCAGCGCGCCGAAGGCGAAACGAGCGGTCGCCGTGCCGTTGACGAGGTCGATCACCGCCAGCACCGGGCCGCCGGCGGCGTCGATGATGCGTTGCGTCACGGCGGCGCCATCGCCCGAGCCATCGACGACCTTGTGCGCGCCGGCCGTCAGCGCGGCCTCCCGCTTCTCGGCCGAGATGTCGACCGAGATGATGTTCTGGTGCTTCATCGCCCGCAGCACCTTGATGGCGTTCAGGCCCAGACCACCGGCTCCGACCAGGACGATCGCCTCGTTCGGCGGGATGGGCATCGCCTTCTGGATCGCCGAGAAGACCGTGATGCCCGAGCAGGCGTAGGTCGCGGCCACCGCCGGATCCAGGTTGCCGGGATCCACCAGGTGACGCGGATGTGGCGCGATCACATGGGTGCCATAGCCGCCGTTCTGGTAGACTCCCAGGCTGCGGGCGGCGCGGACGCACATGTTGTCCTCGTCGGCGAGGCAGGTTTCGCACTCGCCGCAGCCCAACCAGGGATAGACGATTCGAAGGTCGCCAACCTTCACGCCTTTGGCGTCGGGACCCAGTTTGGCGACGCGTCCGACGACCTCGTGGCCCATGGCCAGTGGCAGCGCGACGCCGCGGTCGGCCAGCGACATCTTCTGGCCGCCGCCGATGTCGTAATAGCCTTCCCAGATGTGCAGGTCCGAGTGACAGACACCGCAATGCGTCACCTCGACCAGCACCTCGGTCCCTTTCGGTTCGGGCGTCGGCAGCTCGATTTCCTTCAGTGGTTTACCGTTTTCGACGACAGCCCAGGCGCGCATGGTGGAAGTCTCCTGATTTCCCGGGTGGATGGATAGCGCGCGGCTCGCGCGGGTCAAGCGGGCGGACGAGATTGTTGAAAGACTCCCTTGCCGAGGCCGGGACGACTGGTTATACGACCGCCTCCCGCGCCGCCGGGGCCTCGCGAGGGGACCGGATCGGTATGGATTGGGGCCGTAGCTCAGCTGGGAGAGCGCGTGAATGGCATTCACGAGGTCAGGGGTTCGATCCCCCTCGTCTCCACACACTAAAAAGGGCGTCCTTCGGGACGCCTTTTTTGTTCTCATCTACTAAACTGGCCCTGCCGTAAAACAATCTTTCCTAACTAAAAATTAACAGTAACTATATAAAATATAAATGTAATTACAATAATAAGTTATTTTACTATCATTTTAACTGACACCCTTCCTTCTCCGCGTTACAATTCTACGCAAAGCCGATCGGGAAATAATCGAAACGCAGGAGGGCTCATGAAGACTCGATTGTTTGTTATCTTGCTCCTTACCAGCGCCCTGCTCTCCGGCATTATGAGTTGTGGATCAGCGGGCCCAGCATCAACTTCAAGCTCCGGCACGAGTGGTGGCACGGGGGCTTCGGGGGCTTCAGGAGCTTCGGGTGCTTCAGGCGCTTCGGGCGCTTCGGGGGCTTCAGGGGCTTCGGGCGCCTCTGGACCTTCAGGAAGCACCGGGCCGGCGATATCATGCGGCGATGGGGCTGTTGCCGGAAGCGAAGAATGTGACGATAACAACACAATCTCCGGTGACGGTTGCAGCACAACCTGCATGCTTGAAACGGGCTACACTTGCACGGGGGCTCCAAGCGTCTGCTCAACAACCTGTGGAGATGGGATCACAGCGGGAAATGAAACCTGCGACGACGGCGCCGACAATGGCAAACCCAATAAATGCAATGCCACCTGCTCGGGCACGACAGCGTCCGTCTGCGGCAATAACGTGAAAGAAGCTGGCGAGCAATGCGACGACGGTCCCAGTGGCAGCTCCAACTGTACACCTCAATGCACGAAGGTTTCGAATAATTCCACGTGCAATGCGTGCCCGAATCTTGACGACGCTGAGTGCAATGTCAACGTCAGCGAAGTTTGCGCCTCTCAACAAGGCCAGCCCGTTTGCGTTCACCCGGTCGACTGCAGCAACAATCCCGGAGGAACCAATGGGGTCTGCCCTATTTCCTGCGGAGATCAATTGTTCTGCATCTCTGGAGTTTGCCGGTAGCTGGCGGATTAAGGCTTCTGGAACCACGTCTCTCGAAGGATCGCGAAGGCCATCACCGCAAAGCAAAGAAACATCGCTCCGCCCCCGAAATACATGAGGTAGATGAACCCAGGCGAAACATCGCGAATCAACCACGGGCTCGCGTTCTTCGAAAAACTCCCCAGAAAGGAGAGTACGATCCAAAAGGCCTTGGAGCCTTCGGAGAGGCCCGTGAACACGAGCATCAATCCCATCATCCCCAGGATGGCCGGCTGCGTGAACGTGTGGACGTGGGCGATCGAGATCATCGACGTATCGCTCTGTGGCACCGACAAACCCTCCACTTCCGGGGAACCCCGGAAGTGAACGATCGCTTCGTCCTTACGAAAGTGCGATCGGTTGTAGATCTGAGCGAGAGATATAAGATAACCGATCGATAAGCCGAGGACGCAGCACGTCACGAGGACCTTGAGGGAGAAACGTCCTTCCGAGAGACGAAAGCTATTTTGTACCATACAGACAGCTCCAGACGGCGAGATCCCTCTTCACGCCCGCTGCGACCGATCGGGAGGAGATCGTCGCCCCCGACATGTTCGAAATGTCCTGGCCCACACGAATAGGGTCCTGAACTTTTTTCCCTTTATATTGCTTCAGATATTTCGGGTCTTGAATTTCGCTCCCATAGGGCTCGCGGTACACGAGGATTTCTACGTCCTTCACCTGTCCCTGAGGCGTAATGGCCGTTAAAAAGGTGATCGGTTCACTCTTACCCAGTTCGTTATCGAGCAGGGCATAGCCGTCCACATGCCCCTTCGTCTTCGCCACCTGAAAGGTCCAATCCGTCTTAGGTATTTTGGAACCCGATTTCCTTTCGGCGCAGGCCGTCTGTTCGGAGGTCAACGTTTTTTTATCGATGACGACCTCCTCCGACTGACTAAAGACCGCCTTCAAGGCCTCGGCGGGTTTCAAGTAGACGGTTTGGGCGAGAACCGTCGCGGAGACCGACAGGACCGCAACCGCTAAGAAGATTCGTCTCATCAGAAGATCTCTTTAACTAAGATCGGATGATCGATCAACATCTAGTAATAAAATCCAATGCCCAAATCGAACTGGTCGACGCCGGCGTTGGCTTCGTTCCAATTGAACTGGTAGTCCGCCTTGATCGCCACCTGAGGAATCGGAAGATAGGAGATCCCCGCCGTCACATTGTGGCGATTGTTTGCCGGATCCGACGCGAAGCCCGTCGGCATCCTCCGTTGGGTGTTGATATTTTCGAAGCGTCCGAAGGCGACCAAGTCGTGCTTCGTGTTCGGCAGGAGATGATGGAACAAATGGTAGGCCCCTTCCACGTACCAACCCAACATCTGACTGCCGACGAAATCGGTGAACGTCGGGTCCGCCGCGATGAGGACGTTGTTGATGTTCCCCGCATCTCTGAGACTGGAGAAGGCGATGATCCCCTCCAAATCGATCCCCTGAAAGCTGTATTTGGCGTCTCCTTCCATCATCGTCAGAAGCCCTCCTCCGATCGCGGAATTACCCTGCCCCGTATTTCCGACGAAAAAGGAAGTTCCCAGCCGAAGTCCCGGCACGCCCTTGTACTCCAATCGGCCGGCGGCGCCGAAATCACGGCCCGGGGCATCGGCTATGCTGTGGGCGTCGTCAAACCCGTTGCTTCCCGTAAAACTGTGATGGACGGTACCATCCTCATTGAAACTGACCGCATTCATGCTGGAAATTCCGTAGAGCTCGTAACTCAAGCCATGGGGTAGCGCGCCATGAAATCCGGCGCCGACGCCTTGCCACTCGGTGGGAATGATCAGCCGGTAGATTTCGGGACGCTCGACGCTATAAAACAAAGGCGGTTCGTGATGTTCGTTCATGACCCCCATCGGCACCAGAATGGCCCCGGCCCGGAGATTGGCCCATGGCTTTAATAGGAAGTCTATATAGGCGAATTCCAGTTCGGGTTCCTTGAAGGAATGTTCGATATCGAGCTCCGCACGCAACTTGATGCGATCGGTGAAGTCATAACCGAGTCCTAAGGTGAAGCGATGCACGTCGATCTTGTTCGGCGCGGACCCGATGAGAGCGTTGTAGTGGACCTCCCCATATCCGAAAAGATGGAGTCGTCCGAAATTGCCGAACCTCTTCAGGCCTTCTTCATCCTTCATCTCTTGGTTCAGCTCCTCCTCCGTGGCCTGAATTTTCGGCCCCTGCTCCGACTCACGCCGTTCCTTGGCCTGGACCGCTCCCGCAGTCGTCAGGAAGACCGTCAAGAAGGCCACCGACACCACTACCCGTCCCTTTTTCATCCTTTTTTCCTCCAAAATATGATATTGATAATCATTTTCAATTTCATTTTAAACGGTTGTAGCGGCGTCGGGCCGCCCTGTCAAGCTTTGCCGTTACTTTATTTTGAGGGACTCCAGATGGGCCCGAAACTCACGCGTCCTTTCCTGCAGCTTGTCCTTATCAAGGCCGCCCTCCAAACCCTCCACGCCTTCGTAGATCTCCAGGAAACGCTGTGGAATGTCGGTGTGGATTTTCGTCAATCTCAAGAGGACTTGGTGGATCTCCCGATCCAGGTCCTCGGTGTGACCAATAATCTCCTTCATCAATCCTTCGGAGATGTCGCTTTTTGCCAGCTTCTCCCGCAGCTCCCGGAGGTGTTCCAAAAGATGTTCCCCCAACTCGTGAACACTCAACAGTTCCGCCGAGGCGTGGCTGACCTCATCCTGGAGTTTCGCCTCCTCGCGAGGTTCCTTGACGATCTGTTGCCAGAGAAGGCTACCAATAAAAAGAAGGATCAGCGCCGATTGCCCGATCAGACCCTCCATGGATGGAAAAATGCCAAAGGCAGGAACGCTCACGAAAGGGATCTGGGTCTGGGGAACGAGATTCGCCTCCTGGAGGCTGTGAATCCCCTGCCCCAGGAAGACAATCGCCAACAAATAAAGAAACCCGCCGCTGAGGCTGAAGAAAATATTCAAGGGAATGAGCTTACCCAACTTGAAGATCAGCCAGGCGACGAAGAACAAGAATCCGAATCCAACTAAAATTCCGGCGGCGACCCAGAGGCCATGATGCGGGGTCTGGAGGCGCAGGGCTTCGGCGAACAGGACCGTCTCGAAGGCCTCCCGGTAAACGGCCAAGAAGGCGATCGACCCGACGGTCCACAGACCGAAACCCTGCGAACTTTTTATCTTTCCGACCAAATATTTTTTCCACTTTTCGGCGTCCCGCTTCGCGATGAGCCAAAAGCTCACATAGACAAGGACCAACGCCGCAAGAAAACTGATCCACCCTTCCATCTGTTCCCGCACCTGTCCCGAGATGAGCTCATGGGCCAAAAGCCACGTCAGCCCGCCCAGAATCAAAGCCGCCAACCAACTGGAATGGACCATCGTACGGTGCCGACGGTATTCCGAAGCCCTCAGGATGGAGAGGATCACCGCCAGAAGAAGGATCGCCTCAACGCCTTCGCGAGCGATGATGGAAAAGGCACCCAGAAACGCAACCTGAGGGGATAAAGACCCAGCCTCCTCCAATTTTGCCTGCGCCAGACTCAAGGTTTTAAGAAGATCGTCTCCCGAATTTTTAAGATCGGCCTCCTTCCCTTCGCGAACGGCCCCTCGAAAGGCGACGAATTTCCTCTCGACCTCCAAGATCAGTCCATGTTCCTTCAAGGCATTCAGGACGGCCTCGGCCTTTTCAAAACCGTCCAAATACGCGGCCACCGCCAAATCCAGAGCTGTCGCATGATCCCCGCGTTGATAGGCCTCCATGCTCTCCCGCACCTTGGAGGAAGCCGCCGTCACGGAGGCGACCGCCTTCGAATTGGAGATCGAAGCGACGCCCGCGGAACCGACGCCCACCGAAAAACGTCGAATAGCGGCAAGTTGTTGGACGGTCCCGGCCTCGTCCGCCCCCTTCTCTTTCAGCTCGTCGCGGATCGCCCCGTCCGTCAACGTCACCGCTCGGTCCCAAGGGATAATGGGGGCACGCCCGTCGTTGGCCGGTAAACCGGAGCGAAGAAGAAACACATACGACGCGACCGCCCATCGGTCTTCCTCGGAGAGAATCGAAAAAGAGGGCATCGCCGTCTTCTCCAATCCGAACGTGGCGGTTTGAAAGACCTGCCAGGGAGAAAGCGTATCCATCAAACGGGGATCCGCAAAGGCGGCCGGCGGCGGTTTCAATTGAAGAGCCGTCGGCGTCTGCGACCGCCCGTCAAGGCCGTGGCAGGCCATGCACGTCTGTTCGTAGATCGTCTTCCCCCGCTCCAGATTGGGAGGGGCGGAAGGCGCCGTCGCAATATGATAGGTACGGATGAGTTCGTCTCGAAGAAGAAACGCCTGTTTTTTCAGATCGGAGACGGGGACGCGCTTCTGGACATCCGACTGAAGGCCCACCGTCAATTGAGCGATGGGGTTTTCAGGCGCAAGACCCAGGCGCTTCAGATAATCGCTCAAGATTTCCGAAAGATTCCGCATTTCCTGGTATTCGTCCGGAGAGAGGATCTGATCGCCTCCGGGCGCAATGCCCATCATGTAATCGCGCGCCATGTAGTCGACGAGCGAGAGCATGTGCTCCGCATCGGAATTCTCCGCAGCAGGGGCGTCGCGGCAGAAGCCGAACAAGCCCACCCATAAGCCTAAGACGAGGCACAAAGCCAATGAACGGATTGGAAGGCGTCTCATTTTTTATCGCGGCCGCAGTTTTCGCAGTAGCCGTAGAGTTCCATTTTGTGATTGACCAACGAAAACTTATGTTTCCGACAGACCTTCTCCTGCATCTCTTCGATCGCGTCGTTCTCGAACTCGATGATGCGATGACACCGGAGACAGATCAGGTGATCATGATGATGGGCCGTTACATGCTCGTAGAGGGCGTGACCGCCGCCGAACTCGCGTTTGAGCGCGAGCCCGCTTTCGACCAAGAGCTTCAGGGTGCGGTAGACGGTCGCGTAACCGATCTTGGGATCCAGCTTCTTCACGCGGGCCCACAAGTCCTCGACGGTCAAATGCTGGTGTTTTCGGAAAAACTCATGGACGATCACGTCCCGCTGGCGCGTCGACTTCAGGCCTTTTCGCTCGATGTGTTCCTGGTAGGCCGCAAACTTGGCGTCGGGATTCACAATTGAAATTGAATATCACTTTCATTAGAAAGTCAATATTTCGGTTGCTCGGCACCGTTCTTTAAAGGTACTTTTCGATTTCGGAGACAATCGTTCTCTCCATCCAATCTTCCGGACCCATGAATGTCTGGACGATCCGGCCGTCTTTGTCGATCAAATAAGAGGTCGGCAACGAATACGCTCCGTAGAGCGAGGCGACGTCGCCTCTCGCATCCAAGAGAATCGTCATGGTCACCGGTAGGCGTTTTAAAAATTGATCGATGGCGGGCCACCCGCCCTCGTCGACACTCACAGCCAGGAGCTGAAAGGGCTTACCTTCGAAGTTTTTCTTCAGGGCCTCTAGCGAGGGCATTTCCTGATTGCAGGGCGGGCACCAGGTCGCCCAAAAATTCAGGAGGACAACCTTTCCCTTAAAATCCGTGAGCCGTACCGAGGCCATCCGCCCCGGGAGCGTGAAATCGGAGGCCTTGTCCCCGACGCGCGCACCCTCGGGGCCCTGGTAGCGATAGAGAAAATAGACGAGGACGGCGACCAGAAGGAGTAGAAGAATGGCTTTCGTCTTCATGCGTAAGCGGGAGATCTTAGTACAGAGGCGGTCGTTGATTGCAAACGAAAAAGGCCGCCCTAAGCTTTCGCTTAGGACGGCCTTCTGAAATCGAACGCCTTTTAAAGTTATTAAGGCGTCACTGCCGTGAACGATACAACAGCTGCGGGCAGTGTGCTCACCGTATGCCCACCAGCCGTCGCCGGCGAAGCTGCCAGGAAAGCCGCAAGGTCGACATTGACGGCGCAATTCTTGCTTCCATCGATCAAGGTTCCCGTCGCAGCCGAACCATTGATATAGACGCCAATGCCGTGTGGATCTCCAAAGTTATTCCAAAAGGTGACGCCGGAGCAGGTCGGATCAGCGCTGGGAACGTTGGCCCATTTATAATCGGTGAGGGTAACAGGAGCACCATGAAGAGCGGAGCCCGGAAGTCCAACGACAGCCATTCCACCCGAAAACTCCTCTTCCAGGAAGAGCGTGTGATTGGCGCCCATAACCATGCCGCTGAGGGTGCCACCAATATCGGTCAGAGGGATGACCGTATAAGTCTCTCCACTAAACGTTCCACTCGGATCCGAGCCAGACGGCGGATTGAATGTGGCCGTGCTGAAATCGGCGAAGAGCAAAAATTCCGAGTGCTCGGCGAGGATCGTAAGGATACCTGTCGAATCGACTGCCGAGGAATCTGGCTCCGCAATCGAGCTGAACCCGACCGACGTCAGCGCTGGGATGTCCGTGCTGTTGAGCTGCTTGACGGAATGGTAGACCTTAGTACCGGAGCCGTGATCGACGTCGAGGACCCAAATATACTGGCCGGGCGCATCATAATCCGGAGAAATGATCGAGAGATGTCCAGAAATAAGGGAGTGGCTGGAATCGACGCTGAAGTTTTCCGTCGAGAAGGTCTGCGCCGGTGAAGACGAAGGGTTCGATATAAATTGATCGTTCACTGAAGTCGCCGTCGCGGCACCCGTCGTCGTATTGTCGGAATATTTCATCACGCGATAACCACCTCCCGAGGAGACGATGAAACGGCCATTGCCTGGATCCGTAACGACACCGCAGTTGATGCAGCCGCCACCGCTGAAACTGCCAGCCGTTGGAGGCGGTGTGGCCGTGGAAAGATCGATCTCAACAGCAGGAGGAGGGGCGGCACCTGTATTGACGATATTCGCCGCATCAATGATCGCTACCTTCGAGCTATCCGAAGCCGCCGAACCCTGTACACAGACGACCCTTGGTTGCGGTGATGAGGACGTACCAGGTCCGATCGCATCGGCGCTGCAGCTGCTCACAATAAATGTTGTAGCCACGCTGGGCAGGGTTGACGCATCTTTCAGGGTCAAGGCCGTACCCGGGGCCTTTCCGGCAAGGGTCACAACGCTGATCGATGTCCCGTTCGGAACAAATCCGAGCGTCGCACCCGAGGACGTGGTGAGCGTCGCCATGCCGCCTGATGTACTTGACTGAGTCCCTGTCGTGGGCGTCGGTGTGGGCGTAGGAGTCGGTGTCGGAGTCGGACTTGCATTGCTCCCGCAACCTGCGGCGCCTCCAAAATAAGAGCCCGCAATCAGGAGCGTGCCAACGAGGACGCTCAAGAGAGCGGACCGTTTCTGATAACTCTTTGTCATGTTGATCCCCCTTTATTTTTACTTTTTGTCGGATTTCTTACGCCCGAAGAGACCCCATTTAGACTCTTTTTGGGTATCCTTTCCAGAGGCTTTTTCTTTCTTATCAGTCTTTTTTACCTTATCTTCGTCCTTCTTGGAAGCTTTTTTCTCTTTCTCCGGCTTGGGTTTGGCTTCCTTCTTATCGATTTTCTTTGGTTTTTTATCTTCCTTTTTCTTTTCGACCTCATCCTTCGGTTTTGGGGCGGGTAGTTGGTAACCCAGGTACTCGATTGCCGCCATCTCCGCCGCGTCGCCACGGCGGAAACCGAACCGGTAAATCCTCGTATAGCCACCCTGTCGATCCGTAAAACGGGCGGCCAGCCCATTAAAGAGCTTCCTCAAGGCCTCCGGGTCCTGAATGATCCGTGCGGCTTGGCGGCGGGCGTGGAGCGTCCCTTCCTTGCCCCAGGTGATCAGTTCATCGGCCAGACGCCGCAACTCCTTCGCCTTGGGCAAGGTGGTCTCGATCCTCTCCGACAGGATCAAAGAGGTGGCCATGTTTCTCAAGAGGGCCCTTCGGTGACTCGTGTGGCGCCCCAATTTTCTGTGATCGACCTGGTGTCTCATTCAATGTCATCCTTCGGTTTCTCTTCTTCCGTCGGCGGCGCCCAACCCTCGAGCTTCATGCCGAGGGAGAGCCCCATCTCCGCCAGTATCTCTTTAATTTCGTTCAAAGACTTTCGACCGAAATTCTTGGTCTTCAGCATCTCGGCTTCGGTCTTGATGCACAACTCGCCGATGTGGCGGATGTTTGCGTTCTGCAGGCAGTTGGCGGAACGGACCGACAATTCCAACTCGTCCACGCGGCGGTTCAGGTTTTCGTTGAACGCGGGCTTCTCCGGCATGGACTCTTCGATCACCGGTTCCGGAATCTCTTCGAAGTTGATGAAGATCTGGAGCTGCTCCTTCAAGATCTTCGCCGCGAAGGCGACCGCGTCCGAAGGCTGCACCGAGCCGTCGGTCCAAACCTCCAGGGAAAGTCGGTCGTAGTCGGTCATCTGGCCGACGCGGGCATTCGTCACCGTATAATTCACCTTCGTCACGGGCGAGTGAATGGAATCCACGGCGATGACGCCGATCGGATCCTTCTCTCCCTTGTTTCTTTCGGACGGGACGTAGCCCTTGTTCATCTTGACCGTCATCTCGATCTTCAGTTTGCCGTCCGCATTCAGGGTGGCCAAATGAAGGTCGGGATTGAGGACCGTCGCATTCTCTCCGGTGGCGATGTCGCCGGCCTTAAGGTCGCGATCCCCCTTCGCCTCCAAGCGGATGACGTCCTGCTCGCCTGAATGAAGCTTTAAGCGAACCTGCTTTAAATTGAGGAGGATGTCGCTCACGTCCTCGACGACTCCGGGAATCGTCCCGAACTCATGGAGGACGCCCTCGATCTTGGCGTTCGTGATGGCCGCTCCTTGGAGAGACGAGAGGAGAATGCGGCGGAGCGCATTCCCGAGCGTCTGTCCGAACCCTCTTTCCAAGGGACGGGCGATGAAACGACCGTAGGTCGGCGTTCCCGATTCCTTTTCGAATTCGAGAAACTTGGGCTTAATGAGATTGCGCCAGTTACGATACATAGTTCGGACCTCCTAAAATTTTATTTCGAGTAAAATTCGACGATCATTTGTTCCTGCATCGGCAACGTCAACTCTTCGCGGGTTGGCAAGGTCTTCACCGTCCCGACGAAGTTTTTCTTGTCCAACTCCAGCCAGCTCGGAAGGCCACGGCGTTCGATCTCCTCCAAGGCCGCCTGCACGTGCACGTTCTGGCGGCTCTTTTCCCGGAGCGAAATCTTGTCCCCCGCCTTCGCGCGGTAAGAAGGCGAGGTCACCTTCTTGTCGTTCACGAGAAAGTGTCCATGCAGGACGAACTGGCGGGCCTCCGCACGAGAGGTGCAGAAACCCAAACGATAGACCATATTGTCGAGCCGACACTCCAGGCTCAAGAGAAGGTTCTCGCCCGTGATGCCTCTGGCGCGCTCGGCCTTGTGGAAAGTTCCGCGGAATTGCTTTTCCAAGAGGCCGTAGATTCTCTTCACCTTCTGCTTCTCGCGAAGCTTAGCGGCATAGTCGGAGAGCTTGGTTCGGGCCTGGCCATGCTGTCCCGGGGCATATTGACGCCGTTCGATCGCGCACTTTTCCGTGTAGCAGCGCTGGCCTTTGAGAAAAAGTTTGAGCCCCTCGCGACGGCAGATGCGACAGGCGGATTCGGTATATCTGGCCATTACACTCTCCTCTTCTTCGGCGGGCGGCAGCCGTTGTGCGGGATCGGGGTGACGTCCTTGATGGCCGTCACCTTGATGCCCACGGTCGAAAGGGCCCTGAGGGCCGACTCGCGTCCCGCTCCGGGACCTTTGACCAAGACCGTCACGGTGCGCACACCGGACTCGGCCGCCTTCCGAGCCGCGTCTTCGGACGCCATCTGGGCGGCGAACGGGGTGCTCTTCCGCGATCCCTTGAACCCCCTCACGCCGGCCGAGGACCACGAGATCGTGTTGCCCGCGGGATCCGTGATCGTGATCATCGTGTTATTGAAGGTCGCGTGAATATGAACGATCCCAACGGGGATGTTCTTCTTCGTCTTCTTCACCTTCTTGACGAGGGGCTTTTTCCCCTCTTCCGAGGGCGCCGCTTCCGCCGGTGCTTCCGTTCCTGGTGTCTTTTTAGCCATACTTAACCTCTCAATCCTTCGTTACTTCGATGTCGGGGCCTTCTTCTTGCCGGCGATCGCGATACGTGGACGTCCCTTGCGCGTGCGTGCGTTCGTATGCGTCCTTTGTCCGCGCACGGGCAGGTTGTTACGATGCCGCAAACCCCGATAAGCGCCCAGATCCATCAGGCGCTTGACGTTCATCAAAATCTCTTTCCTGAGATCGCCTTCGGTCTTCACATTCTGGTCCAGATCCTCACGGATCTTGGCGATCTGCTGGTCCGTCAGCTGGTCCGTCTTCGCACCCGGGTCGATCCCCGTCCGCTTCAGAATCTCCGCCGCCGTGGCGACTCCGATACCAAAGATATAGGTCAGCGCGACTTCGATTCTCTTTTTTCCTGGGAGGTCGACTCCCGCAAGACGTGCCATGTTTTACCCCTGTTTCTGCCGGTGCTTGGGATTTTCGCAGATGATCATGACGATCCTCTTGCGACGAATGACCTTGCACTTGTTGCAGATCTTTTTAACGGAAGAACGTATTTTCATATTCTGCTCAAAACCTCATAGCCCTTTTCCGTCAGGGCGATTGTGTGTTCAAAATGGGCCGATCTTCTACCATCGACCGTGACGGCCGTCCAGCCATCATCCAGGACCCGGACTTCCGGGCCTCCCACGTTGACCATCGGCTCGACCGCCAGAACCATCCCGACCGTCAGCTTGATCCCGGTCTGGGGCTTGCCGAAGTTCGGGACCTGCGGGTCTTCGTGAAGACTCCGTCCAATCCCGTGCCCCACAAAATCACGGACGACCGAAAATCCGGCCGCCTCCACGTGGCTCTGAACCGCCCACGAAATGTCGTGGATGCGGTTGCCGGCCGCGATCTGCCCAATGCCGCGATCCAACGACTCCCGTGTCACGTCGATCAGCCTCTGGGAGGCTTCGTCGACCTTTCCCACCGGGAAGGTTCTCGCCGAATCCCCGTAGAACCCGTCGACGATCACGCCGCAATCCACGCCGATGATATCTCCGTCCTTCAAGACGCGATTGGCGGAAGGGATCCCATGGACCACTTCCTCGTTCACCGACGTGCAAAGAACACAGGGATAGCCCCGGTAACCTTTGAAGGCCGGGATCGATCCCTTCTTCTTCATCAACTCTTCGGCCTGACGGTCCAGGTCCCGGGTCGTCACTCCCGGCTTGACCATCGGCCCCAACTCCTGAATGACCTCTGCGACGATCCGAGAGGCCTTCCTCATCTTCTCGATCTCATCCGGAGACTTCAGGATGATCATGACGCCGCCTTTACGATCTCCGAAAAAATGGCGTCGATGGCGCCGGTCCCCTTCACGTCCCGCAAAATGCCCTTCTTTCGGTAATACTCGATCAACGGTTGCGTCTGTTCTTCATAGACCTTCAACCGCTTTTCGATCACTTCTTCCTTGTCGTCGTCCCGCTGAAACAACTCCCCACCGCAGCGGTCGCAGACGCCGTTTTTCTTGGGCGGATGAAACGCTTGGTGAAAATTCTCTCCGCATTGGCGGCACTGGCGACGGCCTGAAAGGCGTTGCACGACTTCCTGCTTGTCTACGTCGATGTTGATCACGCGGTCGATCTTCCGTCCGCTGGCTTCGACGCTTTTTTCGAGCGACTCGGCCTGGGCCAGCGTCCTCGGAAATCCATCCAGGATGCAGCCTTTGGCGCAGTCCTTTTGGCTCAAGCGGTCCTCGATCATTTCGATGACGAGCTGGTCGGGCACGAGCTTTCCCGCCAGCATGTAGCTCTCGGCCTTCTGTCCTAAAGCCGTCTTCTGCGCACGAGCTGCCCGGAGCAGGTCTCCCGTCGAGATCTGCGGAATTTTTAAATTTTCAGAGAGCCGGCGGGACTGTGTCCCTTTTCCTGCGCCCGGAGGTCCTAGGAGGATCAAATTCATATCGTCCTCGCTGCTCATCGACGCCCTCGAAAACGCCCCACGCCCCCGCCCATCAAGCCTTCGTAGTTCCTCGAGAGGAGATGCGATTCGATCTGCGCCAGCGTGTCCATCGCGACACCGACGACGATCAAAAGCGATGTTCCTCCGAAGGTCGATGCCAAGGTGGAGGGAATGCCGAACTGCGAAATCAAAAGTTCGGGAATGATACAAATACCGGCGATATACAAGGCGCCGCCCAACGTGATGCGCGAAAGGATGCGGTCGATGTAGTCCGAGGTGTTCTGCCCCGGACGGATACCGGGAATGAAACCACCGAACTTCCGGATGTTCTCCGCCACGTCGACCGGGTTGAACGTCACCGCAGTATAGAAATACGTAAAAAAGATGATGAGGCTCACGTACATTCCCGTGTGAAGCCAGCCGATGCCGAGAAGCGACGAGAGGGATTGCATCTTCGGGCTCTGGCTGAATTGAGCGATCGTCGCCGGGAAGAGGATCAGCGACGACGCGAAGATCGGCGGAATGACACCGGCCGAATTGATCTTCAACGGCAGATGCGTGCTCTGGCCACCGTACATCTTTCTTCCCACGACCCTTTTCGCGTATTGGATCGGGACGCGTCTCTGACTTCTTTCGAAATAGATGATTAGGCTGATGATCGCGAAGACAAATACTAAGAGGAGCAGGAATCCGAAAAGCCCCGCGAACTGTTCCTTTGTCGCCCAGGCGTCGCGGAAACCGCTCGGGATGCGTGTGACGATGCCGGCAAAAATGATCAGCGAAATTCCGTTTCCGATCCCTCGCTCCGTAATTTGCTCGCCCAACCACATAATAAAGGAGGTCCCAGCCGCCAAGGTGAACATCATGCGGATGTAGAAGGGCAATCCACCCACACCCGGCAAAAGAACCCCTTGATGTTCCAGCCCGTAGCTGATGCCGAAACCCTGAACCATCGACAAGACAACCGTCCCGTAGCGCGTGTACTGCGTGATCTTCCGGCGACCTTCCTCGCCCTCCTTGGACAACCGCTCCAGCGTCGGAACGACGACGGTCAAGAGCTGAAGGATAATGGAGGCGCTGATATAGGGCATGATCCCCAACGCGAACACGGAAAACTTCTCCAAGGCGCCGCCGGAGAAGAGATTGAACAGATCGAAGACCGTTCCCTTCGTCATCAAGTGCTGCAAGGCGTCGACATTCACGCCGGGCGCCGGCACGAAGACGCCGATGCGATAGACCGCGAGTAGCAAAAGGGTAAAGAGGATCCGATTGCGGAGCTCGGGAATCCTCGCAATATTGACGAGAGGAGCGGGAGACGCCATGGTTACTTCGCTTCTCCTTCAGGCTTTACGGCAGACTTTACGGCAGTCGCCTCGGCGATCTGTCCGCCGGCGGCCAGTATCTTCTTTTTCGCGGATTCGCTGAATTGAGCCAACTTGAACACCAAGGAGGTCTTGATTTCTCCGCCTCCAAGGATCTTGATTTCGTTCTTCCTACGGACGAACCCTTCCTTGCGGAGGAAGGCCTCGTCGATCACGGTGCCCTGGGGGACCTCATTCAGATCGCCGACGTTCACGATCGCGTATTCCTTGGAAAAGGGATTCACGAAACCCTGTTTCGGAAGGCGCCGGGTCAAGGGCATCTGACCGCCCTCGAAGCCCCTCTTATGATAGCCTCCCGCGCGGGCCTTCTGTCCTTTGTGACCCTTCGTGGAGGTCTTTCCGTGTCCGGAACCGGTGCCGCGTCCGAGACGCTTTCTTTTTTTGCGCGCCCCGCGGGGGGCGACGAGTGAACCGAGATCCATCTTAGCTCGCCTTCCTCATGCGTTCGTAGTCTTCGCGATTTTTCAATTGGCTCAAGGCATCCATCGTCGCCTTGACAACGTTGTGCGGATTGCTCGTGCCGATCGACTTCGTCAAAATGTTGTGGACCCCGACGGCCTCCAAGATCGCGCGGACGGATCCGCCAGCGATGACGCCCGTTCCGTCGCAGGCCGGCTTCAAGAGAACCACGGCGGCCCCGAAATGCCCCGTCACCTCGTGGGGGATCGTCGCATTCAAAAGGGGCACGTCCATCATCGACTTCTTCGCCCGGTCCGTCGCCTTCCGGATCGCGTCCGGGACCTCGACGGCCTTGCCGTGACCGATCCCTACTTGGCCCTTGCCGTCGCCGACGACCACGAGGGCCGAGAAACTGAAACGGCGACCGCCTTTCACGACCTTGGCCACGCGGGAGATCTGGACGATTCTTTCAATAAATTGTGATTGCGAGTCTTGCATTCAATTCTCCGTTAAAACTTGAGACCGCCCTCTCGAGCGCCCTCGGCGAAGGCCTTCACCCGGCCGTGATAGAGAAAACCGGCGCGGTCGAAAACGACTTCCTTGATTTTGCTTTCCAAAGCCTTCTGGGCCACCAACTTACCCAGTTCCTTAGCGCCCTTCACGTTGCCCGCGTCCTTTTGGGAGGGAAACGCCTTCGAAGAGGTAGACACGCCGACCAAGGTCTTACCCTCGATGTCGTTAATGATTTGGGCGGAGATATGGTTCACGCTGCGGTGGACGGACAGGCGCGGCCTTTCGGCCGTTCCGAACACCTTCTTCCGAATCCTCTCTTGACGCCGTTGCCTCGCTAATTTCTTATTGTAAGCCATGGTTACTTCCCACCTCCGGAGGCAACCGCCGACTTACCGACCTTGCGGCGGATGACTTCTTCCGTGTACTTCACGCCCTTGCCCTTGTAGGGCTCGGGCAGACGGAGCTTACGGATCCTTGCGGCCGTTTCGCCCACCAGATCCTTGGCGCACCCGGAAACCGTCAGATGCGTCTGTTTGTCCACGGCGATCTTGATGCCGGGGGGAATCGCGAATTCGACGGGATGGCTGTAGCCCAGCGTCAGCATCAGATTCGAACCCTTCACCTCGGCGCGGAATCCGACGCCGTTGATATCCAATTCCCTCTTGTAACCCTGGCTCACGCCTTCCACCGCGTTCCGGATCAGGTTCCTCATCAGGCCGTGGCGGCAGCGGGCCTGAGACGTCTCCTCGCGGCGGACCACAACGACCTTGCCGTCGGAGATTTTGACCTCGACGATGGGGTCGACGGTCACTTCCATCTTCCCCAAGGGACCTTCCGCGCGAAAGAGCGCACCCTGAAGGTTGACTTTCACCTTTTCGGGAACTTTGATGGGCATTTTTCCTACGCGTGACATAAAATCACCAAATCCTGCAAAGAACCTCTCCGCCCACTTTTTCCTCGCGGGCCTGACGGTCTGTCAGGAGCCCCTTGGGCGTCGAGAGAATGGAGATGCCGACCCCGTTACGGACCGGCCGGATATCCTTATAACCCAAATAATAGCGGCGTCCCGGGCGGCTCGAGCGGATGATCGCCTCGATCATGGGCTCCCTCTTGGCGGAATACCGGAGCGTAACCACCAAACTCTTCCGCCCCTCTTCCTTTTCCACCACCTTAAAGGGTCCCACGTATCCCTCTTCATAGAGCACCTTGACTAAGCCGGCCTTCATCTTGGAGTGAGGAACCGTCACGGTCTCGTGACGGGCCTGTTGTCCGTTGCGAATGCGCGTGAGGAGATCTGAAATCGGGTCCGTCGCCATAATTACCAGCTCGCTTTCGCGACTCCGGGCAATTCGCCCTGGAGCGCCTTCTTACGGAAACACAGACGGCACATGCCGAAACGCCGTATGAACGCGCGCGGCCTGCCGCAGAAGTTGCAGCGGTTGTAACCGCGCACCTTGAACTTCGGTTTCCTCTTTGCCTTGTTGATGAGTGATGTCTTCGCCATAAATGATTATGCTTCCCGGAAGGGCATGCCCAATTGCTTCAGCAGGCCCCTCGCTTCGTCGTCCGTCCTCGCTGACGTCACGATCGTGATGTTCATTCCGCGGACCCGGTCGATCTTGTCGTAGTCGATCTCCGGAAACACGATCTGCTCGCGGATTCCCAGCGTGTAGTTGCCGCGGCCGTCGAATCCCTTGGGCGAGACGCCCCGGAAGTCGCGGAAACGCGGCAAAACCAGGTTAAAGAGCCGGTTCAGAAATTCGTACATGTGGTAGCGTCTCAAGGTCACGGCGCATCCGATGGGCATCCCCTTACGGAGCTTGAAATTCGCAATGGACTTCTTCGCCCGGGTCACCACCGGCTTCTGGCCGGTAATCTGTCCCAATTCCTCCACCGCGCGCTCAACAACCTTGCCGTCCTGGGTCGCTTCCTTCAGACAGCTCGATACGACCACCTTCTCGATGCGCGGCACCTGCTGCGTGCCCTTGTAACCTCGCTCCTTCATCAGGGCGGGAACGCATTCCTTCTTATAGAACGTCTCGAAGGTCGAGACGAAGGTCTCTTTTTTTGTCGGATTACTGGCCAAGGGTCTCTCCACACTTTTTGCAGACACGTGTCTTCTTGCCGTCCTTCGCCACCTTCACGCCGACGCGGACGCCTTTCGAGCATTTGGAGCAAAAACCCAAAAGATTAGAAAGATCGAAGGACGCTTCCTTTTCGATGACGCCGCCCTGCGGAAGCTTCTGATTCGGCTTCTGATGGCGCTTGACCATGTTCAACTTTTCAACGATCGCACGGCCCCGGTCGACCAAAACGGAGATGACCTTTCCGGTCTTCCCCTTGTATTTGCCTGTAATCACCTGAACGGTGTCGTTCTTCCGAATCACAAAACCTCCGGCGCGAGCGAAATGATTTTCGTAAACTTCTTGGCGCGCAGCTCGCGCGCGACGGGACCAAAGATACGCGTTCCCACCGGCTCGCCCGCCTGGTCGATCAAGACGACGGAGTTATCGTCGAACTTGATATAGGATCCGTCCGGCCGGCGCACTTCCTTGGCCGTCCGCACGATGACCGCCTTCTTGACGTCGCCCTTCTTGATCTTCGCGTGCGGAAGGGCCTCCTTCACCGAGACGACGATGACATCCCCCAGCGAGGCGTACTTCCTCTTGGATCCGCCCAGGACACGGATGCACATGAGCTTCTTCGCCCCTGAATTATCCGCGGAATTGCAAATCGTATAAGTCTGAATCATAGGTTCACTGTGCCGTGACAGCCTCTTGCGGAAGCTTATCGGCCTCTAGAATCGCCGCCTTCACCAAAATCTTCTGTACGCGCCACCGCTTCGTTTTCGAGATCGGCTTGGTCTCGATCACACGCACGCGATCGCCGACCTTGCATTCGTTCTTTTCATCGTGCACGGTCAGCTTCCTCACCTGCTTCATGATCTTTTTGAACGTCTCATCCATGGCGCGGCGCTCGACGGCGATAACCACCGTCTTTTTCATCTTGTTGCCGACCACGACTCCCTCTCGAATTTTACGGTTCCCTCTCATGAACGTTTCCTTCCTGCACTCTTAGCCGCTGTCTTCTCTTCCGTCTCGGCGGGCTTCGCCGGAGCTTCCATCGGCTTATCTTTGATTAAAGTCAGTATTCGGGCGATGTCGCGGCGCGTGGCGCCGATCTTGGCTGTCTCGGCCAACTGCCCCACGCGCGCTTTCATCCGCATGGCGGCCAGCTCCTCGCGGAGCTTGTCCTCAAGCTGTTCCAGCTCCTGCCGCGACTTTTCCCGAACTTCCTTCGCCTTCATTAGAATCTCTCCCGAGTCAGAAACTGGGTCTTCACCGGTAGCTTGTCCGCCGCCAATTTCAGGGCCTGTTTTGCTGCGGCGATTTCCAGACCCTCCAATTCGAAAAGAACCCGGCCCGGCTTGATGA
>CAZWYB010000019.1:0-19698 GCA_964637745.1 uncultured Pseudomonadota bacterium
GGTCCCGCCGATTGGATTTTTTTCAACCGTCCCGGGGACAAAAATGGTCTAGCCCTGGAGACCGCTCGAGAATTTCAAAAGGCCGTCGCGGGGGCGCTCAAAGACAAGGGCTCGTCCGTCTTGGTGATCTCCGGAAAGGGCGAGAGCTTTTCGGCCGGAGGCGACATTAAGAAAATGGCGGAGACCCAGGAACCAAAAAAATTCTTCCTCGAGATTTCAAAGATCGTCCACGCCACCGTGCTCGCCCTGCGCGCCTCCGAAAAGCCGGTCTTGGCGGCCGTACCGGGGTTCGTCGGCGGCATTGCCTTCGGACTCGTCTTGGGTACGGACCTCCGCATCGCGTCCTCCAAGGCCCAATTTTGCGCCGCGACCCTCCGGCTCGGGTTGGTGGCCAACGGAAGCGCGACGTGGCATCTCCCGCGCCTCGTGGGACTCGCCCGCGCGAGCGAGATCCTCTTCTTGGGGGACGTCGTCCCGGCCTTGGAGGCCAAACAGATGGGGCTCGTCAATCACGTCGTCGCCCCTGAACTTTTGGAAGATGAGACGCAGCGGATCGCGGAGCGACTCGCCGAATCGCCCCGGCGGGCCCTGGGGCGCCTTAAAAAAATCTTGAACGCCTCTCTCACCTCGGCCCTTCCCACCCAGTTGGAGAGGGAGCGGCAGGCCATCGCCTGGTCGTCGACGACGCCGGATTTCAAGGAAGGGATTCAGGCGTTTTTGGGAAAGCGGAAACCCGTTTTCAACAAGCCGTGATTATCCTTGGCATCGAAACCTCCTGCGATGAAACCGCTGTCGCCGTTTTGGACATGGGGAAACGGACGAAGATTGTGTCCAATCTCATCGCCTCCCAGCACGAGATCCACGCCCCCTTCGGAGGCATCTTTCCGGAGCTGGCCAGCCGCCGGCATATCGAGGTAATCCGACCTTTGGTGGAAGACGCCCTCAAAGAGGCCGGCGTCTCCCAGGAAGAAATCGGCGGGATCGCGGTGACGCATTCTCCGGGCCTCGTCGGATCGCTCTTGGTCGGACTCTCCTTCGCGAAGGCGTATGCGTTTGGACTCAAGATCCCCTTCATCGGAGTCAGCCATTTGGAAGGGCATCTGAACGCCCCGTTTCTCGAGCACGAGGGTATCACCTACCCACACATCGGCCTCGTCGTCTCGGGAGGACACACGGCGCTTTATCTGGTGAAAAAATTCGGTGACTATCAATTCCTCGGCGGAACGCGCGACGACGCCGCCGGAGAGGCCTTCGACAAGGTGGCGAAGATCCTGGGGCTCGGATATCCGGGAGGACCGATCATCGACAAAAGGGCACGTGAGGGGGATCCGAACGCGGTGAAATTTCCCAAGCCAAAATTGAAGGGCTACGATTTCAGCTTCAGCGGCCTCAAGACCGCCGCCAGACAGATGATCGAAAAAACGACCCCGAAGACAGAAAATCTCTGCGCCTCCTTCCAAGAAACGGTCGTGGATATATTGATCGAAAAGACCTTGGCCGCCGCGAAGACCCGCCGCTGCAAGGCGGTCTTGGTGACCGGGGGCGTCGCGTGCAATTCGCGTCTTCGGATCAAGCTCACCGAGTCCGCAAAAGAGGCCGGTCGCAAGGCCTATTTCGCCTCTCCCATTTTATCAGCCGACAACGCCGCGATGATCGCCTATGTGGGCGGGCGCTATCTCCGGATGGGCCGGACGTCCCCGCTCTCACTCAACGCCGTCGCCAACCTCCATCTCTCATGACGCCGCCTCCGAAAAAATCCCTGGGCCAGCACTTCCTGTTGAACCCCGAAACCATCGACCGAATCCTCGAAAAGGCCGGCATCGGATCCAACGATTCCGTCCTCGAGATCGGACCGGGCCCGGGCGCCATGACCGAACGCCTGGCCCAAAAGGCCGCTCGAGTCATCGCGGTGGAGAAAGACCGGCGTTTTGCGGAACTCTTGAAAGAAAAACTGTCCGACTACCCACAGCTCACGATCATCGAAGCGGACTTTTTGGAATCGCGGTTGGAAAGGCTCCTCGGGTCGACGGAGCGCGCGTGGAAGGTGGTCGCGAACCTGCCTTACAACGTCGCCACCGAAATCATCTTCCACCTCCTGGAGTTTTCGACATTCTTTCGGAGCTTTCACCTCATGGTCCAAAAAGAGGTCGCGGAACGGATCGTCGCGAAGCCCGGTTCCCCCCGCTCCAAGGATTACGGCGTTCTGTCCGTCTTCACCCAACTCTTCTCCGAAAATCGCATCGTCATGAAACTCAAACCGGGGGCCTTTACCCCTCCGCCCAAGGTGGATTCCGCCGTCGTGGAGTTCAAGCTCCAGAGCGGTTGCCGTTTCCCCATCCACCACCTACCGACCTTCGAGGCCGTGGTGCGGGCGGCCTTCGGGCAGAGACGAAAGACCATCGTCAACGCCCTCAAGGGAGGACTGCCTCACATCGCCCCTGAAAAGATGGCCGTGGCACTGGCCCATGCCGGCGTCTCCCCGACTGCCAGGGCCGAGACGATTCCCGTCGAGACATTCGCAACACTTGCGAACGCCCTCTCCTTGGTCTAAGAGAGTCCCGTGACCAAGTCCGGGCACCCGTCGGAGACGGGTGGACGCGGAAATGGTTGGAGACGAAGTCGGAAACCATGGCTCCCCACTATATCGCCATTGAAGGTCCGATCGGAGCGGGAAAATCCACGCTCGCGAGGAAGCTTTCGGAGGACCTGAACGCGCGCCTCATCCTAGAAAGCATCGAGGAGAATCCGTTTCTCCCTGAGTTTTACAAGGACCGCCGGAAGCACGCCTTGAAGACGCAGATCCTTTTTCTGATCAACCGCTATCAACAGCAAAAGGAGCTCCTGCAGCAGGATCTCTTTTCCAGCGTCGTCGTCTGCGATTATCTCTTCTCCAAAGACCGCATCTTCGCGGCGATGAACCTCACCAAGGACGAGATGTTCATCTATGAAAAGATTTATTCCCTCTTGGACGTTCAGTTACCGAAGCCGGACTTGGTGGTCTTCCTCCAGGCCTCGATCGACGTCCTGAAGAAGCACATCCGCAAGCGGGCCCTGCCCTATGAGAAGCACATCGAAAACTCTTATTTGGAGGAGCTCTCCGAGGCCTACAACCGATTTTTCTTCTCCTACAACGAGACCCCTCTGCTCACCGTCAACGTCACCGACATCGATTTCGCCAAGAACAAGACGGATTACGACAACCTCGTGCGCGAGATTCTTTCGAGCAAACGAGGGAATCGACATTATCTATCGATCGGTAAATAATACTTTTCGTGAATACGAAGTTAACCATTCCCAAAATTCAAAAGCTAAAGGCAACCGGCGAGAAACTCGCCATGGTGACCTGCTACGACGCCAGCTTTGCGCGCCTAATCGACGACACCGGCGTCGAAATGGTTTTGGTCGGCGATTCGCTGGGCATGGTCATCCAAGGCCAGGAGACGACTCTGCCGGTCACCTTGAACGATATCATCTACCACACCGCCGCCGTCGCGCGCGGACTCACGAAGCCTCTCTTGGTCGCCGACATGCCCTTCATGAGCTATCAGGCTGAATTCGGGGCCGCCTTGAAAAACGCGGGCCAACTTCTGAAGAAGGGAAACGCTCAATCGGTCAAGGTCGAGGGCGGGGAAGAGGTGGTGGAGCTCGTCTATCGGATGTCCCGCGTCGGGATTCCGGTCATGGGCCACATCGGCCTCGAGCCTCAAAAAGTCCATCGCTACGGCGGTTTCAAGATCCAGGGCAAGGGGGCTGAGGAAGAGCGGCAGCTCGTGAAGAACGCCAAGGCCCTGGAAGAGGCCGGATGTTGGTCTCTCGTCCTGGAAGGGATTCCTTTGGAGGTCGCAGAAAAGATCACCCACACTGTGAAAATTCCGACGATCGGCATCGCCTCGGGCCCTCACTGCGACGGACAGGTCTTGGTAATTTATGATCTGCTCGGCATGAACCCCGAATTTCACCCCCGCTTCGTCAAGCGCTATGCGGAAATGGGAGAGACGGTCTCGAAGTCGGTTCGGGCCTATGTGGAAGACGTGAAGGCCCAAAAATTTCCGGACGAGGAACACAGCTTCCGAAGGAACTTGATTGAAATCTCAAAGAAGCCCAAGGCCGGCACCTAAATTTCTATCCCATATAGATAACAAGTAAATCCTTTCATTATTATTTATATACTTATCATAATGATAAGTTTTGTATTTAATATTAATTTTATATTGTTCTTTCAGCATTAAAGCGTATCATTCATTCTAATTACATATAGGAGGCCGTCATGAAAGGTCTTTTTCGGATATCCATCCTTTTCGGATCTCTTCTTTCCCTCATCGTGGTCACGGCCTCCCTGGGTGGGGGGATGGGATGTGGTGGCGGCAGTAGTGATAACGGCGGAGGAGGCACAGGGAACTCAGGGGGCGGCCTCACGCCCGCACAACAATCCGCCGCAACATCGATCGCCTCTTTTCAAACGGCCCTTGAGAGCGCCTTAACCAATATAGCCGCATCCGGGGGAGCACTTCAATCCTCCGCCTTGACGGTAACGCTTCCCACGACCATTAATGGAGATGATGGGGCCGCCTGTGGAACCATGTCATTCGGGGGAAGTTGTCCTTCGCAAACTCCGGTTCCCATCAGCTTTAACCTTCAAAATTGTCAGGTCTGCCAGTCGGGCGCAGCAACCTCCTTCGGCTCAGATACCATTTCAGGGACCTTTGATTGTTCCACTCATATCGCTACGGTCAGCACAAGCCAGGGTTGCAGCGGAGCTCTTAAGGTGGGATCCGACACGATCGGACTGGTGAATTATCAGGTTAGCTTCGATCCCACCAATCCGACGCAATCTCCAAAGACCCTGTCCAATGCATCCTCCATTTGTGCGAACGGCAATACATTCGACCAGACGACCTTTCAGAATATCGTCAATACCGCACTCACGCCTCCCGATACCAGTTGCTTTGGCGGCAGCCAAAAACCTGGTCCCGTGGCGTCGACGAATCCTGCCGTGACGAATTCCGTAGCGGCGCTCTTCCAACTCATGGCGCAAGACTTGGCCATAGAGCTCAAAAGCTCTAATAATTTTGTGAATGGAAGTACAACGCAGGAAGTCTCCGATCACACATTTTATATTGATTGTCAGACGAAAGCTATTTCGGAGACCCAGCTCAGTTCTAATTTTATGACCGTTCACTACTACAACAATACTCCGCCCGATGCCCCGGTGGCACAGGTGAGCGGTTGCACTAACCTGAAGGTTCAGATGGGATTCACTAGCTGTAATCCCGCCCTGAAATGGCTGGGACAACTGAGCGACCTGTCTTCTTGTACCGTCGCAGAGTTAGCTCCACTCACCAAGGTATTTGATTCCACTCAAACCCAACAGGCTCTTGGCGTGCAACTTCTCGGCGGAAACTTTGCGTATTGCGGATCGGACTTCCCACTTTCTGAGGTTATATTAACGGGTCCTGTGGTCGGTGGAGGGGTGACCGTTTTCGACATCGACATCAAATATTCGGGCGGTACTTCCGTCAATACGGACGCCTCGACGGTGAGCATCGACGGGGTTACGCAAATGTTGAGTGGTGGGACGACTTGTTCTGGAGCAACGGGAGCAACTGGGGCAACGGGATCAACCGGATCAACGGGAGGGACCGGCGGCAAATGTTCCATTAAGAATGAAGCCTTTTTAAGCGTGGCCAGTACAGGCCGGTGCTATCATGCCATCGTTCCGAGTGGAGATAATTTGACCTGGGCGGACAGTGAAACCTGCTGCACTAATAGTGGCGGGAATCTCGCGAGCATCAATTCCGCTGAGGAAAATGCCAGTGTTAGACAGGTCGCCGACGATGCCTGCGGTAATGTGTCGCTCTGGATCGGCCTGGAAGACGGAGACGTCGTTAATTCCACGGGGAATACCATCACTGGCACTGAAGATGCCAAGGCTTATTCATTAAGGTGGACCGATGATCCCACCACCATATTCGATCTCAATTCTAGCCTCTACCAAAATTGGTCTGCCGGAGAACCTACGAACGGGACCTTAGGGGTCAATAATCTCTGTCTACAAGATAATAAACCAGATCAGCCGTACGAGAACGTAACGGAGATGTACCCGGATGGTACCTGGAACGATAACTGTCAGAACATACCCGCTTCCGCTTGCTACGTTTGCGAAACTGCCTGCCCGTAAAATAACGGGTGGGAAGCCTTGGTGCCAGAGACACGCGTGGAAGACTTGCAGCGTGACGAGCTTCATTTTCTCGCAAGAAGCCGGGGCTCTTCCAAGCAAGCCCCGGGCATGTGTCGAAGTCTTGAAAAAAGAGTGAGAATGGGCTTCTTTTAGAGGCATGAAGGAGATTTCTTCAGCCCTTGAAATGCAACAGCTCTCCCGCAAGGCACACGCAGCGGGAAAAACCATCACCTTCGTCCCGACCATGGGAGCCCTCCACGAGGGCCATCTCTCGCTGATGCGCGAGGCCCGGCGGTTCGGGGACCTGGTCGTCGTCAGCATCTTCGTCAATCCGAAGCAATTCAACGACCTGAAGGATTTTGAAAAATACTCGCGGGATCTTCCGGAAGATCTGAAGAAGTGCGAGGAAGCCGCCGTGGACGTCGTCTTCGCCCCGAGCGTGGACGAGATGTATCCGGCGAACGACCCATCCCCTGAGCTCCCCTTGCCCGCCGTCGCCAAGCCTCTCGAAGGCGCCTCCCGACCGGGACACTTCGAAGGCGTCGTCGCCGTCGTCTCCCGCCTCTTCCGGATCGTTCAACCGCAGGCGGCGCTCTTTGGACTCAAAGACTACCAGCAGGTCCGAGTCCTCGAAGAGATAACAAAGGCCGCAAGGCTTCCCGTCACGATTATCCGCCATCCGACCGTTCGCGAAAAGGACGGGCTGGCCATGAGTTCGCGGAACGTCCGCCTGTCTCCGGAAGGCCGGCAAAAAGCGGCCCTGATCTCCAAGGCCCTCAAGGCGGCTGAGTATCTTCATGCCAAGGGAGAACGGAATCCGGACGTGATCCGTAAAAAGATCGAGCAAGGCCTGATCAAGGAAAAGATCCAGATCGACTACGTATCGGTGGTGGATGCCGATTCGTTGGAACCGATCGTCTCGATTCAAAAATCGGCCTTGGTTGCCATTGCAGTCTTCATTGATGGGGTCCGCTTAATTGATAATTGTGTTTTGCTCTAAACTCCGCTAAAAATCACCCCACCTTGAAGATTCTGACGGCACGCTTCGTGCTCCCGATCTCCGGCCCCATCCTCGAAAACGCGGCCGTTTGCGTGGAAGACGAACGTATCGTCGATTTGGGCGACCAAACCGCCATCCGCGCGAAGTATCCGAGCTCGGAGGTCGAGGATTTTCCGCATGCCGCCCTCCTGCCGGGCCTGATCAATGCGCACACGCACTTAGACCTCCTTCATTATCAAGGGACCGGCGAGACCCCCGATTTCTTCAACTGGCTCGTCGGGGGCTGGGATCATCGGAAGAAACTCACGCCTACGGATCGCCGCCACTGTCTGGACGAAGGCATCCGTCAGATGCTCCGGTCGGGGACCACGGCGGTCGGCGACGCCGGCCAGTACGTGGGTGTCATCGCTCAGGTGGTCAACAGCCCGATGCGCATGGTGCTCTTCCCCGAGATCCTCACGGGCGGGGATACGAACATCATGGAAGGCTACGAAGGCGCCTTCTCGCAGGTGGACGAGATCCTGGGGACTCATGCGTCCAAGGTCGGCGCCGGCATCGCGCCCTACGCCGCCTACACCCTCTCCCGCCATCTTTTGAAAATTCTCTCCCAACAGGCGCGGGCCTTGAGGATTCCGATCAAGATTCATGTCTCCGAGACGTTTTCGGAAATGCAGTTCTTCTACGAATCGTCCGGCGAGATCGCCGAAAAACTGTTCCCCCGCATGGGGTGGTCCAATCAGCTCCCTCCGGAGCACCGGCAGACGCCCGTTCAATACCTCGACTCGATCGGATTTTTGGAAAACGCCCCGACGCTCGTCGGCTGCAACCACCTGGCCGACCCCGATCTGCAGACCTTGGCACGCACCAAGACAAAGATCGTCCATGCGCCGCGCGCCAATGCCCATTTAAAACTCGGACGCCCGCCCATCAAGAAACTCCAGGCCCTCCAAGTGCCCGTGGCCCTGGGTACCGACGGAACCGCCGGCCTCTACTCCCTCTCACTCTGGGAGGAGATGCGCTACATCCACGACCACTATCCCGAGGCGGAACAACCGACGGCGAATGAGATCCTTCGCATGGCGACCTGGGACAGCGCACGGGCCTTGGGGATCTCCGACCGCGTCGGCACGATCGAGAAGAACAAGGAGGCGGACCTGATCGCCGTGCGTTTCCCGAAAGAGGCCACCGCCGCCGATCTCGCCAAGCAACTCATCGCCCACACGACGGACCGAGACATCGCCGCCGTTTTTGTTGAAGGCAAGCGCGTAAAATTGTAATCATCGCGCGTGGCCGAACCCAAGAAAGAAGGAATCAAGATCGTCTGCACCAACCGCCAGGCGGGATTTCGTTATGAGCTGTTGGACAAGTACGAAGCGGGGATGGTGCTCGTCGGGAGCGAAGTGAAATCCCTCCGGGACGGCCACGCCAACATCGGCGACAGCTACGTCATCCACAAGAGCGGCGCTCTGATCCTCCTCAACTCCCACATCTCCCCCTATGCCCCCGCGAACCGGCTGAACCACGATCCCCTCCGGCAACGAAAACTCCTCCTCCACAGCCACGAGCTGGAACATTTGATCGGAAAGATGAAGGAACGGGGACTCACGCTCATCCCGACGAAGATCTATTTCAAGAACGGCCGCGCCAAGATCGAGATTGCTTTGGCCCGCGGCAAAAAGACCATCGACCGGCGCGAGGACATCAAGAAGAAGATGCAGAAACGGGAGATGGACCGGGCTGTGAAAGGTCAAAGGCGTTTGAAATAAAATTCGTTCGAATATTGCACCATGCCCGGCTGACCCATGACATTTGCCTTCAACCGGAACTTCCCCCACGGCAGATTTTCAAAGGCCTTCATTTGATTGTGAAGCGGCGTCCTCGCATCCACCTTCCCCACGGTCTTCCACTCGCCATGGTCGAAGAATTCGATGGTAACGTCCGGCTCGATCGCCCCGCCCTCCACGCGTAACGTCTCCAACCCCTTTGTTCCGATCATCCGGGTCGGGGAGACGGTCAGCGTCACGGGACAGGCCTCGTTTTTCTCGCCGATCCAAGCCTTGCGCGGGCCTTCTTCCCCCCAGGTACGGACGGGCCCGACATCGACATGGACGAAATCCAAAGACGGATAGAAGCCGACGCCGCCGATGCCCAACGAAAGGGCGTAATCGCGGAGCGTCTTCTCGTCGATCTCGTCCAAATGAATATCGGCGGCCATCCCCTTGGTGTGAAAGCTTTCGTTGGCGACGTTATGGCCCGTGGCCTTCAAGTCCTTATTGAAGGCGGTGCTCCGATACCCGGAAATCACCTCGATCTGGCGGACGCCGAAATGGTCTTCGATTTGATCGATGAGATCGACGAGGCGGGGATCGATCGGCAGGGTTTGATTGGAGTCCCGCGAACGGAAAAGCTCTTGAATCCGTTGCAGGCCCTCCGGAAGGATTTTGTCTCCCTCGCGATAGCGGATCGCCTTCTGTTCTTTAAGGTAGTAGGTGTAGAAGGTGATTGTCCCATCGCCCCTCCCCTCGGCCGATCCCAAGGGACCGACCGAGAGAGAGAGGCCGAGAAAAAAGACGCCGACCAGAATCCGGGACATGCCCTACTGGCCGAAGGCCAACATCAGAAAGACGACCAAGTTCGCGATGGGGACGAACATCAAGAGCCCCCACCACTTCGGTTTTCCTCTTTGCTCGCAGATGGACATCCAAACGATGGCCAAGATCACGATATTCACGATCGGGATGATCATGAGGATGATCCACCAAAGGGGCTTTTTGGCGAGTTGAAGGAGAAAGATGAAGTTCACGATCGGGATGATCGACATGATGAAGCCCGTCCCGAACGGCTGACCCAGCTTCTCTCCCAGCTTCGCCATGCAAAAAGCGAAAAAGACCCAGATGGCGATGTACACGACGAAAATGCCGATGCCGATCCCGGCGGTCATGGCCGGATTTATGTTCTGCAGCTGATCTGGATTCATAGCTCCCCCTTTGAAAGCTCCTTTTACCACAGGTGAGGGATAAGGGCATCAAAAGAAATCATCTTGAATCCTCTCCGGAATCGTTCATAATTCGTCAAATTCGCTGAGAAATCTCATGTTAAAGAAACGGTCCCAGCTGTTTACTCTCTTTTTCCTTGTCCTGACCTTGTTCTGGGGCCCTCTCGCCTGTCAGCGAAGCGCCCCGGCGCCGGGAGAGATCGAACACATCCCGGCGGGCGCCGTCGATCTCCTCTTCCTGTACGGCTCCGAAAAGGAAAAATGGATCAACGACGTCACTGCCGCCTTCAACCAGGGCCAATCCAAGACCTCGGCAGGCCATCCGATCCACGTGAAGACGGTCCCCATGGGCTCCGGGGAGTGCATCGACGCGATTTTATCCGGTAGCCGCCAGGCGGATTTGGTGAGTCCCGCCTCCGCCGCCTTCATCAAGTTGGGCAACGCTCAATCGCGGACGAAAACGGGGAAGGACTTGGTCGCCTCCACCGACAACCTGGTGCTTTCTCCGGTGGTCATCGCGATGTGGAAACCCATGGCCGAGGCGATCGGATGGGGGAAAAGGCCCATCGGGTGGTCCGACATCCTCTCTCTCGCCCGCGACCCCAGCGGTTGGGCGCGCTACAAACATCCGGAATGGGGAAGGTTCAAGTTCGGGCACACGCATCCCGAGTACAGCAACAGCGGACTGATCTCCCTCTTCGCCGAATCCTACGCCGCGGTCGGAAAGACCGCGGGCTTAAGCGTCGCCGACATCCAAAAGACGGAAACGGCGCGCTATGTCTCCGACATCGAAAAGGCGATCGTCCACTACGGCAGCTCGACCGGCTTTTTCGGCCACAAGATGTTCGACAACGGCCCGCAATATCTCTCGGCCGCCGTCCTCTATGAAAATATGGTGATCGAGGCCGCGGACAACCCCAAACTCGTCTTTCCCGTGGTGGCGATCTACCCCAAGGAAGGGACCTTTTGGAGCGACCACCCGGTCGGGATCGTCGAGCGGGACTGGGTGACGCCGGAGCGCCGGGAGGCCGCGAAGACCTACATCCAATATCTCCTGGCCCGCGACCAACAGCAAAAGGCCCTTCAATACGGGTTCCGTCCGGCCTTAGTCGACATCCCGCTCGCCTCCCCCATCGACACCACCCACGGGGTCGATCCCAAGGAGCCCAAGACGACCCTCGAGGTTCCGTCGGTAGAGGTCATCGACGCGACGCTCAAGCTCTGGCATCAGAATAAGAAACACTCAAACGCGATCCTGGTGATCGATACCTCCGGTAGCATGAACGACAATGATAAGATCGGGAATGCCAAGCAGGGCTCGCATCAGTTTCTCTCCATGCTCGACGACGGCGACACCTTCGCCTTCCTCAGGTTCAGCAACGATTTCAGTTGGGGGAACTTCGACCGCGATCTGTCAAAAGGCCGTTCGGATGCGAACCTGATGATCGACGGTCTCTTCGCCGACGGCCAGACCGCCCTCTATGACGCCATCTCCGTGGCCTACGACCGCCTGTCGGAAGAAGCCAAGCAGGGCGGACGCATCAATGCCTTGGTCGTCCTGACCGACGGTGCCGACAATCAGAGTCACATGACCTTGGAAGAACTTTTGAACAAGATCAAATTCAACGGCGAGACCCAGCCCATCCGGGTCTTCACGATCGCCTACGGCGACGACGCCCAGAAGGACGTGCTGAAGAAGATCGCCGACGTCACGCAGGCGAAATTTTACGAAGGGACGCCTCAAAACATCGTCGAGGTGTTCAAGGACATCTCGACCTTCTTTTAATATGGCCGATTTCAACGCACCCAAACCCCCCGGCACCGAAGAACCCAGGCTGACCCTCGTGGGGAAGCTCTTTGCCCTCCTCTTTGTCGGATTTTGCTTCTACGGCGCCTACTACTTATTCGTCATCAAGCCCAAGGGTGGGCCGGGCCCCAAACAGACCGTGAACGACCTCTTCTCCGGCAAGCCCGAGGTCGAAATCGGCATCGCCTACGGCACCGAAAAGCAAAAATGGCTGGAGTGGGCCGTAAACGAGTTTTCCAAAACCTCCGAAGGCAAGCGCATCAAGGTCAATCTGATCCCGATGGGATCGGTCGAAGGCGCGCATGCGATCCTCAACGGGGATCAACGTATCCACGTCTGGTCTCCCGCCAGCGCCCTCTATAAAGACCAATTCCTCCAGGATTGGGTGACGAAGGATTCCGGCAATCCCATCGAGCGCGAAGAGCCCCTCGCCTTGAGCCCCATGGTCTTCGTCATGTGGGAGGAGCGGTATCAGGCATTTATCCAGCATTACGGAAAGGTCTCCTTCGACACCATCGCCCAGGCCTTGCACGAAAAGGGGGGATGGGAGACCATCGCGGGAAAGCCGGAATGGGGACTTTTTAAATTCGGCCATACCCACCCGAATCAATCCAATTCCGGACTGATGACCCTTGTCCTGGCAGCCTATTCCTACCAGCACAAGACCTCCGACTTGACCTTGAAGGACATCGTCGACGTGAAATTTCAGGACTGGCTGGCGGGAATGGAGAGGGCCGTGTCGGGTCTGTCGAACAGCACGGGCAACATGATGAAGGAGATGGTCTTAAAAGGGCCGTCCTCCTTCGACGCCGTCCTTGTCTACGAGAACGTCGCGATCGACTACCTGAAAAACGCCGAGGGCCGCTGGGGCGCGCTCCGCGCCATTTATCCCGAATACAACGCCTGGAACGACAACCCCTACTACATCCTGAACGTGCCCTGGAGCGACAAAGACCAGCGCAAGGCCGCCGAGACCTTTTTGAAATTCCTCCTGAGCGAGCCGATCCAGAAGGAATCGCTCACGCACGGATTCCGTCCGGCCAACACGAACGTCCCGATTAAATTTCCCGAGAGTCCGTTTGTTCTTTATCAACCGTACGGCATCGCCGTCGATTTAGGAAAAATCTGCGATCCGCCCAAGGCGGAGGTCGTCAACAACCTCCTGGCCAGCTGGCAGCGCAGTCAAAGCAATCGTTAACGTCGATGTGCGAAGCACATCGGCAAAGGAGACCGCCATGTTCAGCCGCATCGCCAACCTGTTTCGAGGATTCTTGAGCCTGTTCATCTCCGGATTGGAGCGCCAGAACCCGGAAGCCCTTCTCGAGGTCGAGAAGGAGAACCTGCGCAAGCAGATTGCTCAATACAACGAGGGACTGGCCTCGCACGCGGGGCTTTGCGAGAGCTTGATCGCCCAGGTGCGGAACGGGGAAAACGAATACCGCGATCTCCGTGCCAAGACGGGCGCCAATCTGAAGGCCGGCAACCGAGACGCAGCCGCCCAATACGCTCTCCGTCTCCAGAAGGTCACGCAAGACCTGGATGAAAATCGCAAGCAATTGGAGCAGGCGGAAAAGACTTATAAAGATCTGCTCAAGGCCCGGGACGTCGCCGTGACGGCGGCCAAGAGCAAGATCGAGGCCTTGAAATCCAGCATCAGCGATCTCAAGATCAAGCGCGCAACGGCGGAATTGACGGAAATGGCCAGCGGGATGATCAGTTCCATCGGCAGCGGCGGCGAGACCCTCGACCGTCTCCAGAGCATCGTCGAAGAGGAGCGCCAGAAAGCCGCGGGCCGGGCGCGCCTGGCGAAAGACAGTTTTGATACATCGGGCATCGAAATGAAGGAAGCCGAGCAAAAGGCCTTGGGCGAGCAGGCCCTGGCCGATTTCGCCGCGCGCGAGGGAATCGCCTTGGAGCCCACCACAGGCTCTTCTCCACAAACCGCCTCGGACGCCCTCCCCAAGACCATGGGACCGGTGGCGACCAAGAATTAAAGAAGGCTCTCTTTGTTTCATTATCTTAAAGAGGCGTTTTGGGTCAAACCTCGGGTCGCCGGATTGGGTGCCGTGCCCGTCAACGCGTTAGCCGCTTTGGGTTTCACCATTCTGGGGTTCGGCCACTCCGGTTTTTGGTGGCTGGGCGCGGGGGTGGAGGCCCTCTTCCTCCTCGTTTTAAGCACCAACACGCGGTTTCAAAACTGGGTGGACGCCCGCTCCGCCCAAGTCTCCTCGCAAGATGCGGAGGCGATGCGCCAGTCCTTGATCAAGGCCCTTCCCTCGGACTTGACCCGGAAATACGCCCTGCTCCGCGACAAGTGCGCCAAGGTCCTGGAGGTCTACCAAAGCTCACAGGCGGAGAGCTACGTGACGGACGAGAGCTCGCGGGTCCTGCGCAACCTCAAGTGGGTCTATTTAAAACTCCTCGTGGCGCGCAAAAACCTCCTCGATGTGGCCAATGCCGTCACGGAAGACGGCCTCACGCACGATATCGCCGCCCTCGAAAAGTCCCTTCAAAAAGAGAACGAATCGGAGTCGCTCAAGGAATCCCAAAAGGCGACGCTGGCGATTTTAAAAAAACGGCTGGATAATATCCGGCGCAAGGACGAGACGCTGGAGGAGATCGGCAGTGATTGCACGCGCATCGAGGCCCAGGTGGATCTGATCTTGGAAAACGCAAGCATGGCGGGCAAGCCCCAGACGATCACCGCCGATCTCGACTTCTCGAGCAACGTCCTGGACTCCTCCTTCTTCGGCGAGTCCGAACAGGCGGTCCAGAACATCGACCAGTCTTACAGCCGCGTCGCAACCAAGGTGGGGAACTGATATGCTACCGATCTGGGCCAAGGATCTGATCAGTCTTTACGAATCCAACGCGGCGAACCAATTCGTCATCTACGGGAACGTGGGCGACCGCATGCTCCTGCCTCTGGAAGGAAAGCCCGAGATGGGCACGCTGGACGATTTTCTCCTGCGCGTCTTACTCCCACACTTCGACGTGGTCTTGAGCTACGACGTCGGCAACGGCATCCGCGTCCTGAAAGGCAACGACGTCTTCTCCACCTGGCCCTTTCTGAAAGAATGCGCCGATCTGCCCTCCGCCCCCCGACCCGCGATCGAGACATTGACCCGCTATTTCCGTTACGCCGCGAATCTCGCTCAATTGAAGCGCCAGAAAATCCAGGTCGCCTGTCTTCTGAAAAACGCCGACCTGATCGCTCCCGCCTTTCAAGGGGGACTCAGTTACGACTTGAGCGCGCTAGCGAGCCTAATCCGGGACTGGGCGAACGACAGCCTGCTGGCCGGCCATACGCTCGCCACCTTCCTCATCACCGAGAATTTGAACGACCTGCATCCCTTGATCGTCAATAACCCGCGCACGGCCCACATCAAGATCCCGCTCCCGTCGCCGGACGAATTGAAGGCCGCCTTTGACGTCATCGCTCCGTCCTATGCCACCGCCTTCGCGGGCTACAAAGACCAGCTGGACACCGCCGCCCGGCAATTGGCCGGAGCGACCATCAGCACCGTCGAGGGCATGCTCAAGACCAAGGAGCACGAGGGGGAAAAGATCAAGGACGACGATCTCGTGCAAATCAAGAAGAGGCTCGTTGAAAAAGACTGCAACGATCTGATCGAATTTCTCCAACCCACCCGCACGTTGAACGACATCCAGGGCCAGGAGAAGGTCAAGACGTGGCTCCGCCAAGACATCGCCCTGTGGAAGAAGAACGACGTCGAGGCGATCCCCAAGGGCTATCTGCTCTGCGGCCCCGTCGGCACCGGCAAGACCTACATGGTCGAGTGTCTGGCGGGCGAGGCCGGCCTGCCCGTTGTGAAGATGAAGAATTTCCGCGACAAGTGGGTGGGCTCGAGCGAAGGCAATCTGGAAAAAATCTTCCGTTTGCTCCAGGCGCTCGGCCGCTGCTACGTCTTCATCGACGAGGCCGACCAGGCCATCGGCCGACGCGACTCCGGCGGCACCGACACGGGCGTCTCCGGACGGATCTATTCCATGATGGCCGAGGAGATGGGCAACAGCGACAACCGCGGAAAGATCATTTGGATCCTAGCCTCCAGCCGTCCCGACTTAATCGAGGTGGATTTAAAGCGCCCCGGCCGCGTGGACGTCAAGATCCCCCTCTTTCCGACCAGCACAGCGGAGGAGAGCTTCCAACTCGTCCGCATGCTCTGCCGCAAACGCGGCTTGGACGTGCCCGAAACGATTTTCGGAAAGGTCGAAAAAAACATCCCCCTCCTGCTCACCCCCGGAGCCGCCGAAACACTCGCCGTCAAGATCTACCGGCTGGCCAAGGTAGACGGAAAGTCCCCCGCCGAGGCTTTGCAAAATTGCCTGGGCGAATATCAAAATCCGGTCCCGAAAGAGATAATGGACTTCCAAATCCAGCTCGCCCTCCAGGAGGCAAGCGACCTAGAGTTTGTCCCACCCTACTTCCGCTCGCTGACCAAATAATGCCCCCTTGACCCTCCACCATCCTCCACGACATACTCATCCAGAGTGAGCGAGCACCTGAAAATCCGGCTCCGCCGGTTTTCAGAGCGGAGCGAACGATCCTGATCTTTGACAAACCGATGGGTGCTCGAGGGAGAGCAGGATCTCCCTCGACTCTAAAGGGGGCGAACTGGCTTCGACGGGTATTCGGAGGTCAAACGACGCAAGCCGAGGTTGCAAGATCCTCGTACTAAACCTTGCACACTAAACTAAATGCCGAGCCTGAGCTCGCACTCGCGGCTTAATTGACCGCGACGTCTCTTGTGGGTTCTCCCACGATCTGCTTGAGACGCAAACTGTGGGATAGGTTCTTGAGCGTGTCTACGGCTTAAGGATCGAGATCAACAGAAGGCTGGTTTTCGAAATCCCTGTCTCGAGGGTCGTTCGAAGACGAGACTCAATTCGGGGCTAAGCTTGTAGCTGGAGTTGACCAAAGGTTCCCGGACGGGGGTTCGATACCCCCCGCCTCCACTTAAAAAATAGGGCGTCAAACGACGCCCTATTTTTTTATCGATTGCAGGGGGTAACGAACCTAGGGGCCGAAGGCCCCTTGTTCGACGTGAGCGCAGCGATCGTCCCCGAAGCTGAGCGGAGGGGATTCCCGCCGTCCCTTGGAGTTGGCTCAGTTGCCCTCCTAGCAGATGAGTTTCGCTATGCCTGACTTTCGGGAGTCGAGGGTGATGGCGATTTGGAGTTTCATGGCCCTAAATTCGCTACACTTACGCCACGTTCTGATAGAGATATTTCTGAAAGCCTGAAAAAACTTTACCAATCTCGTCCGGCTTTCCAAGGTCCGCAACTGCATCAGCAATGGAATCGTGATATTTCAACCGAAGCAGTGGAGTCAGCTTCTCTTGGTCCAATTCTTCCACGCCAACCGTCACATAGTGGGAAAGCACGAAATCGAGAAAGATCTGCTGTTTGTTGTTGAATCGAGTGCTGATGACGACCTTGGCCCTTGCCGCCCTCTCTTCTCGGGTGAGTGTCGGCATCGCGTAAGCCACGTAGGCCAGCACATCAAAGAGGTCGCTTTTTTCGGCATCAATGATTTTTTGCATCTCGGCCAGTTGTTCATGGCCGAAACCTTTCTCGGCTAACCCCTGCAAGAGCTTCGCACGCGTGTCGGGAGCGCTCCACAATGCGCGCAATTCGTCCTCATTCTTGAAGAACTCAGGAATTTTTCCGAAAAGCATCTCCAAGAACTGCTGAGCGGACATCGGCGTCCCATCCGGATGCCAGAAGCTGGTCACCATCATGTGTTGGATGGTGCGTGACTTGCCATCGGCCAGCTTAATTTTTACCTTCGTGGGGCGGGGATACGGTTCCGGATCCAGGCAAGGGTCGGGTTGCCGCCGTCCCGGACGAGGCACTTTGGGTTCCGGCTCGATCGGTTCGCCATCCCATTCAGGGTCATTGAAATGATGATGAGCCTTCACAAAATCGTAAATGGTGAAGTAATCCTTCCCCTCAAAGAGCCGCGTTCCGCGCCCGATGATCTGTTTGAACTCGATCATCGAATTGATCGGACGCAATAAAACGATATTGCGGATATTCCTCGCGTCCACGCCCGTTGAAAGTTTCTGCGAGGTCGTCAGGATGGTCGGAATGGTCTTTTCGTTGTCTTGGAAGTCCCGCAAGTGCTGCTCACCCAACTCTCCGTCATCCGCCGTCACACGGTGGCAATAGTTGGGATCCCGGCTTGTTTTCGTTTGATTAATGAGGTCCCGCACGAGCAGCGCGTGCTCCTGCGTGGCGCAAAAGACGAGAGTCTTTTCATCCTGGTGGATCTGGCTCATGAACAAAGCGACCCGATGCGCTTCTCGCTCCTTGATTTCGATTAATACGTTGAAATCAGGTTCGGTGTACCGTCTTCCAGCCTCCACATCGCCTTCGACCAGTTGGTCATCGGACGTAAACATGTATTCGTCCAATGTCGTCGAAATCTGCTTCACCTTGAACGGAGTCAGAAAGCCGTCGTTGATGCCTTCTTTCAGCGAGTAGATGTAAACCGGTTCGCCGAAATAGGCGTAGGTGTCGATATTGTCATTGCGCTTGGGCGTGGCGGTGAGGCCGAGCTGCACGGCGGGATGGAAATACTCCAAAATATCGCGCCAGGTGCTTTCATCGTTGGCGCCACCCCGATGGCATTCGTCGATAACGATGAAATCGAAAAAGTCCGGCGGATATTCCCCAAAATAAGGAGCAGGTTGCCCGTCTTTATCTTTACCGCTCATGAAAGTCTGGAAGATCGTAAAGAAGACACTCGCATTTTTGGGCACACGGCCCTTTTTGCGAATATCTTCCGGGCTCACCCGCACAAGAGCATCCTCAGCGAAAGCATTAAAGGCGTTGAAATCGTTGTAAGCTTGTCCGGCCAAATTGTTGCGGTCCGCCAAAAAGAGGATTCGAGGCTGGCGTGTCGGGGCCTCCCCGTTTTTCCAATCCTTCAGGTTCCAACGGCTTTGGAAGAGCTTCCAGGCAATTTGAAAAGCGATGGAGGTTTTTCCCGTTCCGGTAGCTAAGGTCAGTAAAACTCGGTCTCTGCCGTCGGCGATGGCCTGAAGGACCCGATTGACCGCGATTTCTTGGTAAAAGCGAATCTGCCACGAACCGCTCTTGTCGGGGAATGGCACGGCCGCAAAACGATCGCGCCAGACGCTCTCCTTGGCGAAGGTCATCTCCCAGAGCTCATCCGGAGTCGGATACCTCGGCGCCTCGCCTTCCTTCCCCGTCTCCATGTCGACGGCGTAAAGGCCCTGTCCGTTGCTCGAATAAGTGAACCGAACGGCCATCTTACCGGCATAGGCTTTGGCCTGCGCTACGCCTTCGCTCACCTCCTCGTCCCAAGCCTTGGCCTCGATGATGGCCAGCTTGCGGTTTCGATACTCCAAAACGTAATCGGCGATATCCGCCTTGCCGCGCCGGCCGTGGCCTTCAAGCCGGCCTTCCGTAATGCGGTACTCCCGCCGAATGCGGCTCCCTTCAACAACACCCCAGCCGGCCGCCTTCAGGGCGGGATCGATATGCTCGGCTCTGGTTTCTGCTTCGTTCTTCGTGAGCATTACTTGCTGTCCGCAAAGATATCGGTGTACTTCTTATAAATATAAGACTGTCCGTATTTTTTGTCCTGATCCTTCGGCATAAGGATGCCCATTTCAATGAATCGGGTGATAACCGTTTGTGCGCCGGCGCGCGTGAAACCTGTCCAC
>CAZWYB010000020.1:0-19310 GCA_964637745.1 uncultured Pseudomonadota bacterium
TGCAAACCGGCGGACCGCGCGCCGATCTCGACCGCTTCGGCAGCGTCCCGCGCGCGAGCCCACGCCAGTCGGACTTGATGATCGTCGCCGGTACCCTGACCTATAAAATGGCCCTCCGCACGAAGGTCTTGTACGACCAGATGCCGGAGCCGAAGTACGTCATCTCCATGGGGAGTTGCGCCAACTGCGGCGGGCTTTTCCAACCGGCGTATTCCGTCGTCAAAGGCGTGGACAAAATCATCCCCGTGGACGTCTACGTCCCCGGCTGCCCGCCGCGCCCGGAGGCGCTGACGGAAGGGCTTTTGAAGATTCAAGAGAAGATGCGGAGAGAAAAACTCTTAGTCCGCAAAGACAGCAAATTGGTCGCCTGATTTGAAATTTTATGACGCTAGAAGAGATCGTCAAAAAGTTGTCCGAAAGCTTTAAGGACTCCAAGCTCGAAATCGTTCCGGGGGCCAAGAACGCCGTCAGCGGCGTTCAGACGGGAGACGCCGCCCTTATGGTTCCCGCGGAGAAGCTGAAGGAGATCTGCAAAATTTTGAAGATGGCCGATGTCTTCTCCTTTGACTGCCTCTCCGACGTCACCTGCGTCGATCGGAAGGACCGCTTGGAGGTCGTCTATCACCTGTTCTCGTATAAGCATCGGCACACGCTTGTGTTGAAGATCACGCTCCCGCGGGACGAAAACGCCCACGTGGAAACTCTGGAATCCCTGTGGGGATGCGCTAACTGGATGGAGCGCGAGGTCTACGACCTCTTCGGCATCAAGTTCGACGGCCACAGCGACCTCCGCCGCATCATGCTGCCGGACGACTGGATCGGCCACCCGCTGCGAAAAGACTATAAGGAAGAGGAAGATTATCACGGGATTTCGACGACGAGACCGTCGTTGTTAAACTAACATGTCTCTACGCACCGAAGAAATGCTTCTGAACATGGGCCCGCAGCATCCGTCCACCCACGGCGTCATCCGCTTCGTGGTGAAGACCGACGGCGAGATTATGAGCGCAGCCGTTCCCGACGTGGGCTATCTCCACCGCTCGATCGAAAAAATCTCGGAGAAGGCCACCTACAACGGCTTCATGCCCTGGACGGACCGCGTGGACTACCTGGCCGCGATGAACTGCAACGTGGCCTACGCGATGGCCGTCGAAAAGTTGGCGGGCATCGAGATCTCGCGCCGGGGCGAGTACCTGCGCGTGATCGCCATGGAGTTGAACCGGATTATCTCGCATCTCCTGTCGGTCGGCTCGCTCGGGATGGACGTCGGCGCCTACACGCCCTTCGTGCACGCCCTGCGCGAGCGCGAGAAGGTGAACGACTTAATCGAGGAGCTCTGCGGGCAGCGGCTCACCTACAACTACGCGCGCGTCGGTGGGGTCATCTACGACATGACGCCCAATTGGGACAAGAAGGTCATCGCCTTCCTGGATGAATTCGAGCTTCAACTCAATGAATTCGACCGCCTTTTGACAGACAACAAAATTTTGAGAAAACGCCTGGGCGGCATCGCGCCGATCTCACGGGAGGACGCCATCAATTTCAACCTGGTGGGACCGAATCTGCGGGGATCCGGCGTCAAGTGGGACATCCGAAAGGACATGCCCTATTCCGTCTATCCGGAGCTCGAGTTCGAGGTGCCCGTCGGGACCGGAGAGGCCGGGATCGTCGGCGATTGTTTCGACCGTTACCAGGTGCGCATCCATGAAATGAGGGAGTCGGTAAAGATTTTGCGCCAATGCTTTGAACGAATCCCTCCGGGGGAGCATCAGGTGAAGGTGCCGAAGAAGATCCGCCCTCCCGCGGGGGACACGTATATTCGCTTGGAGAGCACGCGCGGAGACATGGGCGTTTATCTTGTCAGCGACGCAACCGACAAGCCGTATCGTTGCCACTTTCGTACCGGATCGTTCACGGCGATGAGCATCATCGAAAAGATCAGCCGCGGGATGATGGTGGCGGACTTGATCGCCTTCATCGCGAGCTTGGATATCGTCGCCCCCGAAATCGATAGGTAAACTAACGATGCAACACCTGGCCGACTTGTTGATCCAAAAGATTCCTGCACTCCAGCAGGCCCCGTATCAATTCGTCTATTTGGCGGTCCAGTTGGTCTTCGCCCTTGTCATGCTCATGGTCTTCGTGGCGCCGTTTGCCGGGATCATCTCCTGGGTCGAGCGCCGCGTCGCCGCCCGCATGATGGACCGTGTGGGCCCGAACCGCGTCGGCCCTCAGGGTTTCTTCCAGTGGATCGCCGACGGCATCAAATCGATTTTGAAGGAAGACATCGTCCCGCGCGCCGCGGACCCGATCCTCTTCCGGATCGCGCCTTATCTCGTTTTCGCCGGCATGTTCGCGGCCTTCGTGACGATTCCGTTCTCGAGCAAACTGATCGTCGCGGACCTGAACGTCGGTATTTTTTATCTGATCGCCGTCACGTCCATCGTCGTCGTCGGAATCCTCATGAGCGGCTGGGCCTCCAACAACAAGTACTCCCTCCTGGGCGGCATGCGGTCCGCCGCCCAGATCGTCTCATACGAGATCCCGGCCGGCCTCGCGATCCTTGTGGTCGTGTTTCTCTCGGGATCTCTCTCGATCCAGGGCATCATCCAGGCCCAAGGGGCCTATCCCTGGCAATGGTTCCTCTTCGACAACCCGTTCATGCCGATCGCGTTCATCTCGCTTTTCATTTCGTCGCTGGCGGAAGGAAACCGGACGCCCTTCGACATCCCCGAGGCGGAGAGCGAGCTCGTCTCCGGTTACTCGACGGAATACAGCGGCATGCGTTTCGTGTTCTTCTACTTCGAAGAGTGGGCGAACATCTATCTGATCGCAGCGGTGGCGACCTCCTTGTTCCTCGGAGGATGGCAGATCCCGCCGCATGTTCGGGCCTCGGCGGAGGCCATGGGCGGAACGCTGGGTATTGTGCTCCCACACCTTCTCGAATTCGCCACCTTCTTCTTGAAGGCGTTGGTGATCGTGTTCGTAGTCATCTGGATCCGTTGGACGCTGCCCCGCATCCGGGTCGATCAATTAATGACCTTGAGCTGGAAGTACCTCACGCCGTTCGGCTTTGTGGCCTCGATGGGCGTGGCCGTTTGGATGGTCTTGTTCCCGGAAGGGGTACCGATCGTGCGCTACGTGATGTGCGGCGGCGCGGCGGCGACGATCGTTTACTTTTTCTATCGCGTCGCCTATCAGCTTTGGTATACGAGGCAGCCGATTCACCTAAACCCTTTTGTATAGGTCGAATAGGACTTATATGACTTATTTTAGGAATATTTTAGACACCGCGACCTCCGTGTTCGAGGGAATGTCGATCACCTTTTCCCATCTTTTCCGGAAACCGGTGACGATCCAGTACCCCGACAAGACGCCGCGCCCTATGGCGGAGATGCTCCCGGACCGCTTCCGCGGCTTCCTCAAGGTGGACATGGAAATCTGCACGGCGTGTCTGGCGTGCATGAACGACTGCCCCATCGACTGCATCAAGATCGTCACCAAAAAAGACGAGGCCTCTCCGACCAAGGAGCGCGTCCTCACCCAGTTCGACATCGACGAGGCCAAGTGCATGTATTGCGGCCTTTGCACGGAACCGTGCCCGACGGGCGCGATCCACTTCACCAAGGAATTCGAGCTCGCGACGGAGTGCATCGAGGATCTGGTCTTTCGTTTCGTCCCCGAGGGCCAGGTGATCGTCCCCTACAAAGCCCCCAAGAAGGAGGCGGGTGGAGCGGAAGAGACCGCCGAGGACGCTAATGCCTAATCTTAAGGACGTCGCCTTCACGCTCATCGCCCTCTTTACGATTGCCTCGGCAGCGGGCGTGGCCTTCTCGCAGCGTATCTTGTATTCGGCTTTCGCTCTCCTCGGAACTTTCGCGGGCGCAGCCGGTCTTTTTATTCTTTTATCCAGCGACTTCGTCGCCGTGACCCAGGTCTTGATCTACGTCGGCGGCATCTTGGTCTTGATCATCTTCGCCGTCATGCTCACGAACAACGTGGGCGACGTGAACCTCACCAACATGTCGGTCAACTACAAGGTGGGCGTCCCCATCGTAGGCGGCATCGCCGTCTTTCTGATCTCGCTCCTCACGGCGGGGACTTGGAAACAGCAGGACAATGAGGCCTACACCTCCATGGTGACGACGATCGGCAACGCCCTTTTGAAGGATTATTTGCTCCCGTTTGAAATCATCTCCCTCGTTCTGCTGGGCGCCTTGGTGGGCGCGGTGGTGATCGTGAAGCGGGAAGTGAAATAGATTTATGGTATCGCTCAATTCCTATTTGTTCGTCACGGCCATCCTGTTCTCGCTGGGATTGTACAACGTCATCTCCCGGCGGAACGCGGTGGGCATCTTGATGGGCGTGGAGCTGATTTTGAACGCCGCGTCGGTGAATTTTGTGGCCTTCGCCCATTTCAACGGAAATCAGGTGGACGGGAACCTCTTTTCCCTCTTCCTGATCGTCTTGGCCGCATCGGAGGCCGCCGTGGCGCTGGCGATCGTCGTCTCGATCTACAAACAGGCGGGGACGATCGACGTCGAGGAAGCAACCACGTTGAAGGGTTAAAGGATTAAAATGTCGGGATTCACACAGACCTGTCTGAACCTCGTGCACTTGGTTCCGCTCCTCCCGCTCTTGGGGGCGCTGATCAACGGCTTATACACCTTCAGCGGGAAGAAGGTCTTCAAGCCCTTCGTGACCTTGGTCGCCTGCGGCGTCTTGTTCGCCGCCTTCGTCATTTCTCTCGGCACCTTCCTCCATGTGTTGAGCCTTCCGGAAGAGGGCCGGCAGATCACGGTCACGCTTTTTCCGTGGTTGGACGTGGGTGGTATTAAGGCCGATGTGGCCTTCCTGATCGATCCTCTCTCGTTGACGCTCATGCTGGTCGTGACAGGCGTGGGTTCCTTGATCCATCTCTATTCCGTCGGCTATATGAGCCACGATGAAAGCTATTCGCGCTACTTCACCTACTTGAACCTCTTCTGCTTCGCGATGCTGACCCTCGTCATGGGGGCCAACCTCTTCATGATGTTCATCGGTTGGGAGGGCGTGGGTCTTTGCTCCTACCTCCTCATCGGATTCTGGTTCACGGACAAGGCCAAGGCGGCGGCAGGGATGAAGGCCTTCCTCGTCAACCGCGTCGGCGATTTCGCCTTCATTGTCGGCTTTCTCCTCCTTTATTGGACGTTGCACGCAGCGGGCCACCCGACGGTCAACTTCACGGAGCTCCGCGAGACGGCCTCTCTCTTGGTCGGCAAGACCTGGGGAGGCGTCCCGGTCGTCTTTATCGTCACCCTGCTTTTCTTCGTCGGAGCGACGGGCAAATCCGCTCAGATCCCTCTTTATGTGTGGTTGCCGGACGCCATGGCCGGTCCGACGCCGGTCTCCGCCTTGATCCACGCGGCGACCATGGTCACCGCCGGCGTTTATATGATCGGCCGCATGAGCTTCTTCTATTCGATGGCGCCCGAGACCTTGACGATCGTCTCCACGATCGGATTCGCGACGGCCATCTTCGCGGCCGTCATCGCCTTCGCCCAAGACGACATCAAGAAGGTGCTCGCCTATTCCACCGTCTCCCAGCTGGGTTTCATGTTCGGCGCCATGGGGACCGGCGCATACTCGGCCGGTATCTTTCATCTGGTCACGCACGCCTTCTTCAAGGCCTGTCTCTTCTTGGGTTCCGGCTCGGTGATCCATGCCATGAGCGGGGAACAGGACATTCAAAAGATGGGCGGGCTCAAAAAATACCTGCCGATTACCTACTCGACCTTTTTCATCGCGACCTTGGCGATCGCCGGCATATTCCCCTTTGCGGGATTTTTCTCGAAGGACGAGATTCTTTGGCAGGCCTTCAATCACTATCCCGTCCTCTGGGGCGTGGGTGTTTTGGCGGCCACGGGCACGGCGATTTACATGATGCGCATGGTGACGCTCACCTTCTTCGGCGAGTGCCGGGCGGACGAGGAGACCAAGCACCACCTGCATGAATCGCCTCTGACGATGACGATCCCGCTCATGGTTTTGGCCCTCTTGTCGGTCTTGGGCGGTTTCCTGTGCATCCCGGAATCGCTGGGCAAGTTGGTGGGCCTGACGGAAGGCACGAATCTCTTCGAGCATTGGTTGGAGCCGGTCTTCGTCGCCCCCAAAGCGATCACCATGGCCCCGGAGACGACGGAATACGGACTCATGGCCCTGTCGCTCGCCATCGCCGTCGCCGGCTCTTTGACGGGCTACATCCTTTATACGAAACGGAAGGATATTCCGGAAAAGTTCGTCAAGGCGTTCCCCGTCTTCCACCGGGTCGTGCAGAACAAGTTTTATGTGGATGAAATCTATCAGGCCGTGTTCGTCAACAACCTGCTGCGCTTGAATGACTTCCTGGCCAATTTCGATTTGAAGATTATCGACGGCATCGTGAACTTCGTGGGATTCGCCACAAAGGTGGCCGCCTTCATCTCCGGGTCCATCGACCGCGTCTTCGTGGACGGCCTGGTCAATCTGGTCGGCAATATCGCTCAATGGGGTGGGGCGTTGGTAAAACGCACCCAATCCGGAAAGATTCAAACGTATTTGTATTACGCGATGGGGGGAATCCTCCTCGTGATGTTGTATCGGTTATTGTAAGGAGAATTTATGTTCCCGTATCTCTCGTTTCTGACATTTCTGCCCCTGGCCGGGGCGGTGATCATCGCCTTCCTGCCCAAGGGTTCGGACAATCTCGTGAAGAGGGTGGCCCTCATCATGACGATCCCCCTCCTGGTGGCGGCGGTGAAGATCTTCATCCTCTTCGACCGCTCCCAATCCGGCCTCCAGTTGGTGGAAGGGCCCTACCCGTGGATCTCGAGCTTTCACATCAATTACTTCATGGGGATCGACGGCCTGTCCGTCTCGATGATCCTCCTGACGGCCTTGGTGGGCGTCGTCTCGGTGCTCGCGTCTTGGGGGATCGATAAACAGGTGAAGGCCTACTTCTCGCTCCTCCTGCTCCTCATCTCCGGCATGATGGGCGTCTTCTGCGCCCTGGACTTCTTCCTCTTCTACGTCTTTTGGGAGGTCATGCTCCTCCCGATGTATTTCTTGATCGGCATCTGGGGCGGCCCGCGACGCGAGTACGCCGCGATCAAGTTCTTCCTTTATACCCTCGCGGGTTCGGTTCTGATGCTCTTGGTGATGCTGGCCTTCTACTTCTACAGCAAGGGCAACTCCTTCAGCTTAGTCGAGTTGTCGAACCAATCGATTCACATGGGTCCGCTCACCGCCACGAACTTTCGCTACCTCTGCTGGCTGGGGCTTTTCATCGGATTCGCGATCAAGGTGCCGCTGGTTCCTTTCCACACGTGGTTGCCGGATGCGCACGTCGAGGCCCCGACCGCCATCTCCGTGATCCTCGCCGCCGTCCTTCTGAAGATGGGGACCTACGGTATCATGAGGATCTGTTTCCCCCTGCTGCCGGACGCGACTCATTATTTTGCGAACATGATGGCGTTGATGGGGATGATCAATATCGTCTACGGCGCCCTCTGCGCGATGGCCCAGAAGGACTTCAAAAAGCTGATCGCTTATTCGTCCGTCAGTCACATGGGATTCTGCCTCTTGGGGATGGCGTCGCTCACGCCGGAGGGATTGAACGGCGCGGTCTTCCAGATGTTCAATCACGGCACGATCACGTCCATGCTCTTCTTGCTCGTGGGTGTCGTCTATGATCGGGCCCACCATCGCGAAATCAACGGCTTCGGCGGACTCGCTCAGGCCATGCCGCGCTACGCGACGATGACATCGTTGGCCTTCTTCGCGGCCTTAGGGCTGCCGGGCCTTTCCGGCTTCGTCTCCGAGGTTCTTTGCTTCCTCGGCGGATTCGAAACCTATCGGTTGTACACGATCGTCTCCGTCTCCGGCGTCGTCCTGACGGCGGCCTACATGCTTTGGACCTACCAACGGGTCTTCCTGGGATCGCTCAACGAAAAGTATAAAACCATTTCGGAAATGAACGCCCGAGAAATGGTGACGCTGGTGCCGTTCGCGATCATCACGATCGTCGTCGGCATCTATCCCAAATTCGTCTTGGATCTCTTGAATTCCTCCATGACCGCCTTGAGCCAAGCGGTCAGCACTTGGAAAGTGGCGGGACTCTGACCCATGAAACAGAATTTCGTCTATTTCCTTCCGGAATTGGTCCTGATCGGGACGATTCTCGCCCTCTTTCTCGCGGACTTTTTCTCCAAGGTGATCCCCGGCCTCGCGAAGAAGCAGGTGTATGCGACGGTCGCCGTCTTGGGGTTGATCGGCATGATGGGGGCCAATTGCTACTCCCGCGGCCTCCCGCCCGCCCATTTCTTCTCCAACATGGTGACGTTCGATGCGATGGGCCATTTTTTCAAATACATCTTCGGCCTGGCGGGGCTCTTGGCGATCCTGATGTCGGCCTACTCCCCCGAAGTGGATAAGACCGATCAGCCGAGCTATTACACGCTCTTAATCGCACTCACGTTGGGGATGCTGCTCCTTGCGACGGCCAACCACCTCCTGATGATCTATCTGGCCTTGGAGATGGTCAGCGTCCTGTCCTACATCTTGACCGGTTCGGTCCGCGGCGTCCGGCGTTCCTCGGAGGCCGCGTTGAAATACGTCATTTACGGAGGCGTCGCCTCCGGGATCATGGCCTACGGGATCTCGATCCTTTATGGACTGACGGGCTCGTTGGTCCTTCCGGAGATCGCCGTCTTTTTGAAAATGAACGCGGTCTCACGCCCTCTGCTCTTCACGTCCATGCTCCTGATGATGGCGGGCTTCGGTTACAAGGTCGCCGCCTTCCCCTTCCACATGTGGAGCCCGGACGTTTATGAAGGTGCGCCCACGCCCTTTACGGCCTTTCTGTCGGTGGGTCCGAAGGCCGCAGGCTTCGCCGCCCTGATCCGCTTTTTCTTAACGGCCTTCACGACGACGGGCACGGCGGGCTTCGCGGTGGTCAAGCCGGCGGGACTCGTGGACCTGTTGGTCGTGATGTCCATCGGCACGATGACGATCGGCAATCTCGCGGCCCTGAAGCAGACCAACCTCAAAAGGCTTTTGGCGTATTCCTCCATCGCCCACGCCGGCTACATGCTGATGGGCTTCGCCGCCTTGAATGAAGAGGCCCTGTCGGCGATCCTTTTCTATTTGGTCGTCTACCTCATCATGAACATCGGCGCCTTCTTGGTCGTCTTGGTCGTCGCCAATCAGTTGGGGACGGAGGATCTCGAGGGCTACAAGGGCCTGGGACGGCGCGGCGGCAAAGGGACCTTTCTGGCGCTCGCCATGTCGGTCTTCCTCTTTTCGCTGACAGGCATTCCTCCGATGGCGGGCTTCATCGGAAAATTCTTTCTCTTCGGCGCCGTCATTCGGGCAGGGTTGATCGGGCTTGCCGTCATCGGCGTCTTAAACAGCGTCATCTCCCTGTACTACTATGTGCGCGTCATCAAGGTCATGTTCTTCGACGAACCGAGTGATGAGCGACAATTCGCCGCCCCGGCCATGGGCCAGTCTTGGATTGTTTCGGGCTTGGCCGCGCTGACGCTCTACATCGGACTCTTCTGGAACGGTTTGGCGATCTTGACAGGAAAATCTACGGGGTTACATTTTTAAACCGTGAACATTTACATCCCCCTTCTGATGCTCTTCGCCCTGGCAGCATTGATCGGGGGAGCGATCTTAGCGTTGTCCCATCTCTTCAGTCCCCGCTCCAAAATGTCCGAAGAAAAGGGAATGACCTACGAATGCGGGCTCTCTCCTGTCGGCAATGCCCGCCATCGCTTCTCGGTTAAATTCTATCTGGTCGCGATGCTCTTCATCCTCTTCGACGTGGAGGTCGTCTTCCTCTATCCGTGGTCGGTCCTCTATCGTGATTTCGTCCGGTCGGGCCTGGGAGGATTCGTCCTGATCGAGATGGGGATATTCTTGGGGATCTTGGTCGTCGGCCTCATCTACGTCTACGGGCGCAAGGCCCTGGAGTGGGAATAATCCAGACTTGTCGCGGCCGCCATTTCGCGCTACTCTAACCCGAAATGAAAAAACGAATCGTTTTCTTCGGCGCCTGTCTTTGCCTTTTATCCCCGATTTCGGCGAAGGCCGGTTCGATCGTCGTTTCCAACCTCAACGACACAGGCCCCGGCTCCCTCCGCCAGGCGATCATGGACGCCAATGCGAATGCTGGACCGGACACGATCACGTTCTCCATTTCGGGAACCATCAATGACGACCAAAAAACGAACGGCGATATGCCCCATGTCGCCGACAACAACACGACGATCGATGCGACGGGCCAGTCCATCACCTTGAAAGCCGCGGGTGTCAATCACTCTCCTCCTCCCATCGTCATCGACTCCTCGAACAACACGATCAAGGGTTTCACCATCAACGGCTACACGGGCGGCGACGGCATGGAAGTGGGCGGTAACAACAACCTCATCAGCAACATGGTCTTGAACGGCAATTCGCAGGGAATCCGGATCAACGGAAATAATAACCGCGTGGAAGGGTGCTTCATCGGCACGAACGCCACGGGAACGAGCGCCGTTGCGAATACCTTATCCGGTCTCATCGTGCAAGCCGGGGCGACGGGAAACACCATCGGTGGGACGACCGCCGCCCAGAGAAACATCATCAGCGGAAACGGCGGCGACGGAATGCAAATCGATGGGGCGCCTGGAAACACCGTTGAAGGGAATTACATCGGCACGAACGCGACGGGAAGCGCAGCCATTCCAAACGGAGGGGAAGGACTTTTGATCAGCGACCTCGGCACCGCCAGTACCGATAATGTCATCGGAGGGACAACACCCGGCGCCGGCAACCTCATTTCAGGCAACGCCGGTCACGGCATCAAGATCAATTGGAACACAACGACCGGCAACCTCATCCAAGGCAATCTCATCGGAACAAACGCTGCAGGCAACGCCGGAATCGCCAACGGCGGCGGGGGTGTAGTGATCGACTTCGGGGCCTCCGGCAATACCATCGGAGGAGCAGATCCCGGCACCGGCAATACGATCGCCTTCAATACGGGCGTCGGTATCGGCATGGCGACGACGGGGGGAACGGGCAACGCGTTCCTGGAAAACTCCATCTTTTCCAATACCGGTTTAGGAATTGATCTGAAGCTCGATGGCATCACCGCCAACGACGCCGGAGACGGAGACTCCGGCCCCAACAAGCTTCAAAATTTCCCCGTCCTGTCCCTCGTCTCCACGGCCTCCGGCGCGACCAGAGTCCAGGGTTCCTTGAACAGCAGCCCCAACGCGAATTTTCGTCTGGAATTCTTTTCGAATGCGGCCTGCGACGCCTCGGGGAACGGCGAAGGGCAGACGTTTCTTGGGTTCACAAACGTTACGACCAATGGGAGCGGGGACGCCGGTTTCGATGTCGTCCTGGCGAATCCTTCGGACACCCGCGTGACGGCCACGGCCACGGACTCGCTCAACAACACCTCGGAATTCTCTTCCTGCTCTACGACGACGCATCCCGGCAGCCTCCAGTTCAGCACGGCCGCCTCCAGCGTCAACGAAAGCGACGGGACGGCGACGGTCACCATCACCCGTGTAGACGGCAGCGACGGTAACGTCTCGGCGACTTTTTCCACCAGCGCGGGTACGGCGACCGCTGGAACCGATTATACGGAAACGACTCAGACCGTTTCTTTCGCCGCCGGCGACACGGCCGACAAGACGGTCCTCATCCCGATTGTGAGCGATGCCGTCGTCGAAGGGACGGAGACGGTCAACTTGGGCCTCTCGAACCCGACGGGAGGCGTCCTCTTGGGGAGCCCGAGCACGGCGGTCTTAAACATCATGGACAACTGCGGAGACGGAACCGTGGACCCCGGCGAACAATGCGATGACGGAAATAATACGAACGCCGACGGCTGCGAGGCTGATTGTACGTTGCCCGTCTGCGGAAACGGAATCGTCGATGCGGGAGAGGCGTGCGACGACGGAAACAAGACCGACGGCGATGCCTGTGAAACCAATTGCACCCTTCCCGCTTGTGGCAACCAGATCGTCGACAAAGGCGAGCAATGCGACGGCTCATCAGACACCGCCTGCCACGGCCAATGCATCGCAGCGGGTCAGACGAACGCGTGTCAATGCCCGTCATCGAGCGGAGGTGGGAGCGGGGGTGGGACTGGAAATGGAAACGGGACGACGACCACTCAAAAGGCGGCCGGCTGTTCACTGATTCGTTAACAATTCTAGCTTCCAACAGCCTTCCTGAACACCCGTCTCAAAATTTTCTCTTTGTAATGTGTGAAATTCTGTGTAGGATAATGTGTATGCCAACCAATCTCGCCATCGACGACCGCCTCTTGGAAGAGGCCCTAAAACTGGGTAAACATTCCACCAAAAAGGAAACCGTCAACCAAGCCCTCCGCGAATACATTCGGCGCCGGAAACAAAAGGACGTATTGAAGCTCTTTGGAAAAATCGATTTTGACCCCGCCTACGACTATAAGAAGGCCCGTTCCCGTTGAAGTTTCTAGTCGACACGTCGGTTTTATCCCTCGCCTTTCGAAGACGGAAACCGTCCGACACCACCGAGGTACAGAAACTCAAGACCTTCATCGAAGAGGGCGAAGATATCCGGCTCCTCGGCGTTGTCTTGATGGAAGTCCTCCAGGGGATTCGGGAGAAGAAGCAATTTGACGAGGTTCGGCAGACTTTGGCCGTTTTCCCCTTATTGGAACCGACTGCTGATGATTACGCCTACTGCGCCCAGATCCGAAATCAGTGCACCTCAAAGGGCATCCAGGCTTCGACGATCGATTTCTTGATCGCGGGCATGGCCCTTCGAAATCATGCCCGACTTTTGACGACGGACGAGGACTTCCGAAGGATCGCGAAGGTCGTTCCTCTCAAATTGGCTTGAGAGACTACCACCCTCCCCCGCCACCTCCTCCACCCCCGCCTCCTGACGACCCGCCACCTCCACCACCGGAGCTGGATCCCGGAGCGACCGAAGATGAAGAAACGGCACTCGACAATGAACTGCCGATAGAAGATGCAAAAGAGTGGGCTGCAAACCCTCCCGCGACAACGTACCAGGTCGGGTTATAACCCGCCTCTTCAGCGGACTTCGCGGCCAAGACTTCCGCGAACTGCTCCGACCACTCCTGCTCCACATCCAACGCCAAGGCATAGGGGAGAAATTTTTCAAAGGCCTCGAGCGTTTTCTTCGGCGGGGTCATGGCGTTCAACCGGTCTTTCTCCGCGACCGACAGATACATCCTCAAGCCTTCGATCTTGTCCAAGACCTTCCGGCCCGCCAAGGTCGGGGCCTTAAGAAGATGGTGAAAGACGATGTTCAAACCCACAGTGCCCAAGACGGTCCCGGCGACAAACGGCGAGGAGAGGCTCACGAACGAAACGATACCGAAAACCTCGCCGGCCACGAAAGGAAGGGCGAAGGCGGAGATAAAGAGGGCGCCGAAAACGTCCACGCCCTTTTGAAGGCCGCGGTCGCCAAGGACCTGCAGCCATCGGCTCTTGACCTGCCTCAGGAGGAAAAAGACGCCCACCGACCAGCCGGAGAGCCAGATGGACATAAAGATAGCCCCAATTTTTGCCGAACCCGAAAGGGAGAAAACGGTTACAACGCTGACCCCGAGTGTCAGAAGAAGTCCGGAGACGAAATAACGACTGTTGGTGATGAAATAGGATTTTTCGTAGGCGTTGACTAAGGCGCCCTTGAGAGCTTGGATCGCGGCCGCGATGGTCGCGTGATTGGACTGTTTGATCTCCAGCTTTTTCCGGTCGTCTAAAAGCTCGCTCAAAACCTTCAACTCATCGGACGTAAGAGGTCCCTGTTTAACCCCATCCAAACGCTCGATCGTGTAGCCACTCTTTTCCTCGATGCGGATGCACTTCTTGACGGCCATGTCGATCAGGGCCGCAGCGAAGGCCTTGTCGTCGTAACCCATTTTCCGGATGAAACGCACGGCCGCCGGAGAAAGCCCGTCCGGCGCTTCATAGAGAGGGATGATCGTTCCCTTCGCCGGATCGCGTCCGACCAGGAACCAGACCACGAGATAAAACACCAAGACCAAGAGAAAACCCACGCCACCGACGATGAGACTTAAGTTATCGCTCAAGGCATGACGGATCTCTTCCTCTTGAGTGGGAGCATGGACGAATCCCTTCGGCCAAGACACGACCAGCGTCATCCCCTCTTCCGACGCCAGGGAGACGGTCGATTCGAAGTTCGCCCGACCTCGCAAATCCACAGAGGCCTTATAATCCTGCCCCTTAGCGCCTTGCGGACCGGTGTAACCCTCCACCTTGATCGAGTCGCTGTTGACCGTTTTCGGTAGCGTCACCGTCGCCGTCACCTTGTCGATCGGGAATTTCCAGCCATTACCGGTGATGTTCCAATAGAGCTCGTCGTGGCTGTCGAAGAACCCAAGCTGATGATCCGTCGTGTATGAGAGGGTGTAGGTATAAACGCCGGGATCGAGCTCCACATCCTTCTCCCCGATGTAAAGCCGCTCCCCGTTCGACAAGCCTTCATAGTGGGAGCCGTCCGGCTTGCCGTCTCTCAGGATTTCTTCCACGTGGAAGCCGACGGTCTTTCTCGTCCCGTACTTTCCTTTATATTCAGTGGGGAAATCGCGATAGATACCGTGCTTGATTTGGTCGCCTTCGGTGCGGACGACGATGGTTTCCCGGACATTCATTGTTGCGTCTTCGCGGACCGTGATGTCGCTGTGAAACGAGAGAATCCTTTCGTCGGCATGGGCAAAACGGATGAAAGAGAAGAGAAGAACGGTCAGGAAAAGAATTTTCTTCAAAGGTCGACCTCCGGCGTCTTTCGTTCCGTCGCAAACTCGATCTCAAAAAACGAGGCCGGTTGAAAACCGAACATCTTGGCGACGATCACACCCGGAAACGATTGAACCCGCGTGTTGTAGTCCCGCACCGTCCCATTGTAGTAGCGGCGCGCGTATTGGAGATTGTCCTCGATGTCGACGAGATCCTTCTGAAGCTTGAGAAAATTCTGGCTCGCCTTGAGATCCGGATACTGCTCCGCCACGGCCAGCAAACCCTTCAGTCCCTTGACGATCTCGGCTTGGGTGCGAAGGGATGCGACGTCTTCGAAAATATTTTTTTCGTGACGACTGTACCCTTTCACCGATTCCGCCAAGACCGGCACGAGGTCCGCGCGGCGTTTCAGCTGCACATCGATCCCGCTCCACGCCTCTTTCATGAGGTTCTTTTGCCGGACAAGTCCGTTGAAAAGGAGAAAAAACGCAAGGACTGGAACACCGATCGCCGCCCCCACCACGAAAAGCATAGTGGAAAATTTATCTCAATCTGAAGAAAAGTCCATTCAGAAGAGCCAAATAGCGCTCCTTGACAGCGGTGGGCCGGACTCCTAAAGTATCAACCATGTCGATGACCGATCTTTTTGCCGGCGCCGTCATCACCACCAAGGTCAAGGAAGTCGTGGCCTGGGGACGGAAGAACTCGCTCTGGCCCATGCCCTACGCCACCGCCTGTTGCGGCATCGAGTTCATGGGGACGGTTTCTTCTTATTTCGACATCTCCCGCTTCGGCGCCGAGCTGGTCCGCTTTTCGCCGCGCCAGGCGGACCTTCTCATTGTCTTAGGCACCATCAACTACAAACAGGCCCCGGTCTTAAAGCGCATCTACGAACAGATGTGCGAGCCCAAATGGGTCATCTCCGCGGGCGCCTGCGCCTCTTCGGGTGGCTTCTATAACAACTACAGCGTCGTTCAGGGGATCGACGAATTGATTCCGGTGGATGTCTACGTCCCCGGCTGCCCTCCCCGCCCGGAGGCGATCTTGAACGCCGTCATCAAGATCCAAGAAAAGATCGACGCGCAGGCCCAGGACAAAGACCCGAAGCAGGAACATGCGGCCTAATCGCAAAGGTCGCGCGACTCGCCTCGGTTTCTTTCTCGTCTCGCTCGTTTGTTTTTCCCATCCCCTCTTTGCAAGCGGCATCGACGAAGGCGATCAACTCTTTAAAGCCGGACATTATGCGGAGGCGGCGGACCGCTACTACACCGCTTACACAGCCGACCCCAAGGGCAGCCACGCCGCCGAGGCCCTGGTGAAAACGGGACGCGCCTTGGACCTGGCAAAGAAAGGTCTTTATGAGGCCTCGGACGCCAAATGCTATCTCAACAAACATCGGGACCAGGCCAATCCCGAATGTTTCGAGGCCGACGTGGCGGCCCTAAACCGACGCTTCGGCGAGGGTTCGTTTTCCTATCACGGCGACCAGGTCCAATTCGCCTACAACGCCACCCATTTCAAAAAGGTTTTGGATGACTTTCCCAACAGCCCCTATCGCGAAGAGGCCAGCCTCATGATGCTCCGGGGAAGCGCCCTTTTGGGCGACGATCCGGACGAGGTCTGTAAGAAAGTGGAAGACTGGCTCGCAGCCTATCCCAAGAGCGCGCTTCGACCCAAGGCCCTCCTTTTGTTAGGCCGTCTCCGCGCCGACGCCTTCGTCACCTTCAAGAGTGGAGGTTTTATCACGGTCGATGGAAAGGTCGATCCGGAGGCCACCACCATGGTGAGGACCCGGCAGCAGGCTAAGGGTCTGGCCGCCTTCAAAGAGGTGATGGATAAGTACGGCTCGTCTTCGGAGGCCTCCGCTGCGAAGCGCGAATACGATCTCCTCAAGGAAGGCAAGGATGACGGAATTTCCTACGGAATTTCTTATTGAGTTGCCTCATCATTCCCGATAAGTAGACGACGCCGTGATTCTCGAAAAACTCCAAGAAAACTTCGCCTCTGAAATCCTTGTGACCCATCAAGACAAGGGCGATTTGACCGTGATCCTCCGCAAAGACCGCATTCATGATGTGCTCAGGTTTTTGAAAGAAGATGCGTCCCTCTCTTTCGAAATGCTCGCCGACCTCTGCGGGACCGATTATCTTCCCAAAGGCGAAAAGCCGCGATTCGAGGTCGTCTATCACCTGAACTCGCTGACGAAAAACCACCGCCTGCGCGTTCGCGTCAAGGTCCCGGAAGAGGATATGACCCTTCCGACCGTCACCGACCTCTGGGGTGCGGCGGATTGGTTCGAGCGCGAGGCCTTCGATATGTTCGGGTTCCGTTTCGAGGGGCACCCCAACCTGAAACGCCTCTTGATGTTTGACGGCTTCGAAGGACATCCGCTCCGAAAAGATTATCCGATGGAACGTCGGCAAAAGATCCCCATCCCCGAGGAGAAACCGACGTGACTGAAAATTTGCCAACAGAAACGATGGCTTTAAACGTCGGCCCCGCTCACCCGGCGACTCACGGGGCGCTTCGCTTTTTCGTGGAGCTGGACGGCGAGACGATCGTCAAGGCCGCCGCAGAAATCGGCTATCTCCACCGCGCCTTCGAAAAACACTCCGAGCACAGCACCTGGAGCCAAGTCATTCCGTATACAGATCGCCTGAACTACTGCTCCGCGATGTTGAACAACGTCGGCTACTGCTTCGCCGTCGAAAAACTTTTGGACATCGAGATTCCGGAGCGGGCCAAATACATCCGGGTCATCGTCTCCGAGCTCTCGCGCATCATGGACCACTTGATCTGCGTGGGCACGTCCGCCGTCGACCTGGGCGGTCTCACGAATTTTTGGTACTTCTTCAACGTCCGCGAACAGATCTACGACTTTACCGAAAAGCTCTGCGGCGCGCGCCTCACGACCAACTACACCCGGATCGGCGGGGTCATGCGCGACCTCTCACCGGACTTTACCGACGGGATCCGCAAGGTCCTCAAGAGTCTGGAAAAGGCGGTCCGTGACGTCACGCGCCTCCTGGAACGGAACCGCATCTTCATGGACCGGACCCAAGGCGTCGGCGTCGTCACCAAGGAGCAGGCGATCAACTGGGGCTGGACCGGGCCTTGTCTTCGCGCAAGCGGCGTCCCCTACGACCTCCGAAAGGCCCAGCCTTATTATCACTACGACGAATTCGATTTCGAAATCCCCGTGGGGACGGTCGGCGACACCTACGATCGCCTGATGCTTCGCGTGGAGGAGATGCGACAAAGCGCGAAGATCGTCGAGCAGGCCTTGGAGCGGATCCCCGACGGCCCCGTCCTGACGGACGATCCGAAGGTCGCACTGCCCCCGAAGGAAAAGGTCTACGGCTCGATCGAGGGCCTGATGAACCACTTCATGCTCTTGATCGACGGCATCAAGCCCCCGCCCGGAGAGATCTATGCGGCGACGGAGGCGGCGAACGGCGAATTGGGTTTTTATATCATCAGTGACGGAGGGCCGCGTCCGTACCGGGTGCATTGCCGTCCGCCCTGCTTTCCCCTGTGCGCGTCTTACGCGAAGATGGCGGAGGGCGGGATGATTGCGGATGCGGTGGCAATTTTGGGGAGTCTTAATATTGTGGTCGGGGAGCTTGACCGATGAAGGCAGAAAAGTTCAATCCAGCGAGCGAGCAAGAGATCGTCGAGATTCTTAAGCGCTACCCCACCAAACAGGCCGCCCTCCTGCCCGTCCTGCACGTTGCGGAAAAGGAATTCGGTTGGATCTCGCCTGAGGTGATGGAGTTGGTCGCCAAGCGCTTGGAGATCTCGCCCGCCCACGTCTACGGCGTCGTCACCTTTTACACGATGTATCCAAGGGAGAAGCCGGCGAAGTATCACGTCCAGGTCTGCCAGACCCTGCCCTGCGCCCTCATGGGGTGCGAGCCGGTGATCGATCATTTGGAGAAAAAGCTGGGGATCCAATCGGGCGAGACGACGAAGGACGAACGCTTCCGACTCTCCCGCGTCGAATGCCTGGCCTCCTGCGGGACGGCGCCGGCGATGCGCGTGAATGAGACGTATTATGAGAATTTGAACGAAGAGGAGATCGACCGCATTTTGAATGAATTGAACAAGATATGATGGAACGTGTCCTAACAAAGAATTTCGACCTCCCCGACTCCCACACGCTCGCCGTCTATGAAAAGACCGGCGGTTATCAGGCCCTCAAGAAGGCCCTGGGGATGAAGCCCGAGCAGGTCATCGACGAGGTAAAGAATTCGGGCCTTCGCGGGCGAGGCGGCGCGGGATTTCCCGCGGGCCTTAAGTGGAGCTTCGTCCCTAAAAACACGGGGAAGCCTGCTTACCTCTGCGTCAACGCCGACGAGGGAGAGCCGGGCACCTTTAAAGACCGTGCAATTTTGGAAAAGGATCCTCATCGGATGATCGAAGGGACGATCATCGCGGCCTACGCCATCGGCGCGCGCGTCTCGTATATTTATATCCGCGGCGAGTTCGATCTCTCTCTTCGGCGGCTCAACGCCGCCG
>CAZWYB010000021.1:0-8135 GCA_964637745.1 uncultured Pseudomonadota bacterium
GAGGACAGGCCTCTCATTCGTGCGCATGCGGGACACGTCGCGGTGGATCTACAAAACCTTTCGCGTTACCGGAAGGTCTGTGGGTTGCCGGATTTTCTCGCCTTACCTCCCGTCTATCCGCAGGTTCTGGCGGCCCCTCTCCATGCGGCCATCTTGACCGCTCCCCGTTTTCCGTTCCGTGCCTTGGGCCTCGTGCATCTACGCAACCGCATCGTGGAACGACAGGCCTTGTACGGAAATGAAAAAATTTCTTTGGAATGTCTGGTGGAATCCTACCGCGAGACGGAACGAGGTGTGGAGTTCGATCTGGTCACCTACCTCTACGCGGATGGAACACCGGCCTGGGAATCGACCGCAACCCTTCTCCCCCGCCGGAAGGCCCCGACGGATGGTGCCCGCACCGATGATCCCCAGCGGTCCTCCAAACTGCCGCCGAGCGCGGCCTTCCATCTTTGGAATGTCCCCGCCGATACCGGTCGGCGCTACGCCCTGGTCGCGGGCGATTACAATCCCATCCATTTGCACGCCATGACCGCGCGCTTGTTCGGATTCAAACAACCGATCGCCCACGGTCTTTGGACGTTGGCCCGATGCATCGGCGAAGTCGACCTGATGCTCCCCCGATACCCGCGCGTGATCGAGTCGGTATTCCGCAAGCCGCTGCCCCTCGGCTCCAGCGCCCTTTTCGCTTCCCTCAGGGACCGCGAGGGCGTCCAGTTTTGGCTGAAATCCGCGGACGGGACGCGGACGCTCGTGACAGGATTTTCAAGACCGCTGCAGATGCGCGAGCCGGATCTTCGCATCAACTAGGGCAACTCTCTATCCGGCCGTGGCCCTGTGATGGAGACGGCGCGCCAGGTCTCTGGGATCGAAGGGCCTTCCCGGAAGAACCACGACCACCGGTCGCTCCTTCAGGCGCGCGTCTGCGTTCGGAGGCCGAGCACCCGTCATCCGGAAAAGTGTCTCGTCCTCTTCAAGGGTATAGACAGGAACTTGGGAGGCCCCGAAATAGGCGGCCAAACCGAAGATCAGAGAGGAATCCGCGCCCGGAACGACCACGGCAAAATCCGTCAGTTTTTTCATGCGCATCTGCTCCTCGATTTCGATGCCGATCGTCGCATAGCCCATGGCCAACAGGGGATTTGTCCTCGGCAGAAAAAGCGTGGACCTCTTTCTTTGGACGCTTTCCCTCACCTCCGCTTCGATGTCGACGCCGTGGTCGTGGAGGATCACTTCGACCTCCAACTCGCGAAGCGAATTCAAGGCCGCCCGTCGCGTGGATTTGGGGAAGTGGAGCTGGATTCTCTGAAAGCCGAGGTTTCGTGCGGCCTTGACGACACCCTCCGCCTGGAACACCGGCGGCGCGGAGACAAGGGTGCGATTCTCGGGCCGGATTCCGGAACGAAGCGCTTGAAGGAGGAAGTAGAGAGCGCCCCGAATGGTATGAGAGTGCCCGACTTGATCGATCTCGGATTTCAGGAACGGTTGACCGAAACCTTCCGCACGCGCCTGAGGGAAATCCCGAAGATAGGTGATCTTGAGTCGTCGGTAACCCGATTTCGGACGGATGCCGGCTCCGAACAGGAAGCCCGAGACATAAACGCCCTGAAGATGACGCCGCGCCTCACAAACCCCTCGAAGCAGCTCGTCGGGCTCTAAGGCGTCTCCGGGTCCGAGGCGCAGGAGCGCTTGCAGGCGACAGACCTCCTCCGGGTCCGCTTCACCGCTCTTCCCCAGCCGACCTCGTAATTCCCCTTCCAGTCCGGTCAAATCCTTGATCCATCGCTGTCTCAGGAGGGAGGCGTTGAGGTGTGGCCTCTCCGTCAACAGAGCGTCGAGATGGCGGGAGGGGACGCCGGAGTCCCGCAGAATACGGGCTTCGTTGACCAGCGCGGCCGGAAGACCGTTCAAGGTTCTCGCCTCGAGCGCCGTAACCGTTTGGGCAATCGACGCCGTAAAGACCGGGAGCGTCTGCGAAGACAGGATCGTCGTCATTCAGCGGCACTTCGCAGGAAGCGACGCAAAGTTTCGCATCTTTTCGGTAACAAAAAACAACGCGGATCATCTAGGTTTTTTCGGCTCATAACGGTTAATCTCTTCGTTTTCGACCACCCTCTTCTCGGATCCTTGCCGAGCCAACTCGATCATGGCGCGCCCCACATTGCGGGTCGTCGTCACATATTTTGGAAGGCATTTTTGCAAAAGTGGCAAGACCGGCCCCGTCAGTTTATAAAAAATGCGGTACCAGTTTTGCTTCGCCTGGATCCCGTCCAACGGCTGAATCAAAGCGGGCCTCAGCATATACGCCGCCTTGAAGGGCAGTTGGAAAAGGACGTTCTCCGTCTCACCTTTCACTCGGGCCCACATGACGCGTCCCTTGGCGGTGCCGTCGGTACCCGCGCCGGAGACGTAGAGAAAGGTCATGTCGGAATTTCTCCGTATCAAGACCTTGGCCGCAGCCAGCGTATAATCATAGGTGATGCGACGATAACTCTTTTCGTTCAGACCCGCGGCGGAGACTCCGAGACAGAAAAAGCAGGCGTCGTAACCGGCGAGGTCCTTCTCGATCGCGGAGAAATCCTCGAAGTCTCGGTGAAGGATTTCACGCAGCTTGGCGTGACGTCGCTGAAGCGGAGAGCGCCCGACCGCCAAAACATGGGTGACGCCGGGATCGGACAGGCATTCGTTCAAAACGCCTTGACCCACCATGCCCGTGGCGCCGAAGAGGATGATTTTCATGTCATTTCCCACTTGAAAAGTCCGCCCTGAAACTTCATAGGGTTACTATTCTCATGACTCTCGAGGACCTTGCCAAGAAAAACCGTTCCGAACTCGACGATCTCTACCAATCGATCGGGGCCGGACCGATTCCGCAAGGCGATTCGCGCGGCAAGGCGATCTTCTTTCCGGGCACGGTTTTAACGCAACCTATGGCGTGTCTCGCCTCGGGGGTTTGGGGAGGCAAGGTCTTCAACCCGGTGGAAGAAACGCTCCGCAACAAGATTCTCGGTTTGAGACTCTTTAAAGCCAAGGTCTACAAGGGCGAAAGCTGGCTGGACGGCAAGCCTTCCGTCATCATCGATTACAGTCAGACTTCTTTTGCAGTCGGTTTCATCCGCGACGAGATCCGTCAGGTGGAGTCGGGCCTCTACCTGGGCATCGCCTATTTCCGAACCCAGCCGAAGCCGACCTTCGGGCTTTATTTCGCCCTCGACTTCAGGAACCGATGATTAAGAAGAGTGCGGACCCGTTATCGAGACGGGCAGCAACGGAGGCGAATCTCCAGATCCACTCCATCAGCGCCGGGAGTCGTGTCCGAGGACGTGACCTGTTGGCCGTCCGAACCTTCGGAGGTGCTCGACGTGGTCTGGTCTCCGGGAGCAACCGCCGCGCAGACGAAGGCGCCGACCTGGCAGGGATCGAGACCCTGATCCGTTGAAACGGAGGGATCGAAACACACACTGGCCAGATAGGGATTTCCCCTGACTCTGGAAGCGCCGTAACGGAGCGTCGGTCTGCAATCAGCTTCGATAAAATAGTTGGCCGGGCAGGCGGTCTGCATGGACACAACCCAATCGCCTACCGTCGTCGGCCGCGTTAACGAATAGGCTGACGTCCCGTAAAGGCATCCATCGGTTCCGGCCGCCATGTTTGTGGAAGCAACCGTTTGCAGGGGAACCGGCGGAGTCGGTTGGACCGGGTTCGTTTCCGAGTGCGAATGGCCTCCGCAGGCGCCGGCCAAAAGGCTTCCGGATAAAAGATAGGCCCTTACGGAAGACCTAAGGGAACCGAGAGAACTGACCGGACTGAGCGAAGAAAACAATGTAGCCATAATTCACCTCTTTCCAACATCCTTTCAGCATAGTTTGTTTTAAGATCATGGAGCTTATGTGATATCTTCATGCCTTAAGGGGACATTATGAATGATCATCACCCATCACCGGATCAGGTCATGCAAATCATCACGGGCGGTTGGCGTTGCAGCATCTTGGGATCTGCAGTCACCCATTCGCTCTTTCGCCATCTGGAACAAGACGGCCAGACGGCCGAGACCTTGAGCCAGAAGGCGGGAATTTCCAAACGCGGGGCCCAGGCCTTGCTGGACGGGCTCGTGGGATTGGGACTGGTCGAATTAAAGGACGGCCGCTACCGAAACACACCGAATGCCTCGACCTTTTTGATCGAAGGCAAGCCGTCTTACTTGGGAGGAATGGCTAAATTAAATTATCGGGATTTCGATCGGTGGAGCACCCTTGCGGACGCTGTCAAGCAGGGCGTCCCTCAACTCAAAAACACGGGCCAGATGCCGGAAAACCCGTATTGGGAAGAACTCGTCCCCTCGATCGCCGCCCTCTCTTTCCCTGTGGCGCAAATCGCCGCCCAACGCCTGAAACTTCCGGAGACCGGTCCCGTTTCGTGGCTGGATATAGGCGGTGGTTCCGGCGTTTATTCGGCCGTGTGGCTGGGTGCCAACCGCCAGGCGCGCGCCAATCAGCTGGACTGGCCGAACGTCAACCGCATCGCCCGCGATTTTGTCGGCCGGTTCGGGGTTGCCGACCGATTTCAAACGATCGACGGAGACTTTCATACCTCCGACCTTGGCAAAGGGACGTACGACTTCATCATCTATTCGCACATCGCTCATATGGAGACTCCCGAGGATAATTTGGCCGCTTTCAAAAAATTCCGGAAGGCCCTGAAGCCCGGCGGGACGTTGGTGATCAGCGATTTCGTCGTTAACGACGATCGGACCGCCCATCATCCTTTCGCGCTGCTCTTTTATTCGGTGATGCTCCTGCAGACCCCGGCCGGGGCGACCTACCGTCAGTGCGATTACCAAAATTGGCTGACCGAAGCGGGATTCCAATCGGTTTCGATCGAACCGACGCCGACGCCGGCGACACTCATCTACGCAGCGACTTAAAGAAATCACGGACAATTAGGACCGAACGTCACGTGAACCATGGTTCCGGCGGAGCAGTGCCGAAGGCCCTTCGTGTCGTCGTAGGCGTAGGTATACACCGTATTGTCGCATTGGGTGTGGACGCGCGTGACATAGCCGGTGCCGATAACCGGCCCTGCGCTGCAGGCATCCGAGCTGACGGGTGGGGTCGGGCAACAGTACAGGGCCGCTTCCGCACTCGTCTCGGACAGACCCTGGCCGCCGAAGGTCGGGTAGTTCATCGCCTTGCAGGGTGAGTAACAGCCGATCGTGACGTTGGAGCCGTTCTGCACCTGGAGGTTGACGCTCGCATAAGCGTTATTGACCGTCCCTCCCATGCCGGCGCTCAAGTTCTCGGAAGTCGGACATTGGCTGAGCGAGAGGGCCGAGCAATCGGCGGTCACGCACGCGGCACCCGCATCGTCGATGGTGTTGCTTGCCACCGTCGCCGTGAAGGGAAACGTGTAGCCATCCACGGCGCTCATGTTCCAATAGGTGTCGGTGAGTGTCTGAGCCGGATTGGACGGATTCACGGCACATTGGCTGGGGTCCGACAAAAGGCAACCCCAGGTCGCCTCCAATTTCGAATCGACCGGCCGCGGACAACCGCCTTCAGGGCAGGGATCGGAACTCTGGCCGATGGTGCAGTTCTGCCCGTTCGTATCGCAGCCCTTTTTGGGCCAAAAACGGGTCGAGGCAACGCCGGCATTCGGGATGGTCCATTCCTGAGAAGCGCCAGAGGCAAGTTGGACGACAGACGGAACGCCCACCGGCATGTTTTGTTGCTGGATCCAAATCGTGTAGGCGCACTGGTTGCTGATCATCAGACGCTGCGTCTGGGTCGTACCTCCGCCTTGACCGCCGCCGGAGCCCCCGCTCGAACCGCTCCCGTTGCAGGCGGATAACAGGAGGGCGACAAGGAACATTGTAAGGACCATTGTTAGGTAAGTTTTCATAGGGAACTTGGCCTGTTCTTGTAGAGAGCTTTCGGGTCGGCGGCAAGTGAAAGCTTCTTAAAATCTCGCAACTTCCTGTTTGTCCCTGCGAATAAAGGCCCGCGCGCATCGAAACCATGGGACCAAGTTCATTCACCCTCAACCAGTTGGTCAGCGGCCTCGCCATCGCCACGTCCCAATTTCAACTCGGGCGGCCGACGGTCGATATCATAGCCGGCCTTCATTCCAGCATTCCGACCCCAGAGGCCGATCCCCATCTGGCGCCGGCGGCGGAGTCCATTCGACAATTGGCCGCCTCTCCGGACGTCGCCGATCAGGCGCTCGCCCAAGCCTGTCGGGAATCCGCCCAACGGCTCGCGCGACTCACCCAGGAAAGCCATCCTCACGTCTCCCTGTGGGCGGAAGATATCAGTCAAACATGGACAAGGGTCCTTTCGCCGTCTCCCAAAAGTTCGTCTTCGGCCGCGCTGCAACTGGATCAAGACCAAGACGACGAGAGGCTGATCGAGTGGCTGCGGCAATTCATCGAGTATTCCCCGGAGCCCATGGGCGTCGTCAAATGCCACGAAAACGGATCGGCGGAGATGGTCATGTTCAACCGGCTCAACCGCGAACGGTGGGGCTTGGGCGAGAAGGACCTCGTGGGCGTGGACGTGTCCCGCTTCTTTTACCCGGAAGACCACGATCTCTTGCACGCCTTCATCCAGGAATGCTTGAAGACGGGAAGTTCGAAGCGCACCGGCGTCCGTATGCTGCGACGATCCGGCGGACATCTCCTGGTGGACATGTACGTGGGTCTCGTGAAAGGCACGCGCTACGCCTATTTCCAGGTCATCAACGAAACGCAGCGCGAACAGGCCTTGGAACAGGTCCGCATCCGCGAGGCCGTCTTCCGCAACGCCGAAAAACCGCTTCTGATGTTGAGCTTCGATGACGGCGGCAATCCGGTCGGGATGGTCACCAGCGCCGGATTCGACAAATTGCTCGGCTATGAACCCGGAGAAATCGGAACCAAACCGGTCATCGATTTCATCCCCAAAAACACGCGCGCCGCCTTTACGGCCAGACTCCGCAAATTCCTCGCCACGGGATCGCTCCGATGGCAGGCCGCGTCCCTCGTGCGCAAGGACGGGTCGACCATTTTGGTCGACATCGAGGCCAACGACAGCGGCGTGAAAGGCACACGGTTCGCCATCGCCTCCTTCAGCGACGCCAACGCGCGTATCGCCTCCGAACGCGACGCCTTGGAGGCTCAGAAGCTTGACATCATCGCGGGCGTAACGGCGGGCATCGCGCATGACGGCGGCAACATCGCCACCATCATCACGGGCGGACTGGATCTGTTGGCGCAACAATATCCCGGTGACAAGTTCCTGCCCACCATGATCGAGAAGGCCGGCATGCTGAGCGTCATGTTCAACCGATTCCGACGCATGACCGACACCGTCGAAAAGGAGGGCGGCGTTCAGATACGCACGATCCTTTCGAAGCCCGACATCCTGCTCATCAACCCGAAAAGCAAGGACGTGGAGATCGAATTCGATCTCGCCGAAAAACCATGGGCCGTCGCGGGCCCCGCCTTCGCCATCTGGCAGATCGTTTACAGCATCATCAAAAACGCCCTGGAGGCGATGGAGAAATCGCCCACGAAGAAACTGACCCTCCGCGCGACCAACTTCTTAATCGCCGATGCAGCCTCGCTCCGCCGGCTTGATCCGGAGAACCGCTTCCCGGAGGCGCGTCCGGGAGATTTCCTCAAACTTTCCATTGAGGATACGGGCAGCGGGATTCCGCCCGAAATCCTGCCGCGGATCTTCGAGGACTATTTTTCGACCAAGGACAGCTCCGACGTCAACCGCGGGCGGGGCCTTTACACGACCCAATTGGCCATCGGCAAGCGCGGGGGCGTGTTAATGGTCGAGACGGAAGTGGGACGAGGAAGCCAATTCATCATCTTGCTCCCCCGGGCGGAATCGCAGACGCCTCCTCCGCCGCCTCCCATCCCGGGCACGACCAGTGCGATCGTTCCCGATGAGCGCTGGGTGGCCCGCGGAAACGAAGTCGTCCTGATCGCCGATGACGACGATGGTATCCGCAACCAGTTCCAACGCATCCTGAATTTTTACCGGTACCCGGAGGTGGTCTTCGCGGGAACGGCGGACGAGGGCTTTGAAATCCCCCGCAGCCGCGACGACTTGAACCGCCACCCGCTCGAACATCCCGCCGATCACCCCGGT
>CAZWYB010000021.1:8145-19048 GCA_964637745.1 uncultured Pseudomonadota bacterium
TCGTAAGGGATTGCAGCATGCCGGGCATGACGGGAGACGAACTACTGCATGAGTTGAACAAGCTCAACCCGAACCTTCCGATCTTGGTCAACACGGGACTCGTCCCCGAGCACCGAAGCCCCTACCCCAACGTTCAGTTCGCCAAGAAGCTCACCGGCGCCATGAAGGTCGGCCGCGCCTTAAGACTCCTCATCGATGGCAAACCCATCGGTTAATTTCTTATTGAGAATTTCTGTAAGGATATCAGGCTTTTTCCTTTAATGCCGGCTCTTTTTAGGTTATACTGCGCCCAATCTTGGGGGAGATGGCGCGTGGAATCGACGTCGCTGGCCGAACATTTTCATCGTTATTTCGAGCTGAAGTTGGCCACGTCGGAAGATCTATTGGGGGAGGCCCAAAGGCTTCGCTACCGCGTCTATTGCGAAGAGTTCGGTTACGAAGACAAGACCCAGTTTCCCGATGGGCGCGAATACGACGACTACGACAACCTCGCCTTTCATGTCCTGATCACGCATAAGCCCTCGGGCAAAACCGTTTCCTGTTTGCGTCTCATCCCGGCCTCCTTGGCGAACCCGCTCCCCTTTGAAACGATCTGTCCGGCGAAAGAGGCCATGGATTCGCTCCCTCCGATGCCGCGCTCCACGATGTGCGAGATCAGCCGGGTCTGCGTCGATTCCGAATTTCGAAGACGCACGGGTGAACAGATTTCCATGTTCGGTAACTACCAGAACGTGGACCTCTCTCCCAACGAGAGGCGTCTCTTGCCCTTCATTGGCATTTCGATCCTGCTCGCGGGAACGGCCCTCACCTTCCTTTCGAACCGGAGAAACATCTTGGCCATGATGGAGGCCTTCCTCACCCAGTCGGTGAAAAAGATCGGCATCCACTTCCAGCAGATCGGCAGCCCCGTCGAATATCACGGGGTTCGCGCCCTCTACCACACCCGGAGCGAATCCGTGTATACGCTGATGAAACCGGAGCTGAAGGACCTCTTTCACTCGCTCTACGCGCAGCTACATCCTTATTTTTCTTCCGCCCCGATGCGTCCCTTTGTGGAACTTTCGGGAACTCATGCGATATGAAGACCTTTGATTTCGACCTCGCCTTTTCGAGGAACTTGGGTTGGGTGACCGCCCAGGAACAGGCTCAGCTGCGCCAAAAACGAATCGCGATCGCCGGCTTGGGCGGAGTCGGCGGGCACCATCTCTTGACGTTGACGAGGTTGGGGATCGGAGCCTTCACGATCGCCGATTTCGACACCTTCGAGCTCGTTAATTTCAACCGGCAGTCCGGTGCCACAATGGAAAATTTAGGCCGGCCGAAGTCCAAGGTCGTGTCCGAAATGGCCAAGGACATCAACCCGGAGTTGGATCTCCGAGTCTTCCCCAAAGGAGTCGACGCCTCCAACGTGGATGACTTCCTCGAAGGCACCGACCTCTATCTGGACGGTTTGGATTTTTTTGAGTTGGACATACGCCGACTGGTCTTCCGGCGCTGCCGCGAGCGCGGGATTCCGGCGATCACAGCGGCCCCATTTGGAATGGGCGCCGCCCTCGTCAACTTCCTTCCGGGAAAGATGTCGTTCGACGACTACTTCCGCATGGAGGGCAAGGACAAGGTGGACGACCAGATCCGCTTTTTGATCGGGCTCTCGCCCCGCCTGCTCCAGATGCCCTATCTCGTGGACCAGACGCGGGCGGATTTCAAGGCCCAGCGCGGACCTTCCACCTCCATCGGTTGCACCCTGTGCGCAGGAATGGCCGCAACGGAGGCGCTGAAAATTCTCCTCAACCGAGGAGAGGTCGCCGCTGCGCCGCGCGGGATCCAGTTCGACGCCTATCGGAACCGCATGGTCCGTACCTGGCGGCCCGGCGGAAACCACCACCCTCTGCAAAAACTCGCCTTTCGGATCGTCAAGCAGAGGCTGGAGGCCAAGCGCGCGACGGACGCTCAGGAACCGAACGAACCCCTCGAATCGCCCGCAGAGCGCGTGATCGACCTCGCGCGCTGGGCGCCGAGCGGGGACAACCTTCAGCCTTGGCGGTTCGAGCTCAAGGGGAAACGCTCCTTTCTCGTGCGCGGAAGTTTGGACAAGGGCTCAAGGAGCGTCTACTTTCTGAACGACTGGCCTAATCTTCTCACCTTCGGTGGTCTTCTGGAAACGATCTCGATCGCGGCCACAGGTGAAAGACTCCATGCCGAATTTGATCTCAATGCCAAACCCTCCTCAACTCCAGGAGATTTATCCTATCGCGTCCGTCTGGTCCCCAACGGCAAGTCTCCGGCAAGTCCGTTGCTGCCGTTTATCCGTATGCGGACGACGCAACGTCGCGCCCTCTCCCGCACCCCACTCTCGCCGATCGAACGCGATACCTTGGAAAAGTCCGTCGCTCCCTACCGTCTCTTGTGGATGGAGACCCCGAAGATGCGCCGGACGATGGCCCGCCTGATCTCGCAATACACGAAGATCCGCCTCACGATCCCCGAGGCCTATGAGGCACACCGCAAGGTCATCGAATGGAACGCTCAGTACAGCCGGGACCGGATCCCGGATCGGGCGTTGGGACTCGATTCCCTGTCTCTGAAGCTCATGCACTGGGCGATGGGAAAATGGTCGCGCGTGAAATTCATGAACCGGTTCCTGGTGGGAACGATGATTCCCCGCCTCGAGCTCGATCTCATCCCCGGACTCCGCTGCGCCGCCTTCGTCGCCCTGATCGCACCCCAGGAGCTGCGGAAGAAGGACGACTACCTGGAAGCGGGCCGCATCATGCAGCGTTTCTGGCTGACACTAACCCAGTTGGGCCTGCAAGCGCAGCCGCAATTGGCGCCGCTCGTCTTCGACTCTTACGTGAGGGAGAAAATCCCGTTTACCGCAGACCCGAAGGCCGTCCAAAAGGCCGCCGCCCTTTCCCCGAAGCTTCAGGAAATCCTCGGGGCGCAGAATTATCCGCAGGTCGCGTTCCTCTGCCGCGTTGGTTACGGAAAGACACCCGACGTTCGCTCGCTCCGCAAATCCCTGTCTCAGCTTCTCTCCGAAAGCGATCCGTGAAAGCGCGGTCGCATCAACCTTTTAGGAGCGAGGACAATCTATCTTGGTCCGCCGCAGATCCTAATGAGTGATTAGTTGACAGCCCGCAGTCCGATCTACTTCGGAGATTTGGAGTGCGGATACGAAAGGAGAGGCGGGCAGACCCGTCTCTCCGACAAGATTCCCTTGCGGGTAAACTTTATACCCGTATCGGACCGCCGAAGGAACCGAAAGGCCATTCATCGGGATGATAATGGAACCGTCTTGAATACGAGCTCCTACCTTATGAGAGACACCTTTCTGATCAACAAGCTCAAAATCCTGAATGGGAGATCCGCTCGTATATACAAGTTCCCTGACGGCCTTGGAAAAATTAATCCTGATATTATTGCTTTCTTGCTGAGCATTCAAAAATGAGGGGCCGCCAAACACAACATCTTCACCATAGACCAATCCCCGGGCCGCCAGCGCCAATCTCTTTCCGATAGGCTCGGTGTTGGACGGATGCATATCCCCATCCGTGAGGTCGAATGAGACAACCATAGCCGTATTGGGAATTGAAAGAGCTTCCCTTTGAGCTTCGCGAACCTTCGCCCAACTTTCATAGCCACATTGTTCTCCTTGAACATCGTATTCAAAAGTTTGCGGCTTCGGCGTGTATCTTTCAAGCTGAACGTATAAAAAGGGAAGATCACTTTCACCCCATGCCCTTCTATAGGTTTCTATCAAGGTCGCAAAATGAGCTCCATAGTCATTTGGAGACTCACCGCAATAATCGATGGCATCAGCTTCCCCCTGCCACCAAATAATCCCTTTGATAGCAAATTGGATGAAAGGCGTGATTTGCACGTCATAGCAAGTCCCGCCCTCCTGCCAACAATTAAGGTCCGTCCCACCCCAAGGGACAGCGATGATGCCAATAGGAATTCGCTCACTTTCAGCAATTCCCTTTCCAAAATATCCCGCCACTTTTGAAAACAAACCCATTTCATTCAGATTTTTCCAATAGGTGCTTCTATCATCCGGGAAATCATGGGTGAACTGAAAGGCTTGAATAATAGAGGTCCCAAGATCGACAGCGCTGAAATCAGATTCAATTCTCATATTCGATTGTCCCGCCGCAACCCAAACGTCCCCAACATAGATGTCTTGAAGAACGGTTTCGTTCTGATCGTAATCTATGGTTAATGGCCATGGACCGCCCGGTGTCATACTGGGAATGACCACTCGCCATTGATTATCGGCGGTACAATCCGTCTTCAATGAAAACTCCCGAAAGGAGACTTTAATCTTTTCTGTATTATAACAATCTCCCCAGAGTGGAACTTCAACTCCGCGCTGCAACACCATGCCGTTGGAAATGAACGACGGCAACGAGATGCTAGGGCTCGCGGTTATAGCGGAGGAAGTTTTATCGGTTTCAGCTGCAAATAGATCCACGGAAGAACGTGCGGAAAAAAGAATAAGCACCGCTATAAAAAATAAAATTTTGGGGCTTTCGGGCATCCGATCTCCGAATAGGTATATTAATAAGTCTTCGTACGAAACTTTCTGAATGGCAATTTTGCATTTGACATACCAACCATCGGGGATCCGAAATCATTCAGAAAAATAGAGCCCGTATGAAGTCTCTGTAACAGATCGTTACGGGTCTTCCGTGCTTATCTACAATTTGAGCCACAGCAGCACAAGACCCATAGCCGCCGGCAGGGCTTAAACGAGTAGGATGGTCTTGCTGGTACAAATTCAATCGGCCTTAAACCACCGCGCGTAGAGTTCGAGGGCGCCCCGGATCAACTTTTCATCGTCCCATAAATAATCCTGAGTGAGCGGAATCTGGATTCCAATGATGCGGCTCTGAGGTGCGGGCTGATACTCGAGTGAAGTCTCCCCCGTTCCCGTGCGGGAGCGTTTTGCTTTTCGCGGATGGGCGAGGTCCTGAGAGACTGGGTCGATCGTCACCTGTTGGGACGGGTCGTACAAAACGCGGCGGGCGTCGATCACCGCTTCCACCCACGCATGAGGGCCGGAACCGTAAACTTCACCTTTGACCGCCTCGTCCAGACAGACTTCCTTCATCTCGCCCATCACGATCTTGGAAGAGATTCCGAGCGCCTGATAGCCCAGATGCAGGGCCGCGGCCTGCGGTAGGCACGCGCCGACACCGTGTGCGATCCATTGACCCAAGACCACCATCGGCTCCTTCTCCCATCGCAACTCCCGCCAGCGAGCCAAGGGATTATAGAGGATGTTGCGGGTGGGCGCGAAGGTCCTGGCAACATGCGCAAAAACACCTTTTGCCCTTTCCTCAAGATCCCAAATTTTGGCCAAATCATGCTTCATCTCGTCCAGCCAATGCGTCAACCGAGGATCCAAGGACTCATGCCGCAGAACCAACACGGAAGACCCGGCGCTGATGTTGGGAAGAATGGAGAACGGCTGCAGATCCATGGTCGCCGTGGGCACATGCAAGCTTGAAGCGGGCGGCAAGAGACCCGCGAGGGTCTCGATCCTCCTGTGGGCGAGGGCTTGAACGGCGACCGCAGAAGGTCCAAACAATGAAAAAGGCATATCGGCCGGCGTTATCGGGGTGGCTCCAAGAAGGTTGCCAACAGTTAGAAACAAAGAGAGAATAACCTCCATGCCCCTGACACTGTATGATTTTCATCGCCGGCGGCGGGAACGTCTGTCTTCGGAACTCCCTCCGCGGGAGCTCTGTTACGTGTGTTGGCGGCCGAAGGGGTTTTGTTATTGCGGGCGGATTCGAAAGGCATCCTTGGATCTCCTCTTCCTCATCCTCATCCATCCCATCGAGGAAAAGCGACCCATCGCCACAGGGAGGATGGCGCATCTGTGCTTGGAAAATTCCCTCTTAATCGAAGGAGATAATTTTTCCGATCACGCAGAGGTCAACGCCCTCCTGTCCCAGCCGGAGCTTCATCCGGTCGTTCTGTATCCGGCTCCTACCTCCGTGGATCTTTCAACGTTGCCCGCGCCGGAACGCCGCAACCTCTTTCCCGCCGGAAAGACGCCCCTCATCATCGTCATCGACGGCACCTGGAACAGCGCACGCAAGACGATGTGGCAGAGCCGCAATTTAAACCGTCTCCCGTCCATCCGTTTTACGCCGTCCACACCCTCGCGTATCCGCGTCCGCCATCAGCCGCAAAAGGACTTTTATACGACGATTGAGGCGATCCATCATGTCATCGATCTCCTCGCTGACTCGAAAAACGATCGGCCTCATGACAATCTTTTGGAAGTCTTGGATTATATGGTCGACCTGCAACTCAAATTTACAGGACCGGGAAAGAGACGGGATGAAGGAATCCGGAACAGAATCAATCCGTCGCCGGACCTTCTTCGATGAGAATCGTCGTGCCGCGGTAGTCGTTGTCCTTATTCGGTTTGTCGATGAATTTTCGATTGAGCCATTCCGCATCGCGCGGGAACATCCGGACGCAGCCGTGGCTCGCGTGATAGCCGGGCACTTCCGGCGAGCCGTGCAGGGCGTATCCCTTCTGGAAAAACATGCAATACGGCATGGGTGCGCCTCCCTTGCCCACAGGATATTTGTCGGATTTGCAGCGGGCTCCCTCCGTACGCAGGACGGAATAGGTCCCGGGAGGCGTGTGGCAATGCACATGGACGTCCGGGCACCAGCCCTTCGCGGCGGAGACGGGACCCCAATGAACGAGTTGTCCGCCTTCGTTATAGGCACCCCAGGCCAGGACCGACAAATCGACCAAGATCAATTTGACGCCGCCCGTGTCGCGCGTCTTGGGAAGGGGCGACAGATCCATTTCAGTCACGGCCGCCAGATTCTTGGGGACCGCCAAGGTCATTCCAGGGCGGAGCCTCAAGTTCAATCGGTTGACCCTCTGAATCAGGTCGCGCTGGGCCTCATCGGGCCAGAGGGAATCCCAGGTGTCCCCCTTTTGGATCTCCTGGCACTCATAGGATTCGTGGACGCAGAGGGCTTCCCCGAAACGGTGCGGGGCCGCCGAAGCAACACCCGTCCATAGAATCAACCAAAATGCGGCCACTCGCAGATATCTCGACGACATCTCTTAGAAGAATCCTATCATGGATTCCGCAAGACGTCCGCTGTTCCGATCATTTCCCTTCTGCGAGATCCTCGATGCCGTTCAGCGTGTTTTTCATCGCCCGCGACGCCATAAGCTGCGTGCTGGGTGTCGCGAAGAGGACGTAGGTCAGGACGTAGCCGCGCACCTTGTCGTCTTGATACGGAAAAACCGACTCGACGCCGACGTTGACGCCGATGTCCTTGATCGGCGGACACCCACGGGGACTCCGGGATGCGAGACGCCAGTATTGCACGCCGTTCTTCGCCAACTGATTCCGGTTCTCGTTCACGACGGTCACGGAATTTGTGTCTAAGGTCTTATTGCCGAATTGGATCGTCACATGGCCCGGGGCGCACTCACTCGCCTTCACAATGCCGATCCCCATCGTCGTTCCGTAGCGGGGAAAAAGCTTCGTTTCCGAGAGGACCCAATTCACATGATGTTCCGGGGCCTCCATGAAAACGGCTCCTACGACGATATCCTTACCGACATCTTCGAGGGCCGGATTCACCTGCTCCAGCTTGAAGGTCTTGGCGTCCGGATCGGAGTCCTTCTGAAGGATGTCTCCCCAATCCAAGGCGCGGAGGCGGCCGACGACCGCTCGCGAAAAATCTTTGAGAAATCTGGCTTCATCGAACTGACCTCCGCTCGAGTAGGCGGCGACGATTCGACTCTTCACAGCGGGATGAAGGTTTTCGAGGGCGAAGTGCATGGCGGTTTCGAGGTGGCCCGGTAGGCTCCGACCGATTTGTATCTGAAGCCCGTGAAGACCGGTGGAAACCTCCGGTTTGGTCGCGGCACGCGGGTTCCACAGGGGGGGAGTGGGCGCCGGTTGAGCCGGGGCCGGTCCCGCCTGGGCGAGGACGATGGGTTTTCTTTCCGAAGGGGGCGAATTATTTGGGGCGGTTTCCGGAAATCCCGAGTGAGTTTTGAGAGAGGGTGCTTGTTTGCCTAGGGAGGGAATGGCCATAAAATCTCCTTAACATATGCCCTCCCAGGCTGATCACGCGCCTCTTAATTGAGGACGGGACCCATGCATTGAACACGTATTCGTCCGGGTTCAAAAAAAGTTGCGTGCAGAATCCTTTTGTCCGGATCGTCATTTGACAGTAGAATTGATTTTTATGTCATCAAAAACGCTGGCCCGTCGTTTCAAGCCCCTCTCTTCGGCCGTTCTCGTCACCCTCTGCCTTGCATCCCTCTGGTTCTCCGGGACCTCCGGTTGCGGTACGACCGGCGCCAACGGAGGGGGAGCCGCTAGCAGTGGCGGAGGAAGTGGCGGTGGATCAGGCGGCGGAGGGAACGGGTCGAGCGTTGGCACAAATATCGGGGCCTGCTCCTCCAATATCGGCAACAGCGGCCTCGTCAGCGCATCAGGCTTTCATTTCGTCATGGGTATCGGCACCATCGCCCCGCCTTCGGTGGCCATGCCGTCAAAATGCACGACGATCACGGATCCCAGTTTCAACACCACCATCGCCCGGCTGAGCGTTCCCGGCGAATACGCCGGGAGCGGTCTCGAAAACGAGTATGCCAGGACCGATCCTATGAATAGCGACGGGACCCTCCTGATCATGAGGGCGAATAACGGCGATTGGCACCTCTACGACGCCTCCACCTTCGCAAGGATCACTCAATTGACAGGCTTTATCGACGTCGGCGGCGAAGAACTAGAGCCGCGCTGGGACGCGACCGACCCGAACGTTTTCTACTTCGTCGACGGGCCGAGCTTACGAAGCTACAACGTGTCCACGCACGCCGCAGTCACGGTCCACAATTTTCACGACGATATTTCCTCCGCCGCCTTCATCACGACAAAAACGGAGGGCGACGCCTCGCTCAACCGCCGGTTTTGGTGTTTCATGGTGGAGGATGCGAACATGAACGTCGTCTCCGTCGTCACCTATGACAAGACAAACAACGCGATCGTCGGCCGGAAGAACACACCGTTGCGCGATCGGCTTAATTGGGTCAGCATGGACATGTCGGGGGACCGTTGCGTCTTCGGTTATGACGACGACAACGTCACGCCACCCGCCGAGGCCTTCACCCTCGATTTCTCAAGCTCAGTCAGCCTTCCGACAGGCGCCAACGGCCACATGGACTTGGCGCTCACCGCCGACGGCCGAGACGTCATGGTCTATCAAAACAATGCGACCGATTTCATCGAGATGGCGGACATCAAAACCGGCGCCGCGACACAGCTCGTCGCCATTCCCTTCGACGTCAACGGGGACATCAGCCTGCATTTTTCGGGCAACAGCAGCGCCACGCCAGGCTGGGCCCTCGTCTCCACCTCGGGAGCAAGACAACCTCCGTCAGGCGAGAGCCATTCCTGGATGGATAATCAAATCTTCATGGTGGAACTGAAGGCGAACCCGCGGATCTGGCGGATCGCCCACAATCACGCCTACACCTCCGACGCCTACAACCCCAACAACCCGACCAACTATTTCGCCGAATCGTTCGCGGCTATCAACACGCAGGGCACGAAGATTTTCTTCGGCTCCAACTGGGACACATTCAACGACATCGAATACACCGACACCTATCAAGTGCTGCTTCCCCAGGGCTGGTCCATCCAGGTTCCTTAAAAAAGACAGGGGAGTTGTTTGAGAAGGCCTTAATTTCATCCCTCCCCCATTCGATTTTCGAACCTTTTGTCCCTATCTCCCGCTTGCTGTTCCCTGGCACGCGTTTGCATTGAGACTCCACAGGAGCGAGTGGAGTCATGCCGACGATTTTGAGGCTCAAAGGTTATCGTTTCTTTTTCTTCAGCGGAGAGGGGCAAGAACCTCCTCATGTCCATGTGGAGAGTGCAGAAAAGTATGCAAAGTTTTGGCTGAATCCGGTAGCATTAACGAGGTCTTGGGGCTTTAGAAGCCATGAGATCAAGGAGCTGCATGCCCTTGTCGAAGGTCACAAAAAAGAATTCGAGGAGAAGTGGGATGAACACTTTGGCAATAAAGCTTGAGCCGCTGGCCGTGGATGTCGCGTGTACGCGCGATTCATTAAAGGTGGTACTGGCCGACGGACGCGAGGTGACGGCGCCGTTGGAGTGGTTTCCTCGACTCAAAAAGGCCACGACAGAGCAGCGGAAGAAATGGCGCTTGATCGGCAGGGGTATCGGCATCCACTGGGATTCTGTGGATGAAGATATCTCCGTTGAGTCACTTCTTTCGGGACGCTGCTAACCTTCCGAAATTCTCCTAGGGCAGCCGAATGCCGTGGCAGGCGGCAACGCGGGTGGCAATTTCCTTTGCGGTCGCTATCATGGTATTCACGTCGTTCTTTTTGCGGAACGTCTGGATATCTTCCGGCGTCACGCCGTCGGCTTTGAGGATATCCTGACCTCCCGGGGAATTTTCCATCACCAATTTGCAGCCTAGGTCGCTCATGACCTTGATGTACTGCTCCTGACTGATCGACTTGGCACAGGCCCCTGCCAAAAATGAAACCGCGAGAATTCCCACCACCCAAAGACGTGAACGCATAGAAGCCTCCTTTTTGTTTCCTCTTATACAGCGTTTGGCGCCCCGAGGGTAGTCACAATCCTCAGTGCGACCTCACCTCTCACTTCTTGGGTGGGCGGTAGCGGGCGATCGCCTTCGGGAACGATTTTGGCGAAACTTTCTCCCGAAGTTCAGAGGCCTTAAGAGAATGCTCCGTAGCCTTGTCGTATTGTTCGTCGTCGAGGAGGAGGCCCCCCATCCGATCATGGGCCTCCTCGTAATATCGTAAGATTTCTTTCGGCGGCCATTCCAGTTCGTGGCGTTACAAATCC
>CAZWYB010000022.1:0-19025 GCA_964637745.1 uncultured Pseudomonadota bacterium
CTTCCATCTCCTTCAAGGCCTCTTTAAACTTGAGCTCCTCTTGGGTCATGATGAGCTGACGCTCCGTCTCCAGCTTGTAGGCGTCGAGGGTGGTGATCCGCTCCAAAAGCCGGTTAAAACTCTTGGACAACTCGCCGATGACGTCGTTGGCGTGAACCGGAGAGCGGATCAAAAAATCCTTCGACGGCGCCTCGGCCATGAGCCTCATGAGGTCCTTCAGAGGCCGATCCACGAACCAGTGAGACAGAAGGATGAACATGCTTGAGGCAAGGAGAAAGGTCAGGACAATGAGCACGGTAAAAAAGACGGGCCGTCCGACACGCGCGAGAAGGTTGATCTCCGGGGTCAGGAACAAAAGACCCAGCAGGACGACCACGACACTCAAGAGGATGCTCGCGACGAGACCCATCTTGGTGCCGAGGGAGGGGAAACGCATGGGCGAACTATGCCGAGAGAGCCGCAGGGTGTCAATGCTGCGGCAACGGAAAACGCCCCGGACACGAATCTCGCCTTGCGACAGCCCTCAACATCCTCTAGAGGCAGATCATGACGCGCTGTCTTGTTTGTATCCTTTCCATCATCGCCCTTGCGGCCTGCGCCGGACATACGATCCCACCGCGCGGTGAACCGATCCGCGTGGGCCTGAAGGATAACAAAGGCGAGGGCAAGGCCACCCTTCATGAGATCCCGTTGGAGCGTTACGTAGCGAGCGTCCTGGCCAAGGAGGTGCGAAGCGACTGGCCTCTCGAAGCCCTCAAGGCCCAGGCCGTCGCGACGCGGACTTACGCCGTCTATCGAAAACAAAATCCGCGCAACGCCCGTTTCGATGTCCTCTCCGACACTAGCGACCAAGTCTATGAAAAGGCCAACCGTCATCCGTCTTCCATCGTCCAGGCGGTCACCGAAACGGAGGGCGAGGTCTTAGAGACGAGCGGCAAGGTCCTGGAGGCCTTTTTCCACAGTTGCTGCGGCGGCAAGAGCGAATCCGCGGATCAAGTTTGGCCGGGCTCACATCCATCCGCTCTCCTGGCCGTCCATGAGGACCCTTATTGCAACGCCTGCCCTCCCGCTCATTGGGAGTATCGAATCTCCCGCCAAGAGCTGGCCGCCCTTCTGACTTCCGGAGGCTATGCCGTTGGCGACGGATGGAAGGCCGAAGTCACGAAACGAGATCCTTCCGGACGCGTCCTCGACCTCACGTTCCTCGCTGGTCAGGACAAGACCGTCGTCCCTGGGACGAAGTTTCGCCAACTGGTGGGCAATGGGAATCTGAAGAGCACTCTTTTTGATCTCTCCGCCGCAGACGGAGACGAAGAAACGATCGTCTTTTCGGGCCAAGGGGCGGGCCACGGCGTCGGTCTCTGCCAATGGGGCTCCAAAGGCATGGCGGAGGCGGGCAAGACTTATCGCGAGATTTTGGAATTCTACTACCCCGGCGCTGAAATATCCGGCAACCAATCAAAAGACATAATGAACGGAGAAAGGTCCCCTTTCGGATTGAATGATGTCACCCCAGAATGACAGATGGGGGGCTGGGGGGAGAGCGGTATCTCCCTCCAGTCCAATGGACCTATCGCTCTTCGATTACGCCTTTCCCAAGGAGCTTGTCGCCCAGCACCCCCTCCCCCGGCGCGAAGATTCGCGGATGATGGTTCTCTTTAAAGACGAAAAACGCTGGGAACACCGCCGTTTCTCAAACCTACCCGAATTTTTGAGGCCGGGAGACGTCTTGGTCCTGAACGACGCCTTGGCGGACCTCGTAGACGTGGACGGCAAAATGGTCCCCGCCCTCCCTCCTTATATTAAACGGAAGAAGGCGGCGGATTTCACGGAGGAAGATTTTCGAAGATACCGGACGGTCTACGGCCGGACGCCCGGCTCCAAGGCCGCTCCGACGGCCGGATTTCATTTCAGCGAGGGGATGATCGAACGGATCAAAGAGATCGGCGTCGAGGTCCGTTTCGTCACCCTTCACGTCGATTACGACACCTATAAGCCAATTCGAACCCAGAACGTCTTGGACCACCCGATGCATGGCGAAAACTACGTCGTCCCGGCCGAAACGGCCGAGGCGGTACTAAAAGCAAAGAAAGAGGGACGCCGTGTCATCGCCGTGGGGACGACAACAGTGAGGGCGCTGGAATCGGACCTCCCCCGGAGCCCCCTCCTTAATAAGGAAGGGGTTGGGGGAGGTCGTGTTGGCACCACTTCCCTCTTCATCACCCCCGGCTACCGCTTCCAAATCGTCGACGTCCTCCTGACCAACTTCCACCGCCCCCGCTCCACCGTCCTCGTGATGGTCTCCGCCTTTTTATCCGCCGTAGCTAGAAGCGAAGGCGGACGCCAATTTCTCCTCTCCGCCTACGCCGAAGCGATCAAAGAACGGTACCGCCTCTTTTCGTACGGGGATTGCATGCTGATTATCTAAGGGCGACCCACCGTTCCTTCGCGCCCTCTTCCGGCCAGTAGAACGTCTCGAAGGGATACGGACGCCCTCGGGTCACGCGTTGGCTTTTCACGAGGCGCGCGACGGGGGAAAGGCGGCGATAGTCCGGGCGGCGAAGCAAGAGAGTCCTATGACGGCGCAACAGCCGCGCTTCGATTCCGAGGCTCCAGAGGTCGTGCATCAGCCCGTCCACCGCGGCATCCGTGTCCTGACGTGCGATCGTCACGTCATTCATGCCCGGAGTCAGGGTCATCGCAACGAGGCCTCTGGGGCGGGTTTGATTGTAAAGATGGGTCAGGAGACGCAACGGATCCGGCAAATAGGGTGTCAGGAGGACGGCGATATTGACGTCCGCCAGATCGCCATCCGGAAGTCGCATGGTCAGCGCATCGCCCGTAAGAAAATGGACTCCGGAATCTCGAAGACGATGGATCAGACCCCCGTCGCGATCGCTCCACAGGATGTCTTCGGGGGCATGGAGGTCATTCACGTAGACTGTGAGATCTCTCCGCCACTCCTTGAGCGTCATCCCGAACATGCCGGCGCCTCCGCCCCAATCTGCGACGATCGCGCCTCGAGGAAGGTCTTGAAGCAGCCTCCCCAAAACGGTCTCGCCCGGCTTTAAGTCGATCCCCACCCAATGAAGGGCGTCTTCGCCGAAAAGGACGGCGCTGTATTCCCGAAAATCGCGCGTGTTGACCTTCCGATAGATCTCCGCCGAAAAATGACCGGGATGACGGTCGCGCGACGCCGCCTCGACGGACGAAAGACGCGCCTGAAGGAACTCCAGAAAAGGGGCCACCGAAATGGGAGAGTCCTGCCGCCCCAGAAAACCCGCCAAATCCAAAAAGAGCGGGGCCAGCAAAAGATCCACATCGGGGCCGATTCGGTCGAGTTCTTTGGGGATCTCTTCCAGACGTCCCTGGCGGAGCCGGGTGATGAGGACCTTCATTTGAGGGCGCTCGAAATAAAGGGGAGGATAACGGCCTTCAACTTCCTCCAAAAAAACTTCATCGTAAGTGCCTCGACCCTCCAATCGTCGAAAAACGCCGCTCACTTCACCTCGGATGGCCTCCAGCCGGCTCCGAACGGACTGGGAGCCGAACCATCGGACGGCCTTCGCGAGCGGCAAACCTCCATGGACGACCGCACTTGCCAGGATCTCAGACGAGGGAAGACCGTGATTCCGTCGACCATCCAACAAAATGCGAAAGGTCTCTCCGAAGTCCCGTCCCGAAAGTTCAACCGGATCCGAGCGGCCTCGAAAGGGTAAGGCGGATAGGGATGGGTCCCGAGGAGGACTGGACCTCAACAATCCGGATTCAAGGCGGTCCAGAATCTCCAAGACATGGGCCCGTCTGTGCGGCTCCAACTCCGCCCTTTCCAAGTGATCGACGATGGCCCGGACGTCGGCCTGCTGCTCTGCCGGCAAGGAAAACGGCGCGGTCCGCGCCAGCGATTGGGCGGCCATCAGAGACGCGCGCACATTGGCGACCGGCGTATAAAGAAACATCCGGATTTCATTGAGGGCGGCAATCGTCACGCCGGCCTTATCGGCCGGGAAAAGGAGATGTTTCGGCGTTTCGTGGCTCTATTCAGACCTCTCCACGGATAAGAAGAGGCAAATGCCGATTGAGAAATTCCGAGGGCGTCACAACCTGAATGGGCTTTGAAAGGTCCTTAGGGAATCCCTTCTTGTCACCGGTGACGAGAAAATCCGCTTGTCCCAACCGAGCCGAGGCCAAGACCGGGGCGTCTTTATTCGACATCTTTCCGAGAAAGGGGGAGATCTCTCGGTACGGTGGCACATCGATCACCTCTAAATGCAATTTCGGCAAATAGCCTCGGTAAACTCCTAAGAGGTCAGGAAACTTCTGTTTGAGATTTCTTTCGATTTCGTCGAGGTTATATCGGCCGGTCAAACCTTTGAGAAGCGGAACCTGGATGCTCAAGAGGTCCAAGAGGATACGCGGCGCCCCCTTGGAAGAGAGCAACCCCGACAAGATGACGTTGGAATCCAAAAAAAGACGGACGTCATTTGCCATGCCGGCGTCCGTAGTGCTCTTCGAAAACCTCTTCACGCGCACCTTCCAGTCCTTTAAGGACATCCTCCGGCGAGACGCGCGTCTGTTTCAAGATGCGACGGATCTGACGACGCGCCTCTTCCAACTCCAGGCGCTTGGGCGTCAACAAGACGGCGTCAGGGCCGATCGGAAGGAACGCAACCTTCTGCCCCGCCTCAAAATGAAGGGCCTCGCGGATCTTTTTGGGGATCGTCACTTCCCCCCTCTCCCGGACCTCGGCTTCAGAAATTGGATCTGCGGCGTTTTGTTCCATAGAAACTCCTATTTTCTGAATTCAGAAATACCGTATTACGAATTACGGGTCAAGCCTGTCCTGCGAGGGTTGCTGAGGCTATCGAAAGGAAAGGATCTTCTCGACCACTTCCCCCAAGACCTGATTCGGGGTCGAGGCCCCGGAGGTGAGTCCAATCTTGAGAGGTCCTGAAGGCAGCCAGTCCTTGGCGACGACCGTGTCGAACTGCCCAAACGGCTTGTGGCGGATCTCCTTGTCGGAGACGATCCCGTCCGCGTCTTCGATGTGGTAGGCGCGCGTGAAGGTGACGGCCATTTTCGCCAAGTGGTTCGTGTTGCTGGAGTTGTAGCCGCCGACCACCATGATCAAATCCAACCCCTTGTCCTTGAACTCCACGATCGCGTTCTGACGGTCTTCGGTGGCGCTGCAGATGGTGTCGAAGTTTTTGAAGTTCTTGGCGACGTAATCCGTTCCGTAACGGTCGAGCATCGCCTTTCGGAGTTCCTCGGCGATCGCGAGCGACTCGCTCATCAGCATCGTCGTTTGGTTGGCGAGGCCGATCCGTTGCAGATCCCGGTCCGGATCGAAATCCGGAGAAACCTGTTTGGCGAACTTTTTCAAAAAGGCCTGCTTGTCGCCGCCTTGACGGATGTAATCGCAAACGGTCTTGGTCTCTTCCATGTTCAGGACGACCAAGTATTTGCCTTCCTTGTAGCACGAGACGCGCGAGCTCGTGGCTTGGGTCTCTTCGTGATAGTACTTTCCATGGATCACGGAGGTAAACGTCTCCTGCGCGTAAATCTCGACCCGTTTCCAGACATTCAGAACGGATCCGCAGATCGTATCCACCAAGACGCATCCCCGGGCCTTCAAGGTTTCGATCTGAGACGCCGTGGCCCCGAAGGCGGGCAGGATCACGACGTCTTCCTTTTGGACGGTGTTGTAGTCCTCTTCCTTCAGAAAACTGACGCCCATCTCCTGGAGGTTTTGATTCACGCGCGGATTGTGGATGATCTGTGCGGTCAGAAAAATGCGGCGGTCCGGGAATCGCTCCTTCGTTTCGTAGGCCATCTCGACCGCGCGGTCGACGCCGTAGCAAAAACCAAAAGAGCTCGCGAGATGAAAGGTGATCCCCTTCTCCGTGTAGACGTTTCCGGAGGCGATGATCTTTTGGATGATCTCGCTATGGTAATCGCGAACCAGGTCTTCCTGGATTTCCTTACGCAGTCCGAAGCTTTTGCGGACGATCTGTCCGGGTTCGAAGGCGTCAGGTTTGAGATGGGATGTCATCCTGCGTCATGAGGTAGCGTGGTCAGGCCCCTCCTGTAAAGGGATTTGTCCTTCGTCGTTTCGTGCACGAACTGTGATCATTCGGCACACTTCATGCGGCTCATCCGTCGTGGCATGGCATCCATGCCAAAAAAGAAATAACCATCTCAAGGACTTGTCTCTCACCTTCCTCGGGCATCGATCTTGCTTCGTATTCCTGCATGAAATTTTTAAAAGGCATTCTACCTGGAATCTACGTCCTTCTTCTTTTAACGGCCCTGCCGACGCATCCTGCTTTTCGTCCTTCCAGCAACGAAGCGGCGCCGACGCCGTCTCCTCTGATGACAAATGTCGACCGTATTTTGGATCGCGAGGCCCAGGACTTGCCGACGTCGACCCGCAGCTCCATTTCCCAGATCGTCAACCACTTGGCCCAGGAGTACCGTTTGGACCCTCTTCTCATCTTGGCCGTTATGAAGGTGGAGAGCACCTTCAACCCCAAGGCCATTTCGAACGCCAAGGCCTACGGCTTGATGCAGGTCCGATCGATCGTCGTCAAAGCGGTTGCGGGCGATCTCGGCATCAATCCGAATGACAGCGGCAGACTTCTCACAAGCCATGAATTCAACATCCGCGTGGGCGTCCATTATCTGGCCGGCCTCATCAAGGAGTTCGGCGGCGACGTGAAAAAGGCCCTCATGGCCTACAACGCCGGCCCCACGACGGTCGCCCGCCTCTACAAGAACCGCCCGGCCCCGGAGGGCGGATACCAAGGCAAGGTCTTGAGGACCTATCGCGCCTTTTCCGATTCTTAAGAATCATCCAACTTGTCTCTCACCCTGTTCTCCGTTACAGCCCAGGGATGCCTTCTCCGCGTATCCGTAAAATCGCAACGCCCCACGGTTCCTTCGAGACGCCCGTCTTCATGCCGGTCGGAACCGCCGCGACGGTTAAAGCCACAACCGTCGACGAGTTGGAGCAGCTCGGCGCCGAAATCATCCTGGGCAACACCTATCACCTGATGCTCCGGCCGGGGCATGAGACGATCCGCAAACTCGGCGGACTTCATAAGTTCATGGCTTGGAACGGACCCATCCTGACCGACTCGGGAGGGTTTCAGGTCTTTAGCCTAGCCAAACTCCGCAAACTTCACGAAGACGGCGTGGAGTTCCAATCCCACATCGACGGCGACACCCATTTCCTGACGCCCGAAAAGGCGATCGACATCCAAACGGCTCTGGGATCCGACATCGTGATGGTCTTGGATGAATGCACGCCCTATCCGGTGGAAGAGAGCGAGGCGCGAAAGTCGCTGGAACTGACCTTGGATTGGGCGAAACGATCGACGGACTATTTCAAATCATTGGGCGAGGCCGTTCTCACACTCGAAGGCAAGCGCCCCCTCCTCTTCGGCATTATCCAAGGCAGCGTTTACAAAAATCTCCGCAAAGAGTGCGCCGAGCGTCTGCTGGAGATGGGCGGACTCGATGGTTTTGGGGGCTTCGCGATCGGGGGTCTCTCCGTCGGTGAACCGAAGGAATTGCTTTACGAAATGGCGGCGGAGACGGCCCCGCACATCCCGGACGAATTTCCCCGCTATGCGATGGGCATCGGTCTCCCGGAGGATTTGGTGGAACTGGTCGGGTACGGCATCGATCTGTTCGACTGCGTCGTCCCGACCCGAAACGCCCGGAACGGACAGCTCTTTACAAGCTTCGGAACCGTCGAGATCCGGCACTCAAAATACAAGGAAGATCCGCGTCCTATCGACGAAGATTGTGCTTGCCCGGTTTGCAAAAAGTATAGTAGGGCCTACCTCCGTCATTTGTACCTTGCGAAGGAAATTCTCTCCGCAAGGCTCAATACGATTCACAATCTTCATTACTACCTGTCTCTCCTTCGCGATATGAGAGAGGCGATTCGAAAGGGCCGTTATGATGAATTTCGAAAGTCTTTTTATAGCAAACGCATGGGCCCAGACGGCGGCGACTCCGGGAGCTAGCGGCCCGGGAGGCGGCCTCATGGGCATGTTCCTTCCCATGGTCTTAGTCTTCGGAATCTTTTACGTCCTCATGATCCGCCCCCAGCAGAAGCAGAGAAAGCAGCACCAGCAGCTCTTGCAGAATTTGAAAAAGGGCGATGAGGTCATCACGACGGCGGGCATCCACGCCCGGGTTTCCGGGATCGCCGACAACATCGTCACGCTGGAAATCGCGGACAACGTTCGCGTCAAGATGGACAAACAACAGGTGGCGACGGTCAAAACGGCCGCCGTCGCGCCATGATCTCTCGATGACCTCTTATGCCTAAGAACTGGCGTCCGCTCACAATCCTCACGCTCGTCTGTGTCTTGGTTTCCGTCTACGTCCTCATTCCGACGCTGGGGCATTTCGACCGGATTCGCGAAGAGGCCGAAAAAAACGAAAAGGCCGCTCCCTGGTACGTCAACCTGTTTCCTAAGGACGAGATCAAGCTCGGGCTGGACCTTCAAGGCGGCATCTATGCGGAGGTGGAGGTCGAACTGGAGGACGCCGTCCGCAATCACGCGGATCTGACGGCCGGAGAGATCCAACGGATCGCCGAAAAAGAGCCCTTCGCCCCGGCCTCCGTGGACCGCATCCCCGACTCATCGGAAATTAAAGTCACCTTAAAGAAAGAAGAAGACCGGGACGCCTTCAACGCCTGGGTCCGGCAAAACTACAGCAACGTCCTCAATGAGATCAAAGACAAGCGCGCGGACAAAGTCGCCGTCTACGCCTTTTCCGACACCTTCGACAATAAGACGAAGGATCAGGCGGTGCGTCAGGCCCTGGAAACCATCCGTCATCGCATCGATCGTTACGGCGTCTCGGAACCCACGATCGTGCGGCTGGGTACGAACCGCATCGCTATCGAGCTGCCCGGCATGACGGATCCGGACCGCGCCTTGAACCTGATCAAGAAGGCCGGACGCCTGGAATTCCGCCTGGTCGATGAGTCCATGCCCGATGCGGAGGTCCGAAAGATGGTGACCGAGGCGCGGACGAAGTTGAACATCAGCGAAGGCTTCTCCGAGGAGATCGTCGCCAAGGTGAACGAGGAGCTGAAGTCCAAGATCCCAGAAGACTCCGAGATCCTCTATGAAGTGGAATACGATCCCGTCACGAAGAAAATGGTCGGCGGCGTGCCATACCTGTTGAAGCGCAAGGCCGAGGTCACCGGCGAGATGCTCAAGAACGCCCAGGTTAACGTCCACGACAACGAACCCTACGTCAGCCTCACCTTCAACCCCTTGGGCACGCGACTCTTCGCCGATCTGACCAAGGCGAACATCGGCAAGAGGCTCGCCATCGTCCTGGACGGCAACGTCTCGAAGGCCCCCGTCATCAAGAGCGAAATCCCCAACGGCCAGGCGCAGATCACCTTGGGTTACGGCGATTACAATACGGTCCTCAAGGAAGCGGAGGACCTGACCCTCGTCCTCCGCGAAGGGGCCTTGCCCGCTCGGCTCAAGGAATTGACGAAGACCGTGGTCGGCCCCTCGCTCGGACGCGACTCGATCGAAAAGAGCATGCACCTTTCGCTCGTGGCCGCCGCCCTCGTCATCGGATTCATGATCCTTTACTACCGCGTCTCGGGACTCCTTGCGGACATCGCCTTGTCGATGAACATCCTCTTGCTCCTTGCGAGCCTCGCCATTTTCCAGGCGACCCTCACCTTGCCCGGAATCGGCGGCATCGTGCTCACGATCGGCATGGCGGTGGACGGCAACGTCCTGATCTTCGAGCGCATCCGCGAGGAATTGCGCATCGGAAAGTCCGCACGGACGGCCTTGAGCGACGGCTACAAGCACGCGATGAGCGCCATCATCGATTCGCACGTCTCGACCTTCCTTTCGGGCGTCGTGCTCTACCAATTCGGCACGGGCCCGATCCGAGGCTTTGCGGTCACCCTGATGATCGGCATCATTACGACGCTTTTCACGAACGTTTTCGTAACGAGGATCTTCCAAGAATGGCTGCTGTTCGGACTCAAACGTGAGAAACTATCTGTATAAAGAGGAATTATGTTTCAGTTGAAAGGCTTTCATATCCCGTTCGTCGAGAAGCGATGGTACTTCGTGGCCTTCTCCGCGATCACCGTCGCTGTGAGCCTTTATTTCATCGCGACCAAGGGCCTCAATTTCGGCACCGATTTCAAGGGCGGAACGAATCTCCAATATAAATTTTCGGCGCCGGTCTCCGAGGCCGACGCGCGGCGGATCATCGGGGGACTTGATGTCGGCGGCTTCTCCGTCCAAAAGGTCGGCCGCCCCGAGGAGAACCGGATCATCATCAAGATGGAGAAGCTCGGGGAAACCCAGGAATTCACCCAGAAGATCACGGACGCCTTGAAATCCGGCACCGGCCAGGCGGAGGTGACGCTTGAAAAGAACGAGACGGTCGGACCCAAGGCTGGAGCCGATCTGCGCAAAAAGGCCCAATTGGCGATCATCGTCTCCTGGCTTTTGATGCTCATCTACATCGGCTACCGATTCGATTTCGCCTTCGCCCCGGGAGGCATCATCGCCCTCGTGCACGACATCATCTTGGCGGTGGGAGGCTTCGCCCTGACCGGACGCGAGGTGAGCCTGACTGTCGTCGCGGCGTTGCTGACCATCGTCGGCTACTCCATCAACGACACGATCGTTGTCTACGACCGGATCCGTGAAAACTTAAACAAGGGCCTCAAGATGTCCTTCCGCGAAATCGTCAACCTGAGCCTGAACGAGACGCTCAATCGGACCATCATTACCTCTTTCACGGTGTTTCTGGTCGTCGCCCTCATGTATTTCTTCGGCGAAGGCGAGTTTCAAAATTTCGGTTTTGCCATGATGATCGGTTGCATCACGGGCGTCTATTCGACCTTCTCCGTTGCCTGTCCCATTTATATCGCCCTGCACGAACACGGGCCCCGTCTCCAAAAGGCCCTGCAGCGGAAGGAAGCGTGAATTGGCATCTTCACCCTGCATCGCCCGATCAAGAATCCGATAAGAAACGCCTGGGCCTTCGGTTCGACCTTCCGCCCCTCATTTTGGACCTTCTCTTTCAGAGGGGATTGACTACAGAGGACGGCATCCGCCGTTTTCTTCACGGCACCCTGGCGGACCTTCCGAACCCCTTCCTTTTACCCGACATGGACCGTGCAACCGAACGCCTGCTGAAGGCCATCTCAAAAAAGGAAAAAATTCTCTTCTTCGGCGACTACGATGTGGATGGCATTACGGGCACGGCCCAACTCCAATCCTATTTTCGGGCCTTGGGGCTTCCCACACGCGCCCTCCTGCCTCATCGCATGCATGAGGGTTACGGCCTGACGGAGAAGTCGGTGAAAAAGATCGCCGTCGAACGGCCGGATCTTTTGGTGACGATCGACAACGGCACCAAGGCGCGCGAGGAAATCTCATTTCTCAAGAGCAAGGGGATCGATGTCATCGTGATCGACCATCATGAAACGCCCACCGCCGACTGCTGGCCGCCCGTCGAGGCCTTGGTGAATCCCAAGCGCACGGATTCCGCCTTTTCCGAGAGAGACATCGCCTCGGCGGGTCTCGTCTTTCTCCTCCTCATGGCCCTGCGCGCGCGCTGCCGCGAACAGGGGGTCGGTTCTCAACTGAACCTGAAACGCTATCTGGATCTGGCCTGCCTCGGAACCATCGCAGATATCGTTCCGATGACCGGAACCAACCGTTTGCTTGCGAAATTCGGACTGGAAGAGATCGGCCTCACCGCCCGGCCGGGTCTCAAGGCCTTGTGCGCGAACGCGGGGGTTAGCGGAGCGATTTCGACCGATTCCGTCGCCTTTCGGCTTGCCCCGCGCATCAACGCCGCGGGTCGGCTGGCAGATCCCAAAATCGCCTTGGACCTGCTGCTTGCGGAGAACGACGCCGAGGCCTACGTCTTGGCGGCCCAATTGGAAAACTTGAATCGTGAAAGACAAACCCTCGAGGAAAAGGTCACGAAAGAAGCCATCGCCCTGATCGAACGGGAACAAGCGGATCATCTCGGATTGGTCGCTGCGGGAACCGATTGGCATTTGGGCGTCGTGGGGATCGTTGCGGCGAAACTGACGGAAAAATTCGGCAAGCCGGCTGTCGTTTTATCGATCTCCGAGGACGGCCGCGAAGCCCGAGGCTCGGCAAGATCCGTCCCCGGTTTTTCCGTCTACGCACCGCTCAAAAAAATGGAAGACCATATGGTGCGCTTCGGCGGTCATGCCGCCGCGGCGGGAATGACGGTGGCAATGTCTTCCCTCAAGAGCTTCACCGAGCGTTTCAACGAGGAAGTCCGGTCTCTTTGGACGGGCTCCCGGCGGCAGAGTCTCTTAATCGACGCCCCCCTGCCTCTCCGAGACATCAATTCGGCCCTCGTTAAACATCTCTCTTTTCTACAACCGCATGGGCCCGAAAACCCCGAACCCCTGTTTTTAGCCGACTCCGTGCGTTTAGAGGGCTGCCGTCTCGTCGGTCAGGCGAACAAAGCGGGACGCGGAGGCAAGGGACATCTAAAGGCCGTCCTTTGCGAGGCTGGCATCCGTTTGGACGGTATCGGCTTCAATCAAGGCGGCTTTTTGGAAAGGATTCAAGAGGACCGGCTTCATCAAATCGCCTATACGCCCCACTTCAACGAATGGAACGGTATCCTCAGCATCCAGGCAAAAATTAAAGCGATCTTTCCAACACACTAAAATCATTAGCCTATTTGTCGTCACACAAAAATAACGCGACGCATCAGAATAGTCATTGACAGTTTATAATGCACCGTGTTACTCAATAATCATTAACGGGGGGTCTATAGCGGACATTAAATTTTTCTTCTTAAGAAAAAATCAATTTTCGCTATGGAACACTCAAAGAAAAATCACGATAGGGATAAAGAAGGAGGACTGGTATGGCTACCCGACGCAAACGAGCCCCAATTTCAAAGGCGCTTCCTCGAAAGTTTGAGGGCATCGCCGATCTTCTCGCCAAGCTTGAAGTGGAGGCAGAAAAAGTTGTTCGTCGCCTCGTCGAAAAGGCGGAAAGCTCGTCGCGTGATCTGAAAAAGGGCATTTCCTCCCTAATCGATCAGGTGAGAAACGAAGGCTTGGCCTCGGTTGCCAGCGAGAAGACGGATGATCTTCGCAAACTCGCGGAAGAAGTCATCTCCCGAGCGAAGGAAGTCCAGTTCAGCTCGATCAGCAACTTCAATCGCGATGAAATCGTTCGTGAGGCGAAGAAGAATCTTGAAGACCTCATCGATCGGCTCAATACCAGCGAACTCTTTGCCAAGGCCAAGGCCACGGCCCTCAACACCAAAGATCAAGTTTTGTCGATCCTGAGCATCCCGAATCAATCCGAAGTGGTGAAGCTGTCCCGCAAGATCACCACTCTGGAGAGCCGGGTCAATAAATTGACCCGCAAGGCCGCTTAGGAAATCGTACCCCCCTCGAACAAGCCCTAACGCGCCGCAAAAGCGCATTAGGGCTGGTGTCGCGTTGAACCCTAATGTCCGCACAACTTTCACCTTAAATCCGCGACAAGAAAAACAGCCGATTCATGATGCGCTTTGTCAAAAAAACCATCTTATTGGGACTCCCCCTGCTCGTGGCTTGCGCAAGCTCGATGGTCTGGGCCTCTCCCTATAGTCGGCAGGTCAACCGCATTGCGACGCTCATCGCTTCAGAGCTGCAACCTGAGGCGAAAATCGACCTTTTCAATATTTCGCGCCTCATCGTGCACTTGAGTCATGAGTACAAAGTCGATCCCCTACTCGTCATGGCCATCATTAAGGTCGAAAGCGACTTCAAGCCGGAGGCCCGTTCGAATGTCGGAGCCATCGGTCTGATGCAGTTGATGCCGATCGTCATTCGTGAAGTCGGAGAGGAGGTCTCCGTATCGACGAGGGCCGACCTTTATAACCCTTACAAAAACATCCGACTGGGCGTTCATTACTTCACCTATCTGCGCGACAAGTACCGCAACAATCTGGAATACACACTGATGGCCTATAACATCGGACCGACGGCCTTGGACGACCTGATGACACGACCGAATACGATCCCCACGGGATATTACCGGAAGGTTATGAAATATTACGATCTCTACCGCAAAAAACTGCTGACGACACCCACGCCCTCCGAGCTCACATAAAGAATCGTGACCCCCCTTGATCTTTCTCTTGCGCCTTTGATAAGGGGGCGAAATGAAGTCAATTCTCATCCTCTCCGGCGGTCTCGATTCAAGCGTCTCGTCGTGGATCGCCAAAAAAGAAACGACCCCCATCCTGGCCCTCACTTTTAATTACGGACAAAGAGCCGCACCCCGAGAACAGGAATCGTCGGCGAAGATCGCTGGTCGGCTCAAAGTCCCTCACCGCATTTTAGAGATCCCCTGGCTCAAGGAATTGACCAAGACCTCTTTGGTCGCGCGCGATCAGAAGATCCCTCAAATGAATGAGAAAGACCTGGATGACCCGAGCAAAAACAAGAAATCGGCCTCTGCGGTTTGGGTCCCCAACCGCAACGGTCTCTTTCTGAATATCGCGGCGTGTTTTGCGGAATCGATGGACGCGGAGGTTCTCGTCACGGGATTCAATGCCGAAGAAGGCATCACCTTTCCGGACAACAGCGCCCCCTTCGTCCGATCGGCCGACGAATTTTTCTGGTACTCCACGCAGAAGCGCATCCGCGTCACGAGCTATACGCTCAACTGGACGAAGGTCGAGATCGCGCGCAAGGCCAAGGAAATGGACATTCCCCTCCGGGACCTTTGGTTCTGTTACGAGGGCGGCTCCTCCCCCTGCCGCAGCTGCGAATCGTGCCTGCGCGCCTATCGGGCCTTTCGTGAGGCAAACATCTCCGATCCTTGGAGCTGATCGATGAACATACAATACAGCTATAACATCATTGATTATGACGGATCGCAGTTGACTTCTCATTGGATCTTCAAAAATTTTGGAATTTTGGGGGACGCCGCCGCCGCTTTCTGCGGCCGCTGCGACGTTAAGACCGACAAGATGGTCGACTTAGTCGACGTTCGGGACAACAAACCCATCTTCAGCGAAAGCATGCTGCATGTCTTGATCGAGTTGTTCGAATCGGACCTCACACAAACCATCCTTTTGCAAAGGCTGCTCGTCAGCCTCGCCCAGCAGGAAATTCATTTCCGAGCCGCCGACAAAAAAGCGAAGATCGTCCGGGGAGGCAACGACCTCTTCGATGACGGCGCCAAACTCTCCGTCTCCATCGCAACGGCATCGCCCGTGTCCACCCTGATCCATTTCGGCATCAATATTTCGAGCAAAGGGACGCCCATCAAAACAAAGGGTCTGGAGGATTACCAGATCGAGCCGAAGGCGTTCGGCCAGGCCCTGCTTGAAAGCTTTAAGGACGAGTTTCTAACCGTGCGCCTGGCGCGGTCCAAGGTAAGGCCGGTGTCCTGATGACGGAGCGAGCCCCGATCATAGAAGTCTTCTCCTCCCTCCAAGGCGAAGGTCCCCATGTGGGTTCGCGCCATCTCTTCGTGCGGTTTCAGGACTGTTCCCTCAATTGCCGCTTCTGCGACACGCCCCTCTCCTTCGTCTCAAACAAATTCTGCCGCGTCGAATATCCGGCCTTTTCCAAACGCTTTCGCCAGATTTTGAACCCCCTGTCCGTCGAGGAATTGAACGCCGTCGTCGGCGAGTTCGACGACAGCACCTTGGCCGTCACGGGCGGCGAACCTCTTGAGAAGGCGGACTTCTTGAAGGCCTGGCTCCCGACGGTCAGAAATCGCTTCAAGGTTTTGATCGAAACGGCCGGAATCCATGCGACGGAATTAAAGAGCCTGATCGATCTGATCGATATCGTCAGCATGGACTTCAAGCTGCCGTCATCCACGGGAATGCACGCGTGGTGGCGGGAGCATGAAGCCTTTCTCCACGCGGCCCGGGGCAAGGAAATCTACATCAAGGCCGTGGTCACCTCGGAAACATCCGCGGAGGATATCGTCAGAGGCATGGAGCTCGTCTCGTCGTTTGACCGCTCCATTCCCTTTGTCCTGCAGCCGGCGACGCCTTTCGGCAAATTCAAATCGGCGCCGACGACGGAACAGCTCGCCTCTTGGCAGACGATGGTTCAAGAAAAATTGTCGGACGTCCGCGTCATTCCTCAGATGCATAAACAGATGGGAATCCTATGAGAGACCGAAAAGAGTACGAAGACTTCGAAGAGAAATATCTCGCGCCTTACGCGATGACGAGCCGCCATTCGGAAGGCCGCGAGCACCCCGAAGAGGAGCATCCCTACCGCACGGCCTTTCAAAGGGACCGGGACCGCGTCATCCATTCCAACGCCTTTCGGCGCTTGGAGTACAAGACCCAGGTCTTCGTTTTCCACGAAGGCGATCATTACCGGACGCGTTTGACTCACTCGATCGAAGGCGCGCAAATCGCCCGGACGATCGCCCGGGCGCTCCGATTGAACGAAGAGCTCGCCGAGGCCGTCATCTTGGCGCACGATCTGGGGCACACGCCCTTCGGACATTCGGGCCAGGACGTGATGAACCGCCTGATGAAGGATTTCGGCGGCTTCGAACACAACCGCCAGTCCCTTCGGATCGTCACCCTCCTTGAGCGGCGCTATCCGAATTTTCCGGGTTTGAATCTGAGCTATGAAGTCCGCGAGGGCATCGCGAAACACGCGACTCCCTACGACACGCCGCAGGTCAAGTTCACCAAAAAGGGACAACCGACCCTCGAGGCCCAGATCGTCGACCTGGCCGACGAGATCGCCTACTGCACCCATGATCTGGATGACGGGCTCAAATCCCACCTCATCACGCTGGATCAGTTAAAGACGATCGATCTCTGGCAGGAAAATTATGAACCGATCCGGAAGACGTCGTCCGCAAGCGATGAAATCAACATGCGGCAGACGGTCAAGGCCGTCCTCAACCATCTGGTGACGGATCTCGTCCAGACCACAGGGGAAAACATTGCGTCCAGCGGCGTCAAGACCTTGGACGACGTCCGGGCCGCCAAACAGAAATGTGTCCGGCTTTCGGCGAAAATCGACAAGGCCAACAAACAGCTCAAGGCCTTTTTGTTCCAGAACCTCTATAAGCACTTCCGGGTCGAACGCATGGCGGCGAAGGCCGAGAAAATATTGGAGGACCTGTTCCATGCCTACATGAAGAATCCAAAAATTTTGCCTCCGACCGTTTGGGAGCTCGAGGGAGCAGACGGACGCTCCCTCGAATCAAGCGAGGCATCGGGCCCCGCCCGTGCCGAGCAAATCGCCCGCGTCATCTGCGACTATATCGCCGGAATGACGGACCGCTACGCCCTGGAGGAGCATGCCCGCCTTTTCGACCCTGCCGTAAAAGTGTGACGCGTCACACTTGAAATGAATGACAACTTTATCCCCTCTGAGACGATGGTCCTTCTATCATGACCAATCCGGCCGCACTCGTCCCTTCCGTATCGGCCTTGCAGAATCTCGTCAGTCTGAGAGCCCCGGCCGGAATGTCTTTTGAATTCGGAGGGACGCGCGGCGTACCTCTCTCCTTTTCCCTTCCACCTCGCCTCTCCCTCCGCACGGACGACCGTTACGAGATCCTTCAGATGCTGAATTACGCCGGTGTCTCGTATCGCCCGGAGTCGGAGGCCGCCCGATTCGGCATCCATGTCTTCCGGGCCGGCCGGAACTTCACGCGAAGGCAGACCTTCGACCGCATCAGCTTCGATTGGGACCACACGCTCAGCAACTACCAGATCTTCGAGCACCTGCCGGGTCTTCTGAAAGCAAGGTCGCTCCAGACTCCCCCTCCTACAGAATTAGACCAAACGCCTATGACCGCGATCGAAGTCGCTCGCCCCTTCATGCATGAACTTGTGTTGGGGATGATGGTCGGTTTCGCGACCCATCAGGGACTCAAGACGTTCGATCAGTGGGAGCATTACGAGCCCCAGGTGGCATTGGCGACGCACACCTGGCCGGACCGTCTCGGGATCTTGGCCTCTTTTTTCATCCGGCTCCTGCCGCTGATGGGCGGTCTCCTTCCCGGATCCCCCCATCTTTATGAAAAGATCACCGATGAGGGATTGATCGCCATCACCCATCTCCATCATTTTTTGCACTATGCCGACCAACTCATGGTCCGGTACGAGCAGGAGGGCTTTGAACCGCTGACGCCTCGAGAGCGCACGGAAGTGATGAACTACCTGGAGGACGGCAAGGCCCACTACCGCAAACCGATCGGGGCCCTCGAGGAGAGGGGTTTTGCGGGGACCACCCTTCTCCACTTCGACGATTCCACGAAAATCATTTCCGATTTTGAAAACGGCGGAAGGAACAACGGGCGGCGCATCCGCGGCGTCTGGGTCAAACAGAGCCACTCGCGGTTCTTCGCGGACGTGCAGGAATGGCACAAGATTTCGCTCCCGGCCTTTTGGCGTTCCCGTCAGGCCGCCGCGGAGGGCGTGGTCGAGCATCTCGCCCACATCGAAGACCGGCGTTCGCCGATTCCGGCCGTCCTGAGCGCTTTGAAGGTTTTTTCAGGGGACGAGGACACGTCTCCGGATCCGTCGCTTTGGCTCTTCCTACCCCAAGGCGTCATGATGGCGGTCCATGAGACGCCGACGACCGTGGGAGAGTACTGGCGATATTACGTCAATCCGACCAACCGCAGCAAAGCGAATATTCGAAGAATCCGCGAAGCTCGCGGCGGCCTCAGAGCGATCCGAAAGGCCTTTCATTCGGCTCCATAAATCACACGATAGGCCTTCCAATAGGTATAAACCTTTTTCACGTAGTCTTTGGTCTCCGCATACGGGATTTCCTCGATCCACTCTTCTTCCGGCAGGCCTTTTCTCTGCTTCAACCATTCGGCGACCACCTGTTCGCCGGCGTTGTAGGAGGCGACCACCGGGTACCATTTATTCCCTAAGAGCCCCCAAAGCTTGTGCACGTAGACGACCGCCAACTCGATATTGGTAAGCGGATCGTAAAGCCACTG
>CAZWYB010000023.1:0-10350 GCA_964637745.1 uncultured Pseudomonadota bacterium
AGACGCAGCGTCTTAAGAAGGCGTCCGGAAGCTCCTTTTCCAAATTCGAGGTGATGACGACCATAGGTCTTTGTTTCGCCTGAATTTCTTCTTTTGTCTCCGGGATGAAAAAGCGCATCTCGTCCAGCTCGGCCAGGAGGTCGTTCGGGAACTCCAAGTCCGCCTTGTCGATTTCGTCGATCAAAAGGACCACCGGCTCGGAGGCCGTGAACGCCTCTCCCAGCTTTCCCAGCTTGATGTAGTGCTTGATGTTCGCCACGTCCCCGCCGCCGAAGCGGCTGTCGTTCAGACGCTGGACCGTGTCGTAGACATAGAGCCCTTCGACGGCCTTGGTCGTCGACTTGATGTTCCAACGGAGGAGCGGCCTCCCCAGCGATTGGGCGATGGACTTCGCCAGCAAGGTCTTGCCGGTGCCGGGTTCGCCTTTTAACAGCAGCGGACGGCCGATCGCCAAGGAGACATTCACCACCTCCTGGAGTTCCTCGGAGGCCACATAATCTTCGGTCCCTGCGTAGGTCGGTTTTGTCTTCATTGGATCTGTCTTAGCCGAAGGCGCGTTTACTCTGCAACCCCCGATAATATTTCCACCGCCATCTCGGAGCCATTCGATTCCAGACGCGCCCGATGAAAGATATGGACGCCGGCCCTCTCCTCATCCTTCCGGCGTCCGTTGATCGAGCGATAAGCCGCGTTGACGATCCCAACGTTCTGCGCCAGCAGGTATCCCGCATCGGGGCTTTCCCTCATCTTAAGCCGCGCCAGCATGACGGCGTGACTGCCGACGTTGATCCGTCCGGTTGCAAGACGGATGCGGCAATGCGGGGTCGCCTCGATAAGCCGCCCTTCGTGACCCGACGTCAACAGCATGTACCCTGTGTCCGCGAAGCAACGGTCCATTTCGCTAAGAACATCGGCCGTCGCACTCCGCGTCCAGAGAAGAGGACCGGTGAAATCGGCGACCCCGATGATTTCCTGAGAGTGAAGATCCCGTCTCATCGCGCTCAAGGGGAGTCTCGAAACGAGCGACTCGGGCGTATCCTGCAATTGGTAGAGAAAGGGCATGGGTGAAGCTCCGGTTAGGAATCCCCCCTCCACTTGCACCGGACCCACGTTCTCGGCCAAGAACTGGAGGATACCGATCACATTCATCAACGGCGTGCCTTCCAAGAAAGGGTTGATGCCGACTTCAATCTCTTGGTCACCGTATCCGGGGATCGCACGCAATTTCTGCTCGGCGGCGGGGCTGACTTCCCGCATTCGCCTCACCAGATGACCGTAATAAACGCGGGGATAATCCTCCCGATGGATTCCCGTCTCCGGATTGAAGCGAAACCAATGGATGAAATCCGACTCCAACTCCCGGGAGGCAATTGTCTCGCGGTCGGGATCGAAATAATCCGCTCGCTTTTGACGGTAGGCCTTGCGGTCTAAACACGGCCGGGATCCGAAATTTGGAAGAAGAAAGGCCTCTTCCGTCTTGTTCACGAAACTGTTGATGAGACCGAGGTGGCGATCCGCCGTGATGAATACCGCCTCCCCTCCAGGCAAGACGGCCTGCGTCCCGAGGCCCGAGACGGCGGCGATATGGATGTCCTGAGGCGCCATCGGATGATGTGTGTCGGCGACAAAACTGACATTGTCCCACCCGATGGCTCGCGTGCCATCACGAAACAGATGCAGACCGCCCACCATGATCGTCGCGAGCACACCCATGTCGTCGTGAGTCGCCCTTACCTCCCCGATCTTGGAGACAAAGGTCCTAAAACTCTGGCGGCGACCGTGCGGATCGAAGCGAAAGAAGAGCGTCGGACTCTCTCCGGGACGTTCGGCCAAGGAAGAGCCTCGCGCCATGAAAACAGCCTCTTCCGACAGTCCCTGGGTCAGATCGTCAAAAGCCTGTCGCAGATCCCACTCCGTCGCACGACCCTGAGAGCGCGGAGGGATGGCCCAGGCGGGAGGGACCTCATAACGGATCGGACAGGCCGATTGCAGGGCTTGAAGCCGAACGTAACCCGCCGTCTTCAGGCCATAGGATCCGATGAAGGCGGGCGGCAGGCCGATCATGCCGAGGGTGTTTCTGACGTCGATGACCGTCATTTCGCCTCCAACTGTCGGTCGAGCTCACGCAGGATCGATGTCGCTTTCCCGTCGGATGCGTACGAAGCGACCAAACGCCGCGCCTCGGAAAGGAATCCGCGGTAGCGCGCACTCTTTCTCTCCGTCTTGAAAAGACTTTCGGCCAATTGATCTTCGAAATAAATTTTGCTGAGCTCGATCAAACCCGAAAAGAACCGCCGCATCACGTCGATCTCCTCATCCGCCACCTTTCCATCAACCTCCGGAAAGACCTGGAGACCGGCGCGGAGGATTAAATGACTCAAATCCTGCAACCATCTCGACCGCGACGATCTCAAACCCAGATGGGAAAGGTCGTGATACAGATAATAAACCGGGTGCTGAGGCCCTTCGTCATCGACATTTTCGTAGGCGATCGGATAGGCGGTCGGCCATTTCCGGTTCCGGAGCAGAAACTCGTATTCCCGAAAAGTCGCGGGATCGTTCATGGAGACCGTCTCCAAAGACCTTTCTTGCTGATCTTTTCGAAGCTCCTCCGACAAGAGGGCCGGTGGGGCGAGCCGAAAGGCCATGCGGCGATTCAGATCGGGCCTCATGACACCCTCCCCATCCAATCCTCCCAAGACGACCAACTTTTGCCCCCTCCGAAAGCCCTGTTCGATCTGCCAGAGCCCGATCTCGAAATTTCGAGCTTGAGGTAAAATGGAGGGGACGCTGTCGAAGGCATGGGAACGGCATCGGACCTCGAAGACCGCGTTGAGTGATGGGATCGCCTCCGGTGTAAAGGGGTAACCTCCCTCTAAGGGCTCCGAATCGAAGGGCTGGAGGATGCGGTCCGCCTCGTAGACCCTGACTTCAACCGGATTTGGGATGCTTCGAATGAAATGAGAGGCCAAGAGATACCAATAATCGAAGACAACGCCTTGTTCCGTCGCCTTCCGTCCCGCCCCTAATGCCCTTTCGCTGTTCCGGAGCAGGAATTGGATTTCATTATCCCTTAAAACGGTGCTCGAAACCACCCGCTGGGAAAAGGTTTGGAGAAAACCCCGCGGGGTCAGGGACACCGGACATGTCGTGATTAAAGGGCCCGTCACAAACGCTTCATCGGCGCGAGGTCCTTAAAGTTGTGGATTTTACCTGGCCCTCTTGGGGGTTTAGGGGAGCAAAGAGCAACCGCCGGAACCCGTCGCAGCCCCGCTCGAAGACCCTCCGGTTCCAGCGCTTGTTCCCGAGGTCGCACTCGAACCACCCCCCGAACTTGATCCGGCCCCGGGGCTCGATCCGGCGACGCCCAAAGCGGCCCGATCGCTGAGATAGGATTCTTTCGCATTAGCCGGCGCCACCCATCCGCTCGACGGCGTTAAGGGCGATTTAGAATGGGAACTGATATAGGATTGGATGTTCTCCTGAAGGGCGGGTACTGCCGGGTTATCGATCATCCAGGCGGTCTTTCCCGAAACCGACGTATTGTAGTCATCCGCCAGAAAATTTTCGTGGCCGCGCCCCGAAACGAGCGAATGGTGATACCATGTCTTCCCCGTCATGAGGCCGTCGAAGTAGCCCGTTCCCGTGAGAATATCGGTCGCATCGTTTGCTCCGACGGCCACATACACGAGCTTGTCATTGAAGGCGCCCGCAGATGCCGCATCATAGATCGCCTTGGAGCCGGCTGGGGCCCATCCTCCGGTGCAATTGGGAGGGCCGCTGTCCGACTGAGGGCAGAGTGCCGTCGCCGCCGTGATGGCTCCGGAAAAGACGTCCGGATAAAGCTGCAGAAGCCTGAGGGCCGCATAACCGCCCATGCTGGCCCCGGCCGCGAACACATGGTTGATCTTGAAACGGGAGGCCAATTGATTGATTAACTCCCGAACGTCCGCCTTAGCGGCGTCCCGCGGCGCATTCGACAAAGGCTCGGGGCAGAAACCGGGGTTCGCCGCCGTATTGTGAAAATCGCCCAGGAAGCTGCACGTATTATCGCCGCTCGTCGTCCCTCTCTGGCCCATGCCTATCACGATGGCGTTGTAGAGATTCGTCAGGCCCGGGAAGTTGCTCGCCGAATCGCCGAAAAACATGCGCCCGTCCGAGAGAGCGCCGTCGCTCTGACCCAAGGCGCGGAACCACAAGATCAAATTCACCGGCTTCGTGGCGTCGAAACCCTTGGGATAACCGATCCAGAAATAATCCGTCGCGCCGTCGAACCGGCTTGTAAATTGGCTACACGCCAGGCCCGAGGCGAGGTAATCCGCCTGGGTCGGATAGAAACCGTCCGGATTGATGGGGCAATCGGTCGCGGCAAGGCCGGACCGAGAAAAAATCAAGGACAGAACGAACGCGAACAACACCCCTCGTCTTTTCATCATCCCTCCTGAAAAAACCACTCTAGCACGATTAGGGGATGCTTTTCTTTGAAAAAAACGCCCAGGCCGCGTCCAGAAAGCCCGCGGGGATGCCGTGTTCCGCCTCGTTCGTGATCATCACGGACGCCTCATAGCCCAAGGCCTGCATCCGCGACGCCAAGGAACAGGTATAAAAGACCGACACGCCGTCATCGCGATTGCGATGCCCCAAAAGACCCGGGACCTTCCGACCCGCGGCCGGGATTGCGATCGGCTTTTCCGGACCTTTACAAGACGAGCAAGCCGCGGGCGCGGAGGCAAGGATCGCCGGGCAGCTCGTGCCGGAGGATTGATACGTGCAGCTATCGGTGCGGTCGCAGGTGACCAACCCCGAATCCGCTTCGGCGAAGGCCGCGATCTGATCGCGCAGGGCCATGGCTGCATGCGTGGCGAAAAATCCGCCGTTCGAAAAACCGATCAGATAGACGCGTTTGAGGTCGCTATTAAACGCCGCATGGGCGGCGGCTATGATCTGCTTCACCAAGATCAGATCCGCGTTGGCATTTACGTCGGCACCTCGGGAAGGGTTGGAGTCGAACCGAGTCTCCCAAAATCGATCATTCCCGCCGTGATTGTCCCAATCGGAAAAACCCTCGCCCCAATCCCGCGCGCGGGGCGCCGCAACGATAAAACCGTTTTGGCTCGCCAGCGTCTCCAAGTCGTTGCCGCCCGAGGGATCGATCCAATCCTCCGGCTCTCCGGACGTCCCATGAAAGGCGATGACCAAGGGCGGTGCAACGCCGCGCTTAGCGGGCACGAAGAGATCGACGACTCGTGAGTTCCCTCCAATGCTGAGCGACTGTTTCGAAAAGCCGTTCTTGGCCGAAAAACCGCCGGGAGTTTGAGCCAGTGACGCATTGGTTACAAACGCCGCGGCAAGAACCGGAATGAGAAATCGACGATGGGCATTCACAAGTTCCCCCTTTTCATAGCCTCAGCATGGGCTATACAGTCCGCTCAGGATAACATGAAGGAGCTTCTTTCATCCCAAGAATTTGCAGCGGCAATCTCGACCGCCAGCTTTAAAACGCTGGGCTGCCGTTTGAACCATGCGGAGATGGACGCTCTGGCGATGAGGCTTGCGGATCGCGGCGTCACAATCCGTCCCTTCGGCGAGCCGGTGGACCTGACCGTCATCAACACCTGCACCGTTACGAACGACGCGGACAAAGACAGCCGCTACGCGATCCGCCAGGCGATCCGAAAATCGCCGAAGGGACGGATCGTCGTCACCGGCTGCTACGCCCAAATGAGTCCCGAGGCGGTACGCGCGATTGAAGGGGTTGATCTCGTCTTAGACAATGCGGAGAAAAATCATCTAATTGCTTACCTCGGTGGTTGGGTGGCACGAGAAGAGGTTTCTGACGACCCCGAACGGGGGCGGCAAAACCTCTTCGAAGTGACAGGACCCAACCGCACTCGGGCTAACTTGAAGATTCAAGACGGCTGCGACTACCACTGCTCCTTCTGCATCATCCCCTTCGCCCGAGGCCATGCGCAAAGCCTGAATTTCGGCAATATCGTCAAAGAGGCAGAAGACCTTGTCGCTCGGGGTATTAAGGAGATCGTCCTTACCGGCGTCAACATCGGGACCTATTACTCCGAAGAAAACGGTCGGCCTCGACGATTCGTCGATCTGGTCAACCGCCTTCAAGAGACCGAAGGCCTGGCGCGCCTCCGCATCAGTTCCATTGAGCCCAACACGGTCACCGATTCTTTGCTAAAGCTCATGAGTCGCTCGAAGGTCGTTTGCCCTCATCTGCACATTCCGATTCAATCGGCCTCGGATGCAATCCTGGCGGCGATGCGAAGAAAGTATCGTCGCAATCGTCTCGAGCGGTTGATGGACAAGATCCGAAACGCCATGCCGGAGGCCGGCATCGGCACGGACGTAATCGTCGGGTTTCCGGGAGAAACGGAGAAGGAGTTTGAAGAGACGCATCGATTTATTGAAACAGAGGGGTTTTCCTATCTTCACGTCTTTCCTTTCAGCACACGCAACGGAACGGCGGCGGAGAAACTCAGGGAGCCCGTTCCCTCGGAAGAAATCCATCGCCGCGCGGGAATACTGAGGGAATTGGACGAGCGGCTTCAAGCGAATTTCAAAAACAGATTCCACGGATGCACGTTGTCTGTTCTTTTCGAGGAGCCGGAGGCGGATCTACAGGTGGGATACACACCCAATTATCTTCGCGTGCGCGTTACTTCAAAAAGAGACTTGAGAGGAGAGATCAGAGAGGTGAAATTCGGCCTAAGCGGCGGAGAGTTTTCGTTTTTCCACTAAACAAGATGGCCGAGTGGCACAATGCGCATTTCCTTGCCCAGCAAGCGATCCTCTTTTCCCAGGTGAACAAACAGGCAACGGGCGTTTGGGTAATTTGCAATAAAGCTCTGAGCGCTCGCCAATTCATGCCTGCCAGGCACTTCATCCAACATGGGAATAAAGCCGAGTATTCCCTGTTTCGTGCGTAATGTCAGCGGAACAAAGGCGCCTCCGCGACTGCGAAATTGAAATAACGTCCCTGCTAACTCAGGCCGGTAGACCCATTGTTGCCTGATGAACGAAAATAGGAATCGGGTCATATTGTGAAGGAGATCTCGATTCTCTCCGGCCAAGTGGCTGGCCTCGCCTTGATCTTCAAAAAAGAGCACGGGGCGTCTGCGTGAGCCCTCCGTTTCCAGAATTCGAATGACAAACATGGCCTCCAAGGCGGAGATCAATCGACGCAAAGCGGGTACGGAAATACGAGCGGAGCGTGACACTTGGGATAATTCGATGGGCTGCGTTTGGCGCGCGGCAAGAACGGTCAAGAGATTTCTGAGGACGCGGAAGTCAAGGCTGGTTTGTATCAGGAGGCGAAGATCCCTCTCGATCAAGGTTTCAATTTGAGTTTCGAATCTTTGTCGCCTTACGGCAGCGTCCCGAACGGCAAAAATGCCGGGCAATCCACCGTGATTCAAGGCCTGGGAAAAAGTATTTACGGAAAAATAGGAGGCCATCGTAAGAGGACAGTCGAGGCCTTTTGAGGACAGAAGTCGTACGACAGCCTTGGGAAGAGGCGCCGAGTGGAGCTCGCTCAAATCCATAGGAAGCAATTCCCAGTTGATAATACGACCCGTGAGGGATTCGCGTATGGCCTTCCGACTTGAAAAGCGCACCGACCCCGTGAGCAAAAATTGTCCCGGCTTTTTGTGAGTTCTAACCCATTCTTTGAGGACCGGAAAAATCGGCGGCGCGAATTGGCATTCGTCGATCACGAGAGGCTGCGCCGCATGGGAGCGAATCAAGGCTTCTGGCGCATACAGTCCCTGCTCCATAATTTCCCGACGGTCGAAGGTCAAATAGGTCTGAGCCAGCCCTTCACAAAGCGTGGTCTTACCCACCTGACGATGCCCCAAGAGCCCAACAATGGGGCTAAAATGAAGGGACTTGACGAGTAACGGCTGCAAGTTACGCTTTCGTAGACGAGGCATGATTTCCGACTCCCGTCTTCAACCTGTCGAAGACAGGTACCTGGGCTTGGTCATGGATCGACCCTAATAGAGAACCTGTCAAAATGCAATACCTATATTCTATATTGGCCTATATGTTTAACACCATAATGCCCCGTGTAACAAAACTCTCTTCGACAGACATGTCGCCTTCATCAGAGGAAGAACAGAATGCAGCACTGTGGTGGAGAAACTCGGGAAGCCGGTTACACCTGAAGAAATCCATCGCCGCGCGGGAATACTGAGAGAATTGGACAAGCGACTTCGAACGAATTTCAAAAGCAGATTCCACGGACGCACGTTGTCTGTTCTTTTCGAGGAGCCGGAGAGGGGATCTGCAGGTGGGATACACACCCAATTATCTTCGTGTGCGCGTTGCTTCAAAAAGAGATTTGCGGGAAGAGATCAGAGAGATGAAGTTTGGTTTTAAGTCATAATCTATGATTTCAATTTGGGAAGACTGATTTACCTGAAATGTCGATTGCTTCGAAAATCTCCATCATTAGATCCATCAAGAGGGAAATGTTTGTTTTCTTCTTGACCACTGCTTTCAACCTATTTCCTAACTCCGGAACGATCGACTCGAGGTATAGACTTCTTTGCAAAGCGCTTTTCAGCCCAGCGGTGCTGTGATCCTTGGGATTTTCGAGACACCATCTATAGAAATGGATGACGCCCACATAGATCATTAAAGCATGGATCATTTGGTCCGCTTTCACTTTGCGTTTTGATGTTGGGGACGTAATAGTTGCATCCCAAGAGGGTATGCCAGTTGGTCTGGTTACCTCCCACCAGAGCCAACAGCGCGTATGGTAGTACTCATGGATCAAACCTTCGACAAATGTGTACCGGTCATTAAGGAAAAGATTGATAAAAATTCCCCCATAATATTGATATCTCTTGGTGAGGCTACGAGTGCCAACATGAGGCGTGTTCGTCAATAACACCAAATCATAAATGGCTTTTTGAAAGTCATCATATATATCTCGGCTGTATTTTTTGAGGAGATGCAGTGAATCTAATAACTTTTGCCTTAATTTGACTGCATCATAGCGATGCATCATGGGGTATTGGTTTTCGTCAAGCAAGTCGTTGAACAATCCATTGAGAGGACGATAAACACGTGGTGAAAAACCGGCTATGGACAAGAGTGGATGTCTTACCTTAGAGATTTTTTTGCTCCTAACGCGGTAGACAGCATGGTAACTATGACTAAGTCTATAATATTGATCAGGGAAACGGTAAAGGTCTGATAAAGGCCGCATGCCCAAATGAAGTTCTAACAGGCTGACGAAATATTCGAGATACCTTTCGTGCTGCGCTCGGGAGAGACAGTCTATGGGATGATAAATCTCCGTATTTTTCCAAAGCTGAAGTTTCGCGTTGTATGCATTAAGCCAGTCACGAACTAACTTAAGTCTCGGGACATAATAAGAAGAGATTGATTTGTTCTTTAAAGCTCTTTCCAAAAGAAGTAGTGGGAGCTTCGCTTGGACTTCTTCATAAACCGCCTTCTTTACCTGGCTGATTTCATACATACATCTCAGTATCAGGTTCATTGAGCGGTGTTGAGGTCTATTATTAAGCTATCAAAGCAATTTTGTTATTTCTTCCGATCAATTTTGAAGCTCGACGCCGGAGCTTCGATATCATTAACTCGAAAAGATTCCCGTGGAGCTTCAATATCATTAACCCGGAAAGCTTCACGGGGCTTAGCAATCCCCTTCGCCTCGACTCTAACCCTAACGCTTTTTCTCTCGATTCGTTTTTTGGCCATAAATTTCTCCCTCTGAAGCATTCAAGCAATTCATGGACCAAATAGGTGAATTTAAAATAGCTATTAAAATCAAATTGTTAGCTAATTTTTACCATGACCACGAACTCAGTTTGGGTAAGAATATACCCATTTTTTAAAGTCCATTATCAAAACGATAGCTGCTTAAGAGGGTTCGATTTCAATGCCGGAACTGATAAACTTCGGAAGAATGTTCTCGAATGGGTCCTTGTACCGCCGCTATTTCCATCGCATCCGCGGTTATTATTTCCCGCTAACCGTCGGCATTCTCTCTGATCTCTTTTCCACTTTTCTCACGATGATCCCACCTCTGTTTTCGATCCTCATCTTCGACTACGCCTATCCTCAGAAAAATCTCCGGTTGCTCACCGGCGCCGTTCTGGCAGGGCTCGCGATCTATTTCATCAATTTCCTTTTTTCTTCCATGAACGACTACATCCACACGCACATCGACCAAAAAATCAGCGCCACGCTCGCAACGGATCTTTTCCGAAAGATCCTGCATCCCCCCCTTGCGCTTCTGTCGAAGACCAATATCGGCGACTTGTCCGTTCCAACCTTGGAGGATTCGGATCTCGCCGCGGGATTTGT
>CAZWYB010000023.1:10360-18869 GCA_964637745.1 uncultured Pseudomonadota bacterium
ATCATCAATTCCTCCATGCTCCTCCTCTTTTTCGCCATCTCATTTTCGATCGACCATTACGTTACGCTTCTGTCGCTTGCATCGATCCCCGTCTACATCTGGGAGACCCATTTTTTCTCCGGCCATCTCGAAAGGCTGCAGGGCGAAACGCAAGGGAACCGGTCGGCAATCCTGGATACCTTAAGGGAGCGCCTCACCAATCTTCGAACGGTGAAGGCCTTCGGCAAAGAGTCCGGAGAGGAGCAGGGCTTCGACCGATTTGTCCAAATGCGCCGTCATTTGAGCCTGAAGCAGAAGGTGATTTCGCTGGTCTCCACCTTTTCCAATTCCATCACCCTGCAGCTCTGGTCGGTCTTCGTCACCTGGTACATGGGATTCGAGGTCATCCATGGAAGGCTGACCATCGGACAGATGATCGCCCTCGGCGCCTATCTCCCCCAAATGGCGGAACCGTTCCACGCTCTGGCGAACCTCTATACCAACTTCCGCGTCGGGATGGTGTCGCTTAGGCGTGTCGACGACATCTTAGGTCTCCCTTCCGAAAAAGAAGAAGCTGACAGCGAGGGGTTCCAATTAAAAAACGGACATCTGAAATTGGAAGGCGTGTCGTTCCGCTACGAAGACGCGTCGCCGACGCTGCAGAATGTCTCTCTGGACATAAAACCCAATTCCTCCCTGGCCATCGTCGGGGCCAGCGGGGCCGGGAAATCGACCCTTCTCAATCTCCTGATGGGATTTTACCAGCCTTCCGAGGGGACCATCTTGTTCGACGGCCATGAGATCCATCAGATCCATCTTAAAAGTTTGAGGCGCCAAATCGGAGCCGTCTTCCAGGAAGTCTCCCTCTTCGCGGGAACGGTCCGCGAAAACATTCTCTATGGGAGACCGGAGGCCTCTGAAAAAGAAATGATCGAGGCGGCGATGCTCGCCGCCGCCCACGAATTCATCTTGGGACTCTCCGGAGGCTATGACACACCCCTGGAAGCCTTCGGCCAAAATCTCTCGGGGGGTCAAAGACAGCGAATCGCCCTCGCGCGAGCCCTCGTGATGAATCCCAAGGTCCTCCTCCTGGACGAGGCGGCCAGCGCCTTGGACGCGGAAAGCGAATTCCTGATTCAAGAAACGATACGACGCTGCCGCGAGAGAATGACCGTTCTCCTCGTGGCGCACCGGTTTTCATCCATTAAAGGGGTGGATCGAATCATCGTTTTGGATCAGGGGCGCATCGCCGAATCCGGGAACTTCTCGGAGCTGCTTGCCAAGAAAGGCCTCTTTTTCAACCTCTACCATATGCAAAAGGGAGGGTTTGAGGAATTTCAACAAAGGCTCCAAATCGAGTTCGCTCGTTTTGAGCGCTACCAGCAGGATCTTTCCCTCCTCATGCTGAAAATCCGCGATGAAGGCGAGGAAGAGGTAAACATTTTTCTGAATCGACATCTTCGGATCATGGACTTCTCAACCGTCTTTCGAAAAAATCACATCGTGATCGGCTTGCCACAAACTCAGATCGAATCGGCGAAACACTTCGGCCTGAGGATCCAACATCAACTCGCCAAGCTCAAAATCAGCTCCTCCCTGGCCATCGGCTCCTTTCGCGAAAACAATACCCGCTACGCGGAGGAGTTAATCGAGAAGGTGGAACAAATGCCGTTTCATGAGGAGGCCAAGCAATGGACCGCCTGACCGATGTCTTCGAAAGGGTCGTGGAAAAGTTCCTGAGCGGCAATCTGAACCGGCGGGGGAAGATATTATCTTGGTTAACCCTGATCCTATTGGCCTTCAGCCTGTGGGGAGGCATTCAACTGTCCGCCTACCCGATCCGCGTGAAGGATGCGGAAACGGGTCGGGAGAGGACGGTTCCGTTGAAGGAGCTTCTACTTCACCGGGATCATTGAACGCCCAGCTCCTTGAGCTTCTTCTGATAATCCTTATTATCGGGTTCCAACTCAGCCGCCTTGCGGATGGCGTCGACGCCCTGTTGCTGATTTCCTTTAGCGATCTCCGACTGACCCATGAAAAAATAGGCGTCGCTGTTGTTGGGGTCTCTTTCCAGGGCCTTCTGACTGACGGCGATGGCGTCATCGGGGCGATTCGACTTTACGTAGGCCTCGCCGAGATTGCTGTAGAGGACGCTTTCGTCCGGATGCTCCTGCACCATCTTTTCCCAAATGCCGACAGATCGGTCCGTCCGCCCCGAGGAGAGATAGACGGAGGCCAGGCCGTTTTGGAGATCCGGATCAGAGGAGTTTTGCTCCAAGAGCTCGTTGTAAAATCTTTCCGCCAGATATTTTTCCGCGACGGTGCCGCCGTCGCCCCGTTCATAGGCCAAGATCTCGGCCATGTTGAATTTCGCGTCGGGGTTGTTGGGATCCCGACTTAAGGCTTCGTTCAGTTTGACCAACGCGGCGTCGGGACTCCCTTTCACCCGGTCCACGACTCCAAGTCCCAAATAGGCTTCCGGGTCATCCGGATTTTCAGCCAGCTTCTTTTCAAAAACCTGTTTGGCCTGATCGATTTGACCGTCTTCGACGAATGCAAAACCCAGTTCCGTTTTTAATCGGGGATCGCCCGGCGAATCGGCCAAGGCGGCCTGCAGCTCTTGAATCGCCTCTTTGGTTTTTCCTTCCTGAATCAAACGGTCCGATGTCACCTTGATATCTTCGAATATCTTCGGCCCCTTCTGCGGCATGGACGGCGATTTGGATGATGAACGACCTTCACCGCCATTCTCCTCCGAAGACTCCTCAGTTTTCGACAATCTTAAATTCATCGCCCTCTTCTGAGCGGTCACCGCTCCCATCTTTTCTCCGGGACCGCTGCGAGAAAGGAGCCAATAGGTCGGAACCACACCTACCAAAATACCCACCGCAAAGAGGAGCATGTTCTTGAGAGCGGAATTCATTTATCGAAGCATATCTCATTCTCAGGACAAATCCCACCCACTCTCCGATTGACTCGCACGGAGCGATGCTATGTAACTTCACCTCATGATCCTCAAACCCTATCAGGGCAAATCGCCTAAGATCGATCCGACGGCCTTCATCGCCGAGAACGCGACGATCATCGGCGACGTCACGATCGGGCCTAAGGTAAGCATCTGGTACAACGTCGTCATTCGCGGCGACGTCAACCGGATCGTCATCGGCGAGGAAACAAACGTCCAAGACGGAACGATCATCCACGCCGAGACGGTCGATGGTCCGACGCTCATCGGAAGACGCGTGACTATCGGACATAATGCGATCGTCCACGGCTGCGTCGTCGAAGACGAATGCCTGATCGGGATGGGTTCGATTATTTTAAGCTATTCGAAGATCGGAAAGGGGAGCGTCATCGCTGCCGGGGCCTTGATCAAGGAGCATGAGGTCGTCCCGCCCTTGACCATCATGGCCGGGATCCCCGCCAAACCGAGAGGCCCGGTTTCCTCCGAAATGGCCCAACGCGCCTCTATCGGCTGCGATCATTATCTGGAGTTGGCGGAGAACTATCGTAAGTCGTAAAGAGAAACCCGTTCAAGATGAGAAGGGCCAGGCAGGCCAAACCGATTTTCACCAAGCTCTGCTTAGCATCCTGCCGTTCCATACGGAGCAATTGCTCGTAATTGGAAATGCGCTCCCGCGTCACTTCGTCGTCCGAAAGCCCCTGTTTTAGGGCGCCGAATTTGGTAAAGGTCTCGTTGGTCTGATATTTTTCGTAAAGCCCAGAGGCCATCGTGAATTTGGGAGAGGCCAATTCCAAGAGATCGTACCCGCCCAAAACAACGATGATCACAAATCCCAACACGCTCACGAAAGAGACGGAGCGGGCGTAAATCCTCCACAAGGTTTCCTTGTAAACACGAGCGAATGTTGACTTCATCCCAGAGGCCTAGAAGGTGCTCGAGACGGTGATCGGCGTCCCACTAAAGGTAAAGCTGGCTGATTTTTGGGCGTAGGTGACGGTCGTGCCGCTGATCGAGAAGGTCCCCGAGGTCGAGGCGTTGGTCGCACCGGCGGGAATATTGGTGGCCGTCGCCGTGAAGGTACCCGTTCCGTCGCTCAAAAACGTGACCGTGCCGGTGATATCTCCATAGGTGTCGGAATGAAGAGTGACGGTCGCCGTTCCGTTCTTGATGAAATCGGTCATGTCCACGGTGAAAGTCTCGGGATCGGGGTCGGCGCCGCCGAAGACATTGCCGTCGATATCGACGATCACCGTCATCTTATTGGTCGCCGTATCAAACGAAGGAGTGATCGTGATGGCGCCGGACGACCCGAAGTTGTTGTTTCTCCATGTCCCCTTAATGAGGCCGGCATTGATGAAGTTCGTGATCAAACTCAGATTGGCGGCTGCATCCGTGGAAACGGCGGCACCGGAACCTCCACCCCCACCGCCGCTCCCACAACCGCTGGACCCTTTGGCGAGAAGAACCAAAAACGCCGCTGCCACCACCAAGCCGCCGATCCTCTTGAATTTTAACATGGGGTCCCCCTCCCTGAGTTTCATCCGTCTTTTTTAACCGAAGATCGGCCGCGAGTCAACGCGGACGTCATCTGACTTCGGCGCATCAGATCACATCGGATGCGGAGATGTAGTAAGGACCGATCTCTTTCTTGATCCCCAAGCCCATGACATGAATGGAAGGCGTGGGATGCAGTTTGTCGAAAAGTCCCAACTGACCGGACCGCTTGAAGAGGGGATACCAAGGGCTCCGTCGATCCAAAAAGAGGACGCCGCAACGGACGCCAAATTCACTTAATAAAGTTTCCAAGAGGGCGAACAGGTCGCGTTGAAATCCTTTGCGGTGATAAACCGCCTCGAAGGTCAGAAACTCGCACCTCTGAAAACGACTCCACTTGAGAAGCAGTCCGAAGGGTCCTTCGATCTCCTTCAGACGCATCTGAACGCGGCGGGCTTGGACCCCGGCGGTGATCCTTCCCCGTTTTTTTGCCACAAAATAGTTTTCGCCCTTCGGGGAATCAAAATGAACCAAGGCGTGGTCCCGATAGATCTTCTGAAGATGCGCCTTCCACCGTCTTTCTTCCTTCTCGCTGAGGATCGAGAACGCGATCTTCCGGAGCGGCCGCAGCCGACTGAAGAGAACCGGCTCGAAAGAGCCGATGTGATCGTAACGCGCCTTTCTCAAGGCCTTGAGAGAACGAACATTCGTGTCTTCGACGAAACCATAGGACAGGCCCGTCGACCGCCTTTGGAAATAGTCCTTCGAAACTTTCGCCAAAAGCCTTCCATAGCCCTTACCCGCATGCCGATCGTCGACGGCAAAGGCCGTCCGAAAGACGGCCGCATGATTTTTTCCCAAGACCTTCACCTCGCGCCGGCTGAAGCAATAACCGCCGATCACCTCCCCCCCTTTTTCCAGACTCATGAAAAGGGGGCGCCGGAGGCGGCCGATCCTTTTTTCGATCCCCTGCACTTGAAATCGCGAACCTTGGCCGCCCCAAACGATCCTCTTCAGCAAATCCAGGAGCTCGGCCTTCGGCCGGAGCCCGACGCGGATCGCCAATCCGTCCTTTTTTTGTCGGTAGATCGTCCCGGTCATGCCGCGCATCTTTCTTCTCCGAGAAGCAATAGCGCCTTCAGCCGTTCCTGAAACAGCAAAACTTCCTCCGGGTCAATCACCGCTCGATCGGTCGAAATCGACAATTTCAGCCGGTCATTGTACGTCAAGGCGATCACCGAATAATCCGCATGACGGTTCGGAGAGACCAAAAGATCGTAATCCGTCACCCGAAGTCCACCCTCCGTAGATCCGTGAAACCGGATGTCTCCCAAATTCGAACAGAAAAAGGTGGCCGAATAGCCTCCCATCCGGCGCAACCAGGCGATCCGTTTTTCCTGGGGCCAAAACCGAAGCAGGCGGTACATCTTCTGCAAGAGGATCAGATGAAACTGGGCGCGCCCCTCCCGCATGCATCGGGCACGCTGTCCGACGAAGGCCTCGAGGACGTTGCCAAGCCTCTGCCGGCGATCCAAATGGACGTAAAATCCGGACGTCAGATTCCCGTAACGCCCTTCTTCCTTAACATAACGACGCAGATTGATGGGGAGACAAACAGCCATCAGGCCTTCCGGAAAACCCCGTACGTCGTCGATCGCACGGATGATCGCGACGTTCAAAAGATCGTTCACCGTCACGTCCAATCGCTTGGCCCGACTCAACACAGAACCGGTCTCATCGGCCGTTAAAACCAGAGATCCAAAGGACGGCTCGACAGGACGACCGGATCGACGCGGACGCCTGATCAAAGGATGCCTTCGCCTCAGATACATCTCCTTCAAGAGACCGACGGCATTGGCACGATAATTCGGTAAAATAGGGGTGCGCTTCTCCGCCGTATTTCGGAACAAGGCGGCATGGATTTGGGCCGCACCCGAGACGAGGCCGTCATAGCCGATCACTACCGACTTCAGGATCGAGAGGAGAACATATCCGTCCGCGCACGTGTGATGCATATTGACGACAAAGGAGGAGCGATCCCCCGAAAAACGGAGGAGCAGAAAACGGGCCGGGGGCTCCGAAAATAAATCGAAAGGCTTCGTATGCCTTTCGCGCAGGATCTTCATAACGGCCTCTCGACGATCCGATGCGGCGATATCCCAATCGCATTCTTGAACCGTCAATGGCGGATATGTCTCGAGCCTCCGGCGTTTCAAGTAATAAAAATGTCCCTTTTTCTCTTCGATGAGGGGGCTCGACAGAACCGGAAACTCCTCCTGAACACGGCGTACCGCCTCGCGAAAGGCGGAAAGGTCGAGGCGCCCCTCCAAATGCAGGACCGAATGCATGCCGTTCGCATGGGTTGTGAAATAAGATTCCGACAAAGCGCTGAGGGGCCCTCCATCCAGCTCGGCCCCTCCTTCAAGTTCCAAAGGCATGGCTAGTATCGGAGATTGTTCGAGTCGTTCACCAGACGGTTGTAGTCGTCGACCATGTGCTCGAGGCGGTCGCCCGGGCTCTTGCCGTCCTCCAGGTCGCGGCGGATGAATTTGGCCTCGCTCACGAAGCTCTTGGCACTGCTCACGAATGCGCTGCCCCAGAAAACGCGGCTGATCTCGTCCCGGTGCGAAGACGCATAGTCATCCATCACCTGAAAATTCTTCTCGAGCTCCAAACACTTGGGCGTGAAGGCGTCCTTGGCCACCTTTCCGTCCGAACCGAAGGTCTTGAGCAAATCGTTCGCGCCGAGCAGGAGGCGGAGCGTCGCAGCCTGAAAGCTCGGGCCGTCCTTTTCCAGCTTCACCAAGCGTCGCCGATCCAAGTCTCCCTTTAAAAGGTCCACGCCGTGGCTGAGACGCTTCGCCGCATCGAAGCACTTTTCAAAGGTGGCGATCAACTGCGGATGCCACTCCTTCGCCTTCGCGCAATGGTCGTCCCGATAGTCCTGTTGGTCATAGTAATCGTCCGCCTTCTTCACCAAGGGAACGAGATCCGCGTTACAGGACGCAAAATCTGCGGCGGCGGATTCAACCTCAGGCAACGACGGGGTCATGGATTTGCCTTTCTCGGCGGCGTCGCGGCACTTTTGAACGCTGTCTTCGTAGAGGCTGTAGAGACCATAGGAGATGTAGGTCTCCGTGCAGGTCGGACCCGTCTGTTTGTTCGCCCACGTCAGATAACGCTTGTAGCTGTCCTCCGCCCGCGGCACCCCGCGGTTCAAGCAATCGATGTAACCGTTCAACTTAAGCAAAAGGGATTGGTCCGGATCGCTTGTCGAAGACCCTTTGGACGGGCTCTCCTCCGAATTCTGGGGCGACTGCGGAACCACTTTTCCGATGCCGACGGCGTTGCCGATGGCTCCTTGCAGTTTCTGAGCGGCCTGATGATCCAAGTCGGTCAATTTATTACAGCCGGACGCAAGAAGCGCCGGGATCACGAAGAGGCAAAGTCTTTTCATTTAAGATCTCCTGATTCAGGCGTCAGTCACGCAGCCCTCGGACGCCGACGAAACATTTTTGATGAACTTATAAAGAGTGCCCTGAGTCGCCTTGAACGGCGGTGCCTTCCACCGCTTGAGGCGATTCTCGATTTCCTTCGCTTCCAGATTGAGGTTCACGACCCTTTTGTTGGCATCGATCGTGATTTCGTCACCGTCCTCGATCACCGCGATCACGCCCCCCAACTGAGCCTCCGGCGTGATGTGGCCGACCACAAAGCCGTGCGTCCCGCCGGAAAAGCGCCCGTCGGTGATGAGCGCGACATCTTTGCCGAGCCCCAACCCCATCACGACGGCGGTGACCTTGAGCATCTCGCTCATGCCGGGCCCGCCCTTGGGACCCTCGTAGCGGATGACGATGACGTCGCCCTTCTGAATCTTTTTCTTCTCCAACGCGATGATCGCGTCTTCCTCGCTGTCGAAGACTTTTGCCTTTCCGGTGAACGACAACCCTTCCTTACCGGTGATCTTTGCCACGGCACCGTCTTTGGCAATGTTGCCGTAGAGGATCTGGATGTTCCCCGTCTTCTTGATGAGATCCTTTATTGGGATCGTAACCTTCTGCGCTTTCGTCC
>CAZWYB010000024.1:0-18691 GCA_964637745.1 uncultured Pseudomonadota bacterium
TGTGGCCCATCTTAGACATAAGGAATGAAGGGTAAATGAATTTAAGATGACGATTTTTTCATCTGGAGAAAGACGGAAAATTCGGTCCCCTTGCCCAGGGACGACACCACTTCGATCCGCCCCTGATGCGCCTCGGCGATCCACCGGCAGAGTCCCAAGCCCAAGCCGACGGATCCCGTCGTCAGCGGTTTTTGAAAAAACCGATCGAAGATTTTCGGGAGCTGCTCGGCCGGAATACCCGGCCCCGTGTCTTGGACCCGAAGCACCGCCTCATTGAGGCTGCGCGCGATGGTGATGGAAATCCGTCCGCCGGACGGGGTGTGCTTGATGGCGTTGTCGACCAGATTCGAAAGAAGGCGACTCAGAAGAAGCTGCTCTCCCCTCACGCAAAGATCCTGCGCTCCCTTCACTTCGAGCACGACCGCTTTGGCGTCGGCCAAGGGCTTGAGCGCATGAACGACATGGGTCGCTAAATCATGGAGGTCAACCAGCCGCCATTCGACGGCTCCCTCCCCTGCTTCGCTCCTCCCAAGCAGCAAAAGCTGTTCGACGATCTGCACCATCTCATTCAACGACTCCAGCTGCGTCTTCAGCACGCGCTGGTATTCCTCGACATCACGGGGCCTTCTCAAAGCCAATTCCAATTCCCCCTTCATGACCGTGAGCGGCGTCCGTAATTCGTGGGAGGCGGCCGCGCTGAATTGGCGGAGCCTGCGAAAGGCCCTCTCGAGGCGGCCCAGCATGTTGTTGAACGCTAAGGCCAGACGCTCGAGTTCGTCCCCCGTCTTCGGAACCACCAAGCGCTCATGAAGGTGGTCGGCGCCGATGCTTTCGGCCTGTTCGATCATGAAGGCAACGGGCCTCATCGCAAGCGTTGCCAGAAACCATCCGATCACGCTGGTCCACAAAAGGGTCAGAGGGATCAGCCACAAAAGGCCCAATTGGAGCCTATCCAGGGACGTATCCGCCTGGCGAAGAGACGCGAAGGTCTGCATCAAGTACAAGACTTTGCCTTCGTCCATGACGGGATAGGTGATGAGCCGCCAGCGGTCATCCCCAACGGAAAACGTTTCATAGACGGTCTGACGCTCCTGCGCTTCGCGGACGGCCGGCAGGCTTAAGGGAAGATCCATCTTTTGAAAGGACGAGGACATGTGAAGGACCTCGCCGTTCTTGCTCAGAACTCTTACGGGATGCGTGATCTCGGTCTCGCCCGTCTCGGTGGCCCAGCGCTTGACGAGATCCGGGAAACGGCCCTCGGCGATCTCGCGTTGGATGGTTAGGGACGGAGCGGAACGCCGTCGGTGTTGGGCGACCTGCGCCTCCAACACCTCCTGCTCTCTCTGCGATTCAGCCTCCCAAAACGAGAGGATGGTTTCGGCGATCCCGTCTGCCTGAATGTAAAGACGGTCGTCGACGCTTTGATAGACGTTGGAGGAGACGCGCTTGTAGAGGCCCCAGCCGAAGAAAATAAGGACCGCCGCGAGGAGCCCCACGTACCAGAGCGTCAGGCTGACCCGAATGGAGCGGATCATCACGTTTGAGGGGCCTCGAGGATGTATCCCTTGCCGCGGATGGTCTGGAGGAGTTTCAACGGGAATTCTTCGTCGATTTTGCGGCGCAAACGGGCCACATGGACGTCGATGACGTTCGTCATGGGATCAAAATTCTGCTCCCAAACGTGCTCGGCGAGCATGGTGCGCGTGACGACCTGGTTCACGTTCCTCAAGAAATATTCCAAGAGGGCGTATTCCCTGTTCGTCAAGACGATCTCGCGTCCCGCCCGCGTCACGCGGTGGCGGAGGGTGTCCATCTCCAGGTCGGCGGCCTTCAGGACCGTCGGAACCAGATTTCCGCGGCGCCTCAGGAGGGCCCGAATGCGCGCCAGCAATTCTTCGAAGCCGAAGGGTTTCGTCAGATAGTCGTCCGCGCCCGCATCGAGTCCGGCCACCTTGTCCTGTTGTTCGTCCTTCGCCGTCAGTAAAAGAACCGGCACGCCGGCGCCTCCGGCGCGCAAACTCCTCAAGACATCCAGTCCGCCTTTTTTCGGAAGCATGACGTCGAGAATCAGGAGGTCGTATTCCCCCGTCTGCGCCATGAAGAGCCCCTGCTCGCCGTCGGAGGCGACGTCCACGGTATAGGTCTCCTCCTTCAGGCCTCTCCGAATGAAGCTCGCGACGCGCGCATCGTCTTCCACCAAAAGAACCTTCACGTCTTCTCCCAGGTTCCGTATTTGACGCCGCTCTTTCCGGATGTCTTGACGCTGTCCATGAGTTCATCAGCCGCGCGGATCAAACCATCGACCGACTCCGGCGGTTCGTAGCAACTGACCATACCGAGACTGAAGGAAATCGGCCACTGTTTCTTCTGCACCACGGATTCCCAATTTTTTCGCAACCGATCCACCACCACGCGCGCCCCCGCCTGATCGGTCTCGGCCAAGAGGACGCCGAATTCGTCGCCCCCCAGACGGGCGACGTGATCCGTCTCTCGAACCGACCGCAAAATGGCGACGGCGACCGATTTCAAAACCGAATCTCCCGTCGAATGGCCGAAAAGATCGTTGACCGCCTTGAAGTTGTCGATGTCCATGTAAGCGATCGAGAAAGGATGACGGTACCGACGCGATCGCTTCAACTCCTGCTCCACCGATTCGACAAAACCCCTTCTGTTTTCGATGCCGGTCAGGTCGTCGGTCCTGGACAGGGAGCGTTCGCGATCCATCAGATCGCGGATAAGAATAACCATGTGCGTAAAAAGGAAGAAAAGGATGAGTTTCACCGCAACGTTCCAGTACGGAACGGCGGGGGGCGTATGCGGAGATTTGGACATGACGTCATCGATGAGCCACGTCCCGGAGCTCAAAAGCGAAATGAGGATACCCGCGCGCCTTCCCCCGAACCAAGACCCCAGAAACACCGGAAAAAGATAGAAGACGAGGAGGGAAAGATCCGGACCCGTGAGGTAATCAACCACACCCAAAAGACCGGCGACAACAAATCCCAGAACGACCCAAAAAGGACGCCAATGCGGATTGCGGCGATCCAGCCATGCTAACATGAGAGCTCATTCCTCCGGATCTTGCCGTTTTTCGTTTTCGGCAGACGCGCCACGAAGACGACCTTTCGGGGAACCTTATACCGCGCCAGGCGCTCCCCCGCAAACCTCAAGATGTCCTGCGCCAGACGCTCGCCTTCCTTTTGTTTTTCGCTCGTGACGACGTAGCAGGCGACGATCGTCTTCCCGCCTTCCAGAACCTTCCCAACGGCCGCGGATTCCAAGACCGACGGATGGCGGTTGACCGCCGCCTCCACCTCCAAAGGCGAGATTCGGTATCCACCCGCGGTGATCACGTCGTCCCGGCGTCCGAGGTAAAAGTAGTTGTTTCGCGCGTCCCGATACGCGAGGTCGCCGCTCAAGAACCATTCCCGGCGAAAACATCGCCTTTGTTCACCGGGCCGGCGGTAGTAACCGAGCATCAGGCCGGGACACGAGCGATGCGAGGCGAGGATGCCCGCTTCGCCCGGACGGGCCTGCGTCAGGTCATCGCGCAGGATCGCGATCCGCGTCCCCGGCACGGGCTTTCCGCAGGACCCCGGGACGAGGCGTTCTCCGAACCGCTGAACCAGATAGACGCTGTGTTCCGTCATGCCCAAGCCTTCGTAAATCGCGAGGCCGGTGGACCTTCGAAAGGCCTCCCTCGCTTCCGATGAAAGTTTTTCCCCTGCGGACAAGCAAACACGGACGGATTTAAAAATGCGACGAGGAGCCTGGACTAAGCGCCGGTAGATTCCAGGCACGCTCATGAAGACGGAGACTTTGTGTTCCGAAATAATTTTTCCGATCGTCGCCGGATCGAGGCCCGCGGCGCTGACCACCGAAGTCGCTCCCCGCCTCCAAACATCGAGGAGGCCGGTCGTCAAGGCATAGCTCCAATTCAGGGCGCTGGTGTTGAAGACCACGTCGTCTCGACGGAGCTTCATCCAAACACGGGATCGCGCATCGTGGGCGGGAAGGCTCCGATGGGCATGGATCACCGCCTTAGGGCGTCCTTCGGTCCCGCTGGTGTAAAGCCAAAAGGCCGGATCGTTCGGCGACGTCTTCTTCGACTTAAAATCCGTCGGAAACCGGCGGTAGTTTCTCAAGAGCGGCGAGGCCGTCGTGACGACGATCTTGGCTCCGCTGTCTCTTCGAAGGAAATCCAGCTCGGAGGGAGTTGCCATCGGAGAAACGGGAATGGGTACGGCGCCGAGCTTCATGGTTCCGAGAAACACGATCGGGAAATCGGGTCCGTTCGGAAGCTGGAGGATCAGCCTCGCGCCGGCGCGGAAATGGGCTCCGGCGAGGGCGCGCGCCATGCGGTTCGTCGCCAGAGACAGGGCCTCATAACTCCAGCTCTCCGCTTTTCCTTTGGCGTCAATAAACAGCAGGGCCGTCTTGCCCTTGGTTTTTGGGCTTTCCGCATGGCGATCCAAACAATCTTCGGCGATAGGATAGAAGGTCATTAAGCTTCAGGAATCAAAACGTGAGAAGCAGCGCCAGTCCGCCGCTCACGATTTCCGGAGACTGACCCGTCGAAACTCCCTGGCGCAAGTCCGAATCGATGAGGACGTTCACCTCCATATGCGGGCGAAAAGAGACGTGTTTGAACGCCTGGTAGACGAACTCCATGCGCCACAAAAAGAGATTCAAAGCGGCCTTCGAAACGCCTCCGTAGGTTTCATTGAATTTGCTGCTGCCCCATCCCAGGGAAGCCGACGTCGCCATGGAGAATTTCGGAAAAAACTCGTGCTCGATACCCGCGGTAAAATCACCGAAATAAGATCCGCGATAACGAATGATATCGAAGTTGTGCGTGGTCGTGAGCGTCACCGGACCCAAACCGTAGGACAGCTTCAGATCGAATTCCGCGGTGGAGGGCGCGTTCATCTGATTCGGGTAGTTATAATTTTCGATCGTAGGCTCGACGGTGAAGGGTCCCCAGCTATGGCTGTAGGTCAGCGAGGGGTCGACTTCATTGAACTGACCCTGATTGGGTTCGTCGTTGAGGACAAAGTTGCTCCAAAGATCGAACGTGAATCCATAAGCCGAAACCCAGCCTTCGGGCTGCATGACCGGGCCGCGGGTATAAGCGAAACCCCGCCAAATATAGCGGGAGAGGATGTCCTCCGTAAAACCCCACGACAATTTGGATTCTTTCTCGCCTGAGGCTTCAGAGTCCGCGCTCCAGCCCCTGCAGGGAGTCGAGAGGAGAAGCACGAGCCACAAGACCGGGAGGATACGCTTCAAAGGTCGTCAGTTTTTGGAATAAGCCGGCAAGGCCGCGTTGAGTTTCGCCCAGGTCTGCCCCAAAGGCAATTCGCCGGCGAAGGAGTTGTGGATGTAACGGATCATTTTGCTGATGCGCGAAACAGTCTCCACGTCCTCGATGGAACTGAAGGCGATCAGCGAGCTGTCTAAATGCTGGGAAATCAGCCGGTTCAATCGGTTCAACAAACGCTCGAACTCCGACTGCTCCTCTTTCTCACGGAGCGTCAGGCGCCGCGGAAGAAAATCTCCCTCCGTATGCCCCTCTTGCGAAGCGGAGGCCAAGGAGAGCTTGATCGACCACAAACGATTGGCGGTCATTTTCAGGCGCGATTGAAGTTCTCTCAGCTCGTTCAGGACGGAATCAAAGCGGCTCATATTATTTATTCTCCGCAGCGCGTTTCTCTTGATACTTCTTAACCAGCTCCTCTTGGACATTACGCGGAACGGGAGCGTACTTGAGGAACTCCATCTGGAACTCGCCCTTGCCCTGCGTCGCGCTCCTGAGATCGGTCGAATAGCCGAACATCTCCGACAAAGGAACTTCAGCATCCACCTGGACGTATTTATTGACCGTCCCCGTGCTGATGATCACGCCGCGGCGCTGGTTGATCTGGCCGACGACCGAGCCTTGGAACTCCTCCGGGGCCTGGGTCTGCAACCGCATGATCGGCTCCAAGATGATCGGCCCGCATTGATGGTAGAACTCACGCACCGCCGTCATGGCACAGATCCGGAACGCCATATCGGACGAGTCGACCTCGTGATACGCGCCATCGTTGATGACCACGCGCACGCCCACGACGGGGAAACCGATCAAGAGCCCCTTCTTCAACTGTTCATGAAAACCCTTGTCGAAGGAGGGAATGAATTCGCGCGGGATCTTCCCGCCGACGATCTCGTCCACGAACTCGTAGGTCTGCACGGCGTCCGCAGGCAGCGGCTCGAAATAGCCGGCGATCTTGGCGTATTGGCCCGAGCCGCCCGTCTGTTTCTTGTGCTGGTACATGAAGTCGGTCTTCTTCGTGATCGTCTCGCGGAAGGCGACCTGGGGCTTGCCGGCGATGACCTCGCAATTGTACTCGCGCTTCATGCGCTCCATATAGATTTCCAGATGAAGCTCGCCCATGCCGGAGATGATCGTCTGTGCCGATTCTTCGTCGCGATGCACGCGGAAGGTCGGGTCTTCCTTGGTGAAACGGTTCAAGGCCTTGGAGAAGTTGGCCGACGCCGCCTTGTCCTTCGGGGCAATCGCAAGCGAGATGACGGCGTTCGGCACGTGCATGGAGGTAATCGTGTAACGGATGTCCCCGTCGGTGAACGTGTCGCCGGAGGCGCACTCGACGCCGAACATGGCAACGATATCGCCGGCGGAAGCCGACTCGATGTCGTGCATTTCATCGGCGTGCATGCGGACCAGGCGCGGAATTTTTACCTTCTTCTGGTTCACGCAGTTCATGATCCAGTCGCCCTTGCCGATCTTGCCCTGATAGATCCGCATGTAGGTCAACTGGCCGAAGCGGCCGTCTTCCAACTTGAACGCCAACCCGACGAACGGTTTATCCGACACGGATTGAAGGATCACCTTCTCCTCTTCCTTGTCCTGATCGTGGGCCTCGTTCGTGACCTCGTTCGGCGCCGGAAGGTAATGTCCGACGGCGTCCAGAAGCAATTGCACGCCCTTGTTCTTGTAGGCCGATCCCATCATGACCGGAATAAATTTGAGGCTTAAGGTTGCCTTGCGAAGCGCCTTGCGCAACATGGCCGGCGGCACTTCCTTGTCTTCCAGATAAAGATGCGCGACGTCGTCGTCGAAATCGCCCATGGCGGCCACGAGTTCGTGCCGGAGCTCCTTGGCCTGCGTCTGCAGGTCGGCCGGGATGTCTTCGATACGTATGTTTTCGCCGTTGTCTCCGTCGAAATAATTGGCCTTCATCTCGACCAAGTCGATCACGCCTTGAAATTTGTCCTCGGCCCCGACGGGCATCGCGATCATGTGGGCGTTGTGCCCCAGTTTGTCTCGCAATTGGTGCATCACGCGCATCGGATCCGCCCCGGCACGATCCATCTTGTTGACGAACGCGATACGCGGGACGTGATAACGGGTCATCTGACGGTCGACGGTGATGGACTGGCTCTGGACTCCCGAGACCGCGCATAAAACAAGGACGGCTCCATCTAGAACGCGGAGGGCGCGTTCCACTTCGATGGTGAAATCCACGTGTCCCGGCGTGTCGATCAGGTTGATTTCGATATCCTTCCAACGCGCATAGGTGGCGGCGGATTGAATGGTGATTCCCTTTTCGCGCTCGAGATCCATGAAGTCCATTGTGGCGCCGACGCCCGATTTGCCGCGAACCTCTTCGATCTTGTGGATCTTTTTCGTGTAAAAAAGAATGCGCTCGGAGAGCGTCGTCTTGCCCGAATCGATGTGGGCCGAAATACCGATATTCCTTACATTTTCGATGCCTGCCATACTGTCCTCTTCTTTGGTTAGGATCGCCCCGCCTTAAGGCAAAGGCCTGGTTTTCTGAAAGCGGAATTTTCTAACGGAAGCCCCTTGAAAAGTCGAGGCCTTTTTCAGGAATCTCATCGGAAGGTAAAGCCCAAGTGAAGACCGGAGCTGGCGGAAACGAAGACATTGACGTTCGGATCCAGGGGATAACCGACCCCCATCTGGAGATGGACGAGGTCACCCACCAAGGCTCCGTTGCTCGCACTCACTCCGGCATTCTCTAACCAGGTGGCCACATGCCTCCACTCCGCGGCGGACGCCAAGCGCACGGGCCTGGGCATCCGATCTCGATTCAAAGCACACGCCTGATCGGTCATAAAATCCTGGGCATGCGCCAAGGAGGTGAAGACCATTAATAAGAGGAAACTGAAAAGGAAGGGCTTAAAACTCGCTCTCACCAAACAAATATATCAACACAGCGACCACACTGTAAATGAATATATTATATAACTTACTGTTTTATATATATTTTTTAGACTTACTGTGTCAAAATTATTAAAATGGCACTAAAAATCCTTCTTGCCGAAAAGGCATTCTCTTTCTAGTCTGCTGCCCCATGTCGGAAGCCCTCGAAACGCATGAAATGATGGAGAAGGTGGAACACGCGGCCCACGGCCATCCCGACCCCTCTCTAGCCACGCGCACGGCCATCCTTTCCGCCATCCTCGCCTTACTCGCCGCCGTCGCCGCCTTGAGCAGCGAACACACGTTGGCCACGGCGATGCTCCACAAGAATCAGGCGATCCTGTACCAAAATCAGGCCTCGGACCAATGGAGCTTCTTTCAGGCGAAATCGATCAAGTCCCAGCTGACCGGACTCAGAATCGACCTCGCGAAAGGCGATACGGCAGAGCTGACTCAAAAAGCTGCGACCTACGAAAAGGAAAAGGAGCAGATTTCCGAGCATGCCAAAGAGCTTGAGAAGAATCGGGACGAAGAAATCGAATTATCGGATCACGCCCTTCACAAGCACCACTGGTTCGCCTATGCGCTGACCTTCTTCCAAGCCTCTCTGATTTTCGCCGCCCTCTCCATGATCGTCCGCAAAAGCGCCCTCTGGTGGGGCGGCGCGGCCGGAGGATTCATCGGGCTTGTCTTTTATTTGAAGGGATTGATCTAAGGGTCTACTTCCAATAGTCCGCCCCGACCTTTCCCGCTTCGAGGTCGTTCCAAAATCGTTCGCTCAACCTGCCGCCGGACCACTCCAAGAGCCAGGCCTTCATCTGCTGCATTTTGGCTAATCGTCCTGGCGAGGCCAGAATGGGAGTATAGAGGCTCTGTTTGTCTTCAGGAACATTCAAACGAAAAAGGATACGGCAATAATCCGCCTGTTCGTCGTCGTATCTCGATGTATCTTCCGGGGGAACCACGGGTGCCTCTTCCGTTCCATCTTCCGTTCCATCTTCCATTCCATATTCTATTCCATATTCCGTCCCATCTTCCGTTCCGTCTTCCGTTCCGTCTGTGGACGGAGCCGGAGGAGACTCAAGGGCGGCCCAGGCCTTGTTCTGAATTCGGGCGGAGCAGTTTGCGTCGGAGGCGTTGCAATTTTTTTCCAGACCGCCCTTCAACGCATCATAGTCGCGAAACACCCCGTAATAGAAGACCGACGCATCGCGGAGATACATCTTGTCGTCTAAGCTCGGCGTCTGGACAGCCGGCCCGTTCTGCATCCAGACATACGTCTGGATCGTCGAGCCGTCCGGATTCGAGCGCGTCATCTCGCCGGTCAAGACGATATGTTGAAGTCCCAAGCTACGAAGAAAATCGGGCGGCGCTTTCTGCAGCTCCTTCTCCAAGGACTTCAATTGTTCCGACTCCAAATCCGGGGCCGCCTGGATCTGAATCCCGTCGGCCGTCGTGTTTTGTTGCAGCACTTCGACCGTAATGCCGAAACGTTGGGAGATCCAATCCCGGATGCGCTTGACGTCCGGGACGTTTGTTGTCGCCCCCGATGAAGGGCCTAATGAAGGAGTCGAGCAATCAAACCGACCGTCCTTTAACTCGATAAGCTGTTGGGCGGGACAGTGCGCGCCATTCACAACCATTTCGGAATTCGGGATGATTCGATAGAGTAAAGGCGGGTCGTCATCCGTGAAAAAGAGCATATCCCCGCCGGAAAAGGCCAAATCGCCGACTCTGGTACTACCGCTCAGCATGATTCGCTTGGCGGGAGCGCCTTGTCGTGACAAGTCGTTCAGCATCTGGACCTGAGACCCCTGAGGAAATGACAAGCTTGAGTTCTTGCCGAAGGGAACGGCTGCATCAACCTGATTAGAACCGCCATAACTTAATTCCGCTCGGGCGGCCGTATTTTCAGCACATCCGGCGATCAAGGTCGACAAGGCTAAAACCGGCGCCGCCAAATAAGATGCGGTTGAGCGCAACACGGACGCCGAGGTTGTTGTCACGGCAGGCCCGGCGGCCGACGGGCGCGCATGGGACAAGCCTAAGCCTTGAATTGGGGGAATTCCAGATAGCATATCGTCCTCCTACTTGCGCAGTCTTTCGGCAGGAGGCGATTTTTGTTGCCGGAAGGCAGAAATGCAACGTGGGTCAGGAAGAAAGGCTATCCGTAAGCCCCGCCTCGCGGAGCCACGCAAAGACGGTTTTATAGCAGACGTAATCTGGGAGGTCTCGGGCGACCTTTTCATAGAAGGAATGCGCGGTATGGCCCAAAGGCTTGTAGGCGGAGGCGAAGAGATCGCAGACGTGCTTTCGAAATGTGTCCGCCTTGGCGCCGTTGGAGCGACGGCCGCGGAGGCCGTGCGCCAGAGCGGCGGCTCCTTCTTGCTCCCACTTGCGACGGAGACGCCAGAGGGTGGTGCGATGGACTTTCAACTTCTCGCAGGCCTGTTGGAGAGACATCAGTCCACTGAAAAATTTCAAGAGAATGTCGTGTCGTTCTTCCGTGTTCATAAAGATCATCAATTTTCATGAACGTGATCAAAATAGACCTCATGGTCCTGAACTCCCTCAGCAGTCATGGAAATGTGATGTTCACTCCCGTCATCCGCGCTCCCAGCGAAAGCCACGGGGGCGTCAGCAGCCGCAACTCCAGTGGCTGCTGTAAACCCATTCAAAATCCCCATGGTCTTGCTGGCCTCGGGAGAAGGTCCAGACGCATTGCCGAAGCCAGATCCGAAAGCCGATGCGACAGAACCGATGATGTTTGCGAAATCCATTTTACCTGTTCCTTTAAGGTTGAAAGACATCGCCAGCCGGTGACTGTGTATCTTGAGGCGGCAGTGGTTTATTCGGTGGTTGATAAAGCGGGAGAGGCGTTTTCCCATCGTATATAATGGGCTGCTCGGGTGGCTCTGTCTGCTGATCAGGTGTGACCTCGGGATTGGGTGTTGCTGGGTCTGAGGAGGCACCCTCTTGTTTTACAGGTTCAGATGGCGGCTGAATCGTTGGTTCAACTGAAACGGGCGAGGGGGCAATTGTGGCTGGTGTATTAGGAGTTTGGCCCGCTCCTTTGGCCAGCTCCTTAAGCCTTAGATATTCGCTAAAATTAGTATTGCGAAGTTCATCAAGCGTTTTCCATTCATTCTTAGTCTCACTTTTTGCCTCTCCCGAAGAACCCTCCGACTTTGACAATGCATTCGCAATCGCAACTCCACCCGCGACGGCTCCAGCAACCCCCAACAGTCCTCCCATCAAAGCCAAGGCATTGATGCCGTTGGTTCGTGTCACGGCAGGCGATCCATTGAACATTATTGGCGGCATTGTAAGCCCCGTCGGCGCAGCGGCCGCCGCTCCAAGGACGGACGCCGTCGTTACATTCATTTGGGCATAGGCGGCGCCGACTTGCCCGACCACATTGGGTTGGGGTTCGGGCTCGAGGCCTCGATACAGGAGATAAGGATTGTTTGAACCGACGTAAGTCATACTCCTATGTTTAGCAATCAAGATGCCAATCTATAACTGATTGATTTTTAACAATTTCTAAGAAAAGAGGGCTCTTTGTGACACAAATCGCGCTTTCAAAACCGGAGCCGGTTTGACGCGAATTGTGCTAAAAATCAGCTTAGACTTTAGGTGAAATGACTTCGGTATCCGATAGACCGCTGGCTAAATGATGATAGGCAAATAATTGAGTCACTGTATCGATGGATCCGTAGTGTTGTCAGCGGAGGTTGCCCAGTTCTTTAAAGCGGCCTTTCACCAAATAGGTCTAGCCTTCCCAGGAAGCTTAGATGCAGGTGGGTTCGGTTGTGATGGAATTATTTTCCGAGTTGTGCCGCCATGAGGACACCTAGCCAAGAAACGATGGGGCACAGTGTGTGTTACCTTGGTGATCTTTTGAAGTGCCTCATAGGAGGCTAAGACTGCCTTAATCTTCTCATTCAACGTGTTGATCTGAGAGCCGAGAGAACCCGCCACATGAGTCAGTCTCACGATTTCACTTTTCAGCTCCGTAGCGATCTCGCCGGTACTCATATGAGCGAGATGATCTACGCTTGTTATCGCATCATTCACCTCGGTCAAGTCTCGTTGGAGTCCGTTTCGCTCTTGAGTCAGATCGGCAATTTTCTGATAAAATTGATTCACTTGGCTGCAAGCATCTTCTGTTTTCATAGCTTCCTCAAAGGTTGAATCTTGGAGAACAGATAATGGTAAAGCTCATAACAATCTCCTTCTGAGAGGAATAATTAAGCAATACGAATGCCAATCTTAAGTGCCTGCTTTTGATGGAAAATTTTTGGATCTATCTGAAGAAAGCACAAAAAGTGTCAATAATTTTGTGCCCCGGTTGGCACAAGAGATGCTAAACTTCCTTTATTGATTCGAGGATCTCGTGGAGAAGAAGACCTGGCAAATCTTGAGGCCGTTGGCATCGGGAGGGATGGGGGAAGTCCATCTGGCCCGAACCCCTGAGGGCCAAGCCGTCGTCGTCAAAACACTTCCCTCTTCACAACGCACCGATCTCGGCTTTTTCGAACAAGAGGCGCGGCTGCTCTCCAAGCTCAGGCATCCCGCTATTGTTTCGATCGGCGGCTATGCAACCGATAGCGCTGAAATTTTCGGAGCAGATCACGGGCCCTGCTATTGGATGGAGTATGTCGAAGGCCAAGACATCCTCTCCGCCTCGAAAAGCGCGGAGCCGGACAGAATTTTTCAGTGGATGACTCAGGCCTTGGAAGCCCTCAAATATCTCCACTCCCAAAAAATCCTTCATGGCGATCTGTCATCAAAGAATGTGCTGATCGATGTCTCCGGAAGTTGAAGCTCGTCGACTTCGGCATGATTGCCTAATCGGTTGTGACGATAAGATCCGGACTTTGGGATTTGATTTTATCCACTAAGATTCTATGGGCCTTGTCTATAGAACGACTCGACTTGTCACAATTGAGACAGAAACGTCGCTGAAAAGCGCTGTGTTTGTTCAAGGGATAAGCCAATAATTTTCGTTATGAAATCGTTGAGGTAAATTCGACCGCCTTCCTGGGGGGAGAATTTGCTATACTGACCCATTGCCTCTAAGATGTCACCCCAGGGAAGCCGCTGCATTTTTATAATGAAAGATTCGGATATGCCAGCATCCATGGCTGCTCTCCTGACTCGATTTAGTGTTCTCGGTAGGGTTTGAGTTTTGCTAACGCCAACTGCACACAAAAATTCGAACATAAAAGCACGTACTTTTCTTTCTGAAAGAACACCCCCGTAGGAAATTAATGCCACGAACCTACCTACTTGTTGATTCAGAGATGAATCCGGTTTTTGAAAAATATTATTTAAATAAGCTTCGTGCTTTTCCGGTGGAGATTCTTCCATTTGTTTTCTCACGTCAGCTTCAGAGATCCCGCTAAAAATTCCATGCCGAAAATCTTCAAGAGTTTCCCAAGGGAGCGACTTCATTTCCATCATTTCAGATTCAGTAATTCCTGCCCTCATGGCCACCTGCCTGACCTTTTCTTGCAATTCTTGCAACGAGATCGGCTGGAACGAGATCGGCTCTGTACCGAGGTTGGCAGCGTGAGGATTCCACCAAAACTCCTTAATAAAATTGGAAGCTTGTGGGCCAAGATAACCGGTCATCATAAAAAGAAAATCATCTTGATATTTTCCTGGATGATGCGTTTTTCCAAATTGGTACAGCTGGTCAAGAATATGGTCCCATGGAAGGTTTTCTATCTCCCTTATTTTAGACTCCGAAACGCCAGCCCTTATGGCCGCCTCTCTGACTCTATTTTGTGTTTCCGTAAGCCCACCCAAAGGAGCTGTTTTATATGCCGCTAATGACTTGAAGGTGAGAGAGCTGGCCTTGACCTCCTCGCCAATACCCAGCTTTCGCATGGCGATTCGCACGTCGGCATCATCAGCCGTCATCGGCAAAGGGGTTTCACCCCCGCCTTCATTGATCTTGATGATCTGATCAAAGGCCCCGTCGCCATCCAAATCATCGAAGCGGATTTCTGTGTTCAAGTTGATGGATTGCATGGTCTCGCTTTCCTTCGATCAGGATATAAAGCAATCGTGGTGCCAAAATTAACCCATTGATTTTAATTAAGAAATTTTGAATCGCTCCTTCATTGACACAAAAAGTGCCAATAAATTTGTGCCCGGTTGGCACAAGAGATGCTAAACTTCCCTAATTGATTCGAGGGTCTCGTGGGGAAGAAGGCCTGGCAAATCTTGAGGGCGTTGGCGGCGGGTGGGATGGGAGAAGTCCACTTAGCCCGAACTCCCGAGGGCCAAGACGTCGTCATCAAAACCCTTCCCTCTTCTCAGAGAGCTGATCACTCTTTTTTCGAACAAGAAGCCCGTCTGCTTTCAAAACTGCGTCACTCCGCCATCGTTTCGATCGGTGGCTATGCGACCAACAGCTCCGAAATCTTCGATGAAGATCGTGGTCCTTGCTATTGGATGGAATATGTCGAAGGCCAAGACATCCTCTCCGCCTCAAAAGGTGCACAGCCGCAAACAATTTTTCAATGGCTGACTCAGGCCTTGGAAGCCCTCAAATATCTCCACTCCCAAAAAATCCTGCACGGCGATCTGGCGCCGAAGAATGTGCTGATCGATGTCTCCGGCAAATTGAAACTTATCGACTTCGGCATGGCAGGCATGCTGGGAGATGCTTTTGAAGGCGCCACACTTCCCTACATGGCCCCCGAACGGATCCAAGGGATTCACCTGCCGGCGGGGGACCTCTTTTCTCTGGGGACGATCTTCTATGAGGTCTTGGCCCGGCGTCATCCGCGCTCAGGCTTTTGCAATCTCCAGGAAATCATCCGTCGGGAATCGCCGCCTCTCCTCGATGTCGTCCCTCAATTCGATCCGGACTTCGCCCTTCAAGCACGGACGATCGATCGGATGATTCGTGTCGATGCCTCAATACGCTTTTCCGAAGTCAAAGAGGTCTTAGAGGCGCTCGCCGGCGGCGATGACAAGAAAGATGTCACCACGTCAACCGACTACTACCCGCTCAAAATGCACGGCGCCGAGGAATGTTTTGCGAAAATCAATCACGCCTTGGTGGAGATCAAGGAGCGGTCAACCCTTTTTTGCCTTCATGGCATTACGGGCGTCGGGAAAAAGCGATTTTTACGCGAAACGGCCTTCCAGTGCGCCCTATCGGGGATCGGTGTCAACGAGGCTTCATCTCTCGACCTCAAAGAAACGCTCGATCGGCCCTGCAATGTGCTCTTCATCCGCTCCCTCGAAACATTGCCGACCCAGGATTTATCCCGACTTCTTTCTGTGCGAAATCAAATGCCCAAGGCAGGCGTCGTCATCGTCTTGGAGTGGAATGACGATGCCTTAGAGGCGGAGTCTCGGCAATTTCTGACCCAATTTTTAAAAACTGATGACGTCCTAGAACTCCATTTAAAGAACTTGTCGGAGGATGACACACGCGCACTCCTGAAGGGTGCACTGGGAGAAGTTGCCGACGAACTGGCCTCTCGGCTTCATCAGCAAACGCTCGGCAATCCACTCATGCTTTTGGAGTTGACGCGATGTCTCTTGAAAGAAGGGATAACGCATAAAAAGCATCTGAAGACTGTCTTGTCGGATTTGGATCGTTTCGATTCGTTGGAGTCGATCGCCGCGCATCGGATTTCTGCGTTGTCAGAGGAAGAAAAAGGTGTTCTCGCCGCGCTCGCGACGGCGCATGACCCTGTCACATCGCTTCAATTGATCGCCGTCCTAAGAAAGAACGATTTTCTGGGTCCTTTGAACTATCTGATAGAACGTCAACTCATTGTTCGTGACGAAAAAACGGGCCACTGCCGCCTTGCACAACCTTCTCTTGAAGGGGCTTTGCTGAAAACCGTTTCGCCCGATGAAATCCATTCCCTTCATAAGGCTTGGATCGAGGCCTTGAAAAATGAGCCCACCGGCTCCCGTCAGAGGCTCCATCATGCCTTGGAGCTTACCGACGAAAGGCTCGTGCAAGAAGAGGCATTGAAAGTCGCGGAACGTCTCTTCAAGGAGGGCTACAAATCGAAAGCCCTCGAGATCGTCCAGAAGACTCTTCCCATTCTGAAAGATTCGAACGAACGCTCGCGTCTCTTGAGGCTCAAGATCAACGTCCTGAACTCCATGGGACATTTTGAAGACGTTCTCAAGACCTGCGAGGAATGGCTCCAATTGAATGCGAATGACGAGCCGGCCTTTCTGAGAAACGTTAAATATGGGTTCATCACAGGACAGGCCCATCAAAACCTGGGCCACGATGCCGAGGCAGCCGTCCGGTTGCAAAGATGCCTTGTAGAAGGCCTAACGACGAAAGAGGATCCGACCGTTCGGCCCTATCTGATCCGCGCCTATTCCCTCCTGGGGGCTCATGAACTGAATGAAAAGCGATTCGCAGCCGCGAAGGACTATTTTCAAAAGGGCCTCGATCTCGCTGGTCACGGAAGTTCGGGCGGGCGGCGCAAGGCCGAGCTTTGCCGGAACCTGGCCGAAGCCCTCTTTCACGAGTCCGATCATGTGGGGGCGATTCGTCTTTTTAATGAAGCAAAACAACTTTACCGCGAAGCCGACTATGACGAGGGCGAGTTTGCGACCTGGATTCAGGAAGGAAATCTGAGTCTTTCCGAAGGAGATCTCGAAACGGCAGGAAGATATTTTGAAGAAGCCGAGCGGATCGCCCAGAAGCGAGAGGATAATTTGAGCCTCGCCATTGCCTGGAACAATCAAGGCATCGTCGCGCGTAAAAAAGACCAATTGGGGCTGGCCTTGGACCTGCTGGGTCGGGCCCAAGAGATTTTTCGCTTTCTCGGCAACGCCAATGACCTCGCAGAAAACCTAAGACACCACGCCATGGTGGAAGCGGAAGTTGGACATTTCGACAAAGCTATGGAGGAGGCAAACGAACTGACTGGGAATTTCGTGGCCGACGTAGAAGCAGTCGTTCAAAGGCTCCGTGAGGGAAAGGGCCTCGAGGTCCCGGAAGGAAAGGACCTGGAAGCGTTTCAAAAAAGAATGACGGCGATGTTGGAAGGCCTTCCTTCGGCACTCCAAGTCTCGTTCGTCGGACGAAGCGATTATCAAAACTTCATGCAACCGAAAAGGAGTCGAAAGATGGAAACCACCAAAAGCTCCCCCGTGCTCGCACCGATATTGGACGAGTTGGCGACGCTGAACCGCGAGCTCTTGCAGGAAGAGGACGTGAATCGCGTGCTGACGAAACTCATGGACATGGCCATGAAACTCACCGGCGCGGAGAACGGCTTTCTGGTGGTTCGAACCGAAACGGCAGAAGGCCTCCTTCCCGGTTTTTCCGTGGCGGTCGCCCGAAACATCGCCAGGGAGGTCTTGGAGACCGACGAATACGCCTTCAGCCTTTCGGCGGTCCGCCACGCCATCCAAACGGGACAACCGAGTATTACGGACAACGCCCTCGAAGATCCTCTCTTCAAAAACGCCAAGAGCGTTCACCTCCGTCGTTTGAAGTCGATCCTCGCGCTTCCGATCGTCGGATCGAAAGGCGTTCTGGCGGTCTTTTACCTGGATCATCGCTTTCAAGACGGTCTCTTCGAAGGCGATCTTCTAACCGCCATGAAGGCCTTCGCAGCGACCGCCGGGCTGGCGTTGCAAAAGGGACGAATGATCGAGGATCTGAAAAGGGCGAATCAGAATCTTTCGGAGAAGATCGACGTCCAGACGGATCACGTGGAGAAGCTCGAACGGGAGCTCAACGAATCGCGCCGGATCCTCAAAAATGAATACACCGAGATCGTCGGACGTGGTCCCAAGATGATCAAAGTCCTCTCTCTCGTCGACCGCATCACGGATTCGAAGGTTCCCGTCTGGATTTATGGCGAATCCGGAACCGGCAAGGAGGCGATCGCTCGGGCCCTTCATTTCAACGGGCCACGCGCCAAGGCCCCTTTCGTGACCGAAAACTGCAGCGCCCTGCCAGAGAGTCTTCTGGAATCCGAGCTCTTCGGGCACGTTAAAGGCGCCTTCACGCAGGCGGTCCGGGACAAGAAGGGAATTTTAAAATACGCCGACAAAGGGACGATCTTTTTGGACGAGATCGCCGACATGAGCCTCAATCTCCAAGCCAAGCTCCTTCGGTTTCTCCAGGAGGGGGAGATCCGTCCCCTGGGATCCCATGAAGTGGATAAGGTTGATGTCCGTGTGATTTCGGCCTCGAACAAAGATCTGTCGACTCTGGTCGCTGAAGGAAAATTTCGGGAAGATCTCTTCTTCCGACTCAACGTCGTTTCTTTGACTATGCCCCCTTTGAGAGATAGGCGCGAGGACATCGCTCCACTGGCGGCTCATTTCGTGGACCAGTATGGCGAAAAAGTTGAGCGGAAGATTCGGGGACTCTCGAAGGAAGCGCTCGAAAGGTTGGAGTGCTACGACTGGCCAGGGAACGTGCGCGAGTTGGAGAATGCGATTGAGCGC
>CAZWYB010000025.1:0-547 GCA_964637745.1 uncultured Pseudomonadota bacterium
GCCACGATCATGGCATTCTGCGTGGCGGCCACAACCGTCTCAAACTCCGCATTCGCATCACCGCTGCCGACGGATACAGTGTTCAAGAGGTAAGTCGAGAGTCCTCCACCGCTAGGAGAGACGATCACGTCGCCCCAATTCTGCGGCTGCTCGCTCCGCTCACCTTGTGACAACCGCCCCAGATAATCTTCATAGACGCGAAGTCCCGGAGCGTTGAATCCCCATGGGAATGTTTTGGAGCGTTGCTTGAAGGGTTTGAACGGCGTTCAAGGCGGAGTAGGTCATAAAAGGTCTCCTGCAGAACAGGCCCTTTTCGGCAACAAATCAAAAATGTTTCTAGTTATGCTGGAAAGGCTTTCTCTTATTCGGCTCGATCCCGGCCGATCTCACCCAGCCCAGGACCTTTTCGACATTTCGTTCAACCTTCGCTCCGGCGAGCTCCGTGACTTGGTCTTCGAGGGCGATATCGAAATCATGCGCCCCCCACTTCAGGGCCTCGGGCCCGATTTCGTTTGCCACGCGCTTTTAGACCCCGCCCTGCTTTCCA
>CAZWYB010000025.1:557-18599 GCA_964637745.1 uncultured Pseudomonadota bacterium
CCTTTTCGATAATTCTGTCAACCCACGGCTCCGGGGGGCTCGTGAACTTGGTCTCCGAGGGCGATATCGAAATCTTGCGCCCCCCAGTTCAGGGAGTCGGGCCCGAGTCCGTTTTGCGTGAGGAACGACGCGCGAACGACGGGGATGTTGTCTAAAAAGAGCCGACTTGCAGCGACGGCCTTTAAATAATCGTCGTTCGAGACGCGTTCGCCCTGCCATGCCGTATTGTCCGGCTGATAGGTCCATAAGAGAAAGCTCGCGAACCCGCCCGTCTCGTCTTGAAGCGCCCGGATATGGGAGAGGTGCTCGATACGGTCTTCCCAAGATTCGCCGAAACCGATCACCATCGTGGCCGTCGTCCCCAAGCCGACCTTCTGCGCCGTCTGCATGCCATCGAGATACTCCTTCACCGAATATTTTTTGGGAGACAGCTTCCGTCGCCATTCGTCGGTCAGGATTTCGGCGCCGCCGCCCGGGATCCAGCGGAGCCCCGACTCCTTCAGACGGATCAAGGCCTCCTCCAGCGAAATCCGCGAACTGCGCGCGATGAAGATTACCTCGACGATCGTCGGACCATAAATTTCGACGGATTCGCCGTATCTTTTTCTGACCGAGCGAAAGAGATTTTCATAGTGGTCGATGCGAAGCTTTGGATTAAATCCCCCCTCCATCGCCACGAGCGCCCCTCCCGCCGCCAAGAGCTCATCGATCTTCTCAAAAATTTGCCCGTCGGAGAGGACATAGCCCTCGGCGTCGTTCGGACGCCGGTAAAAGGCGCAATAGCCGCAGTCGGCGACGCAGACGTTCGTGTAGCTCACGATCCGCATAACGATGTAGCTCGCGCGCCCGTCAGGGTAATGGCGACAGCGGGCTTCATGGGCGAGACCTTGAAGCCGATCGGACTTTTCCCCAATAAGATTAAGAAGTTCCTTCTCCGTTCGCCGGTTTCCGATGGTCATGAATTCGTTTGAATACGGAGAATGAAAGGCAAAAGCAACCTTTCGGTTTTCCGACCGATAACAAAACACGGGGGATGAGGAGTCTCTTATGGCATTCACACTTACGCCTCTTCCAATACCCGGACGATCTCTTTTGTCCGGCAACAGCATTTCGCTTTCCGTACGCCCGCTTGCGGCCGCGCCCGTCTCTCCGGTCAGGGCGATACAGCCCGATCAGGAAGTCACGAGGGTCATGCCGGCGCTTGCGGAGAGGACGATCGTCGAATCGACGCCCCTTCCCGTCGCCATCGCGGCGGATCTGCTTTCCTACGAAAAGATGCGGGTGACCCGCGAGGAGATCGTCAGCTTCTGCGACTGGCTGAACGAAAAGAGGCTTCGCGTCGGGTTCATGACCAAGGCCGTTGAATATTTGATCCAGATGCGGGCCGAGATCCAGATGGAAGAAGAAGTCACGCGAGTGATCCCGCGCCCCGAGATTCGCAGGGCCGGCTAATCTCCAGATAAATAGAAACTTTTTCGGCAATTGGACGAAAACGCGCGGCGTGAATGTCCAGCCCTTTCTTGCCGCCGTCTCGCAGATCCGAACCGTCGTGAACCCTCGTCAGACGCTCGTGGGGGGAGCGCCGTTTCTGTCCGCCGTCCGTTCCTATCAGGCCGCGTTGGCGCCCGAGCACATCCCGAATCTTCACCCTTTGATCCTTCAAGGCCTCAACGCCGATGTGGATCGATTGGCCCGCCGAGTCGCCGAAGGAGACATTTCCAAGGTCGAGGCCCGCGCCTTCATCGGCGGTCTGGTGGAGCGCCGATTATGGCCCGAACGGAACGCGGACGAGGACGCCATTACGGACATGATCCAACGCGTGATCGAGACGGGACCGACGGCGACGGCCCTGCAAATGACCCAGGGCGCAAGCCGCATGCTCCGAGGCGAGACGATTCGCGGCTTCGGTCTGCTCGTCACCGGAGCGGCCGCCATGCACAAACCCTTGCAGCAATCCTCTCTTCGAAGTTCGCATCGGCATATCGATCCCCCGACGATCCGTCTCGGTCACTCCGCAGAAACATCGACGGTGGAAACGCAGGCCGAATTGATCCCGGCGCGTCCGCGACCCTTTTCCACCCACCTAGCGGACGGAAACCGGTACTTGATGACCGAAGGCATCTCATATGACGACCAAGGCCGGGAGATTGAAGGCGCCGTGCGCTCCCCCTACCGATTCGTGACGTGGGACGAAGAAAAGGGCGAACCGATCCCCTTTGCCATCGGCGGCTGCAGTCGTGTCTTTCTCGCTCATGAAATGGATGAAGAGGGAGAGATCCAGCGTGTCGTTGCCATCAAAATCGTGACCATCAATGATGAAGACAAGCGGGATGCCCTTCGCCACAGTTTCAGAAATGAAAAGAAACTCCAAAAGGCCCTGTCATCGGATGAGTTTGTTCATGTTCATGCAAGCGGCATCACCGCCACCGGAAATCCCTATATCGCTATGGAAATGGTCGACGGCGGCAGCCTGGATGATTTCATCATCGACGCCTACGAAAATAGGGGAGGACTCAGTGAGGACGTCGTCATCCAGACCGCCATCGGAATGGCAAAGGCCGTAGCCATCGCCCACAACGTTGCCATCCCGAAAGATGACGGAGGTTTTATACCCGGGGGTATCGTCCATCGGGACATCAAGCCGGCCAATTTCATGAGAATGAAGGACGGCCAGATCAAGCTGGCGGACTTCGGTTTGGCCGAATTAGCGGCCAATCTGTCTCCGGAGCCGCCGGAGGATATCTACGGGACGGTGGGATACTTCCCCTTTCCCATCGAGCCCGACACTCCAAAGCGTGACGTCTTCGCCCTAGCGTCGAGCTATTACGAATTGAGCACCGGCGAATCGGCCTTTCAAGGTGCGACGAGTTATGCCGTGATGATCGATACCTACCAAAAGGATTATGAGGAATTGCGCGCCAAAATGGCGGCCCGTGGAAGGTCGGAAGCCCTTATTCGGATCATTCTCAAGGGGCTCAGCAAGAATGCCCAAGAGCGCCACGAGAAAGCCTCCGAATTAGTCTTCGAGCTGATGACCGTCAAAGCGCACGCCCTGGAGGAAGAGGCGAAGGCGATCCTTCGGCTTCGGTTTGCGGAAGGAGACTATCCCAAGAAACCCTATGACCTGTGGAGAAAAAAAATCGAGGAGGCCCTCCGCGAATACGGACGCGTGCACAAGGAGGAGCCGAACGAGTATATCGTCGGCAAGATGGTCGCACTCAACCTGCAGCTCTACCGGTACGGCAATGAAATCGGGGACGATGAGCTCAAACAGCAGACCGCGGATATCATCCACTACCTCGCGCCCGGGAGCGAAGCGGATGACGAGATCAACCGGTCCATCCGGGTCAAAATCAGCGTCGAAGGGAGCCGTCCGCATCCCCGATCGCAACAGCAACTCGTCATCGAGGGTTTTGCGGACGAGAACGGATTCTTGGTCAAAAAGGCGAGTCTCGGCCCCTATGACCAACGGATCTCGCGGACCTACGACCTCCCGAGAAACTATTCGTATCGCGCCGTCTACAAGATGGATGGAGCTCTGCCGGTCTCCGTCCCGCTGCCGCCCCATCAAGGAACCTATGACATTCGCATCCCGATCTATCAGGAACAAAAAATACCGGAGTTCGCCAGACGATGGACCGTCATCCCGGCGGGACCGGTCGTAGTCAAAAACAGGAAGGGTTCCTACTCCGAAAAGCCCGAAGTCGCCCGTGAAACGACCCGCGATATCCTCATGGGCGCGCCCATCGACTGCCGCTTGTGGACGCTTTACTTCCTCAAGGTGAAAGAGACCCTCGGTCTTGCGGAAGCGAAGAAAAGGATTCCGGCCGGATGGAAGTGGGATTCGGTCAAAAAGATGTTCGTAACCCAGCATGGGCGGCCCGTGCCGTTGGATACGCCGGTCACCCACGTCCCGATCGGCTATTTCAACGATTTGTACAAGGAGATGCTGCCAGGCTCGCGCCACCCGATTTTGAACGAATGGAAAAGGGCCTTACGCGGCACCGACGGACGGCCCTGGCCTTGGGGAAACGCCGCCCCCGACGACGACGATAATCTGATCGCGGGTTGTCGCCACTTCAATCATCCGATTCCGGTCGCTCCCCTGCCGAACGGCATGAAGGGAATTTTGGATCACTCGCCTTTGTCCGTCTATGCGGACGATCCCGAGGACAGCCATATCGTCCCGCACATCGCATTGAACATACTCAAGGTTCTCCAATGGCCCGATAGCCGGGAGGATCGCGAACGCATACTGATGGCGGTGGGCCTGATCAAAAAAAACGACCCCAGAGCGGTCAACGAAAATCCGGACGACCCCACGATTCCGGAACGCTATGTCTTTTTGGTCGGCAGCCCGTACGACCAGGCGGCCCCCACCAACGTCGAGATGATCCAGTACAAGCCGATCGATTTCATCGGCCCCGTGGGCGCCATCCCCGTCCTGCCCTTGGAAGAGGCCCAGGGCACCCCGACCATCGCTTCTTTATTGGACCGCTAACGCCCTGTTCCATTTTGTAAAATTCCGGAAACTTTTTGCGATCCCCGTCGAATAGGGGGGCGAGGCAGCTCACGCAGCGATTGAGGAGATCCTATGACGATTGAGACGACGGTCCCGCAGAACCTCCTTCAGCAATGGTCCCAAAGAGGCCAGGGCCTCTCAACCCTCGGGCAATTTCAGCAATTTCGGACGACCGCCCAACTCTTGAACCAACAGGCCCGCGGCGCCTTGCCCGTCGCGCCCGAATCGGAGGCCGTGACGCGGGCCGTCTTCGGTCAGCTTTTGCGCGGCCTCCAAGACCCGGAGGCCGTCTCCCGGGTGGCCGCCCTTCTCTCCCCGGACGCACTCCGACGTATGGAGAGCGACTTGAGCGTGGGCCAGCCGGCTCCGCAGACGACGGCCATCGTGGGACCCGTCTCCGAATCCGCACAAGGGGCCAAAACGGTCGGGGGCTATGCCTGGGGACGCCGCGGGACCGTCATGAGCGTGGTGAGCGACAGCAGCCATACGGACGCCGCCCTCGACGCCTATCGCTTCGATCCCGAACGCATGAAGGGTCGTTTCATCTCCCATGAATCCGTAGAAAGAACGCCTCTCTCTCACGAAGGGTTCGAGTCCTTTGAGGCTCAGCACGAAGAAGAGCTCGCAAAGATGCGGAAGTTTTTAGAAATGCAGCTGAGTTTCGGAGATGGCCCCGTCCGGACGGATCTCCAAACCACTTATGATGGCATCCAGATCCAGATGATCAACTACGGAGAAGCCATCCAAAAGAGATGGGATGAGATGATCACCCTGATCAACTCCCACAATCCCCCTCCCTTCGAAGCGGTTTCCGAGGCTTATTGGGATCGGGACCAGGCGATCCGCCAAAATCCCTTCCTGAAATCAAAAGGTATCGGCCCTTGGGAATTCGATCTGATCAAGGCTTTTCGCTCTTGGAAGAATCATCCGCTGGAAGCCGAGGCCGGTGCGCGCCAGAGATTCCAGCGCTTCGCCGCCTCGTGGGCCTACATCTTCCGGAAGATCGACGACGTATACAATCACATCAAGTCCCTGCCGGCGGATGACCGGACCAAGGGAAGACTGCAACGCCTCGCGGACGAACGGTTCGCATTAGAAAAGGCCTTTTGGTCGCTCGCCCAGGGAGAGGAAAATATCGACGCGGCCCTGCTCGTCTCACAGGCGGAAGGTAAATACATGGCCTTCCTCGACTTCGACTTGAACGACCGCGGCTTGGGAGCGATCCGCGAGCTCGACCAGACCGCCGAAGCGACGCAAAAGAATTACGAGACGCGCTGGCACGAGATCAACGTCGCCACCGCCCGCCAACAATATGACTTCTTCAAGTTCCGCATGCAGCAGGACTTCGAAATGGAGAAGCTCGAGCACACCTGGCAGATCTCGCGCTACGCGAAGCTGATCGATTGGATCGCCGCTTCGGGGCGGCTACCCGAGAGCAAGGCAAAAAAGCTGCATGAGCTCGTCCAATCCTACAAGGACAAGGGAGAGGAATACCTCAAGGTCGCCCAGGCCATGTTGAATGAGGACCCGGGCACCCGCGAGCACAACCGGAACAATGAATACCGCGACCTCTTCCTCGTCCTCTGGGAAGACCTCCACTACGACGTAAAGAAGGCCATGCAAAAGGCCGAGATGCCGAACGCCGATCGGTTTGAATTGCTGACCTTCACCTACAAGGCTCAGGCGCAATTGATCGCGAACGGCGAGAAGAGCGTCCACGGCGTGGAGCCGCTCGTCGAGGTGACCCTGGGGTTGAAGGGCAAACTCGAAGAACAAGAAAACGGGGCCTATCTCCTGCCGACGCTCGCCGCCATTGCCGGCCGCGACTGGGGCGCCAATCTCCTCTCCCACTACGTTCGCGAGATGCACATCGTCGGCATCAAGGCCCTCTTCGGATACTTCGCCCAAGGCCTCCGTCCCGAATCCTATGCGGTGGAAGGCGGCATGGGCACGTTCCCCGAAGGCGTCGAAGACCTTCCGACCACGTCGTTCTCGCGTCGAGGCGCGATCCTCGATGTGACGCATACGGGCCAGCTTGAGTTCCCTCAGGCCATGGGCGTCACCTATCTCATGGGTCTTCCGCATACGGCGATTCTCGCCCAATCCGGCGTCGGTTATTTCCCGATCGCCGGACCGTTCTTAAGTTGGCTGGAGAAAAGCGGTTATCGTCATTTGGGCTCAGGCGCCCTGATCAATCGCGGCGCGAACGCGAAAAAACGCGCCTTCGCCGATTTCACTCAGAAGGCCCATGTCGCGATGGGCAATTTCCTAAACAACTACCCGGGCGGAACGCGCAAGATCGCCTCGCCCGTGCCGTCCATGTACGTGGACCTCCGTAAACACCCAGAAGCCCTCCACATGGCGGACTTCTATCCGACCGACTACAGCACGGGTCAACCGATCAAGGTGGCCATGGACTCCGGGGCCCCGACGATCCCGGTGGCCCACAACCTGGGTCGGATCTATGCGGAGCCCTCGATGCCGATGCCGCCGGAGGTCGAGATACCGACGCTCAAGGACTTGCGAAAACCCGGAAAGTTCTTCTCCAAGGTTGGCAAGCTCCTGTCCTACCCCGAAAAACTCAAAGGCTTCGTGAGCCGGCGGACGATGTTCCCCTACATGCGTCCCGGGACGCAGGACGCAACGGTCGCCTATGGCGAGCCGATGTTCGTCGGATCGTTCCTCGGCGAAGAGGACCTCGAAGCCGCAGGTTTCGGACCTGAGCTCGCCGAATGGTCTCAACTGCCCCAGAAGGAGCGGGATCGAAACGTGAAGTGGCTCCTGCTCCAACGCAACTACGCCACCGTGCGCACGGGCGAAATGAAGGCGGGCTATACGGCCGCGGCAGGTATTTATCGGAAGCCTTGTATTCCGAAGCATCCGGGGGGAGCTGTTTAAGGCAGGTAACCGACTCGGTCGCCGGATTCGGTCGCAACTTTTGACGTTTTGCGCCGAAGAGGCTCTGACATGAGTACTTTTCTGCCTCTTTCGCCCTATTTGAGACCTCAGCCCCAGTCCCCTGGGGACATGCAGAGGGCCCTCTTTCAAAGCACCACTTTTTCGAATCTTCAGCAGGTACAGCCCGCTTTGAACGCCATCAACAGTCTCGTCCAGCCTCACCGGGAAGCCGTCGAAACCATGACCGGATCCGATGGTCAGACCAAACGGGTCGAATTGCGCTATTTCGACAACCTTTTGTCTACCGATGAAACCCAGGTCCGCCTCGCTCTCTCCGAACTCGCCTCACGGCCCCGTGCCCTCGATCTTCTCTTGAGGGGCGATTCCCAAGTCGCGGTCTCGATCGGGGAAATCGCCAAATCGTTCCGAGTCGACGTCACTCAAGTCGAATTCCAGCATAAGAATTGGACGGCGTCCTCCGTCACCTCCGAGCCGCCCAGACTGTCTCCCTGGGGATGGTTCACCTATTGGATGGGCAGCCTCTCGGCCCCGAAAAAGATTATTCCCTGGGGCGCGGGCCTAAGCCTCGCCGCAGAGGCCGCCTACTGGACCGTTTCGGGGAACGTACCGGAGGTCGCGATGGCGGCCTCCGCGGGCTTTTTGACGTGCGCCGTTTATTCCCTTCTACACCGCAGTTCCGCCAGCGAACGCCTCATTCAAGCGGCCGTCGCGGGTCCCACGACCTATGAGACGGCCCTGCAATACTTCGCTTCGTTCAATCGCCTGATCCCCAGCACAAGAGCTTTGAATCCCGTCGCCAATGACAGCGATCCCATCGAAAGCATCCGGCGAATCGCCTCGGGCACTGGCCGTCCCAGACAAAGCCGGATCGCCACCGCACGGGTCATCACCGATTTCTTGAACCTGGGAGCGACGACCGTCCAAGGTTTGGAACGTGAACTCCCCCGGGAGGCCTATCATCGCTTGGCTCAAATGATCGGATTGGGCGTGCTCTCGCGCCTTGGCTGGCAGCCCTTCATCCTGAACGGCCATCTCTTGAAGAAGGTAGCGGAATACCGCGCCCAGGGAAAGAACGTGATCTTTGTCTCCAATCACAGGAGCCATTTGGACATCCTGCTTCTGGTCGCCCTTCTCCGCGATTTCGGCATCCGCTTCGTAGCGAAACATTCCCTGGGAAGCGTCCCGATCTTGAAGGACATACTCAAGATGGCGGATCATTACTTGGTCGACGCGACCGACGAAGACCGTCTGGAAAAGACCTCCCAGTGGGGGGCGACGATGTTCGCGAAGGGATTGTGCCCCCTTTACTTTTTCGAAAGTACCCGCGAGCATACGAGGGACCGCAGGGAAGAGGTCGGGATGCTCCCTCCCGCGATCGGCGCCGCCCACCTGGCCGCTCGTTTCCCCAAGAACACCGTAATCGTTCCCATCGTCTCCTACGGATTCGGACGGCTCCTTCCGAAAGACGAACGTCAGACCCTGTTGGAAGGCACGATGCTCCGCCAACCGACGATGACCGCGATCCTCGAACCCATCGATACCTCCGGATTCCTCGACGAGAACCCTTCGCTTTCCAAGGAGGAGGAAGTGCGGCTCAATTCCTTCCTGTGGGCCCGGATGTGGGGAGCCCTGTCCGAGATCCAGGCCTTCATGAACAACGTGACCCTCGAGGCCGCATAGCCCTGGACAGCCCTCCTCGCCTCCACTAATTTGCAAAAATGTTTTTTTTAAAGTCTCGATGGGTGGTGCCCGTTTCGTCTCCGCCGATTGAGAATGGGGCGGTGGGGGTTGTAGGAAACAGAATTGTCTTTGTAGGGGTGCAATCAAACCTCCCCCACTCCCCCTCCTTATTAAGGAGGGGGCCGGGGGGAGGTCTCGACCTCGGCAACGCCGTCCTTTTCCCCGGCCTCGTCAACGCCCACTGCCATTTGGAATTTTCTCATCTGAAGGGAAAGACAAAGTCGGGGCAGCCGTTTACGGAATGGGTCAGGGAAATGACTCGTGTAGGTGCGTCCGGCCGGGACGCCCCTACGGCAGGAATTCGTCGGTTATTGGAAACCGGCACCACCACTGTCGCCGACCACTGCAGTCCGGACACGCCCGCCTTCGAAACGCCGTTCCGCCGCATCCCTCTCTGGGAGGTCTTGGGCGCTCAAAAGGAACGGGCCGAGGCGTCATTGGAAAAGGCGCTCGAACGCCAATCCAAAGAAGGTGGTTTCGTAACGCCGCATTCATTGTATGCGGTGCATCAGGATGCGTTGAATAAATTGTCTCTACAATCCATACACTTTTTGGAATCAGCCGACGAAGACGAATTCTTTCGGAAAGGGTCGGGGCCGCTAGCGGATTATGTGAGGGAGCGAGGAGGCGAGATTTCAAACAGGGAGTGGTTCCAAAAGATCCCCAAAAACGGCATGTTGGTCCACGCCAACTACCTCAACCCCTCGGAAATTGAGGCCTTGCGCGCCCAAGACGCCGCTGTTATTCATTGCCCCGGCAGCCATCGATTTTTTGGACATCGGCGTTTCCCCTTGGAGGACTTCAAACGTACGGGTCTCAGGGTCGCGCTCGGCACGGACAGCCTGGCCTCGAACGAAGACCTCTCTATGCTCCGCGAGATGCGGCTTTTTCACGAGGCGTATCCCGATGTCTCCAAGGACGAGATCCTCAAGATGGCGACCTGCGAGGGGGCAAAGGCCCTCAACCTCGAACGCGAGATCGGGTCGATCGAAGTGGGGAAAAAGGCGGATCTGGTGGCCGTTCGTGGCAAGGATATTTTGGGAGCCGAGCGAGTGATATTTTCCATGATCGACGGAAAGGTCGTCCTCAGCGATGTATGAATCCTTAAAACAATTCATCTCCTTCCTGGAAGACCGCCGGCAACTGGTGCGTGTCATGGAACCCGTGAAGGCCGATCTGGAAATCACCGAAATCACCGACCGCGTGACCAAGGCCGGCGGCCCCGCCCTCCTCTTCGAAAATGTCATCAAGGTGGACGGCCAAAAGTCGGCGTTCCCCCTCCTCATCAATACATACGGGACTTGGAAGCGGATGGCCTGGGCGCTCGGCGTAGAGGATGTAGAGGAAATCGCTCAAGAGATCGAATCCCTCATCAAGACGGAGCCTCCTTCGGGATTTCTCGACAAACTCCGGATGCTGCCGAAGCTAGCCAAGATCGGAAGCTACTTTCCCAAGTCCGTCTCCAAAGGACCCTGCCAGGAGGTCGTGTTGCAAGGCCCCGACCTCGATTTGTCCATCATCCCCTATTTGAAATGTTGGCCCGACGACGGAGGCCCTTACATCACGCTGCCCGCCGTCATCAGCAAGGACCCCGATACGGGGATCCGCAACGTCGGCACGTACCGCATCCAGATTTTCGACAAGAAAACGACGGCCATGCACTGGCAGATTCACAAAGGCGGCTCGAAACACTTTCAGCGCTATCGGGAATTGAAACAAAAAATCCCCGTCGCCGTCTGCCTGGGCGGAGATCCCGTCCTGGGCTATGCCGCCACGGCACCGATGCCGGACAACTTCGACGAGCTGCTGCTCGCCGGATTCATCCGGAAGAAGGCTGTTGAACTCGTGAAATGCAAGACGATCGACATGGAGGTTCCGGCCGACTGCGACTTCGTCATCGAAGGTTATGTCGACCCCAACGAAGACCTCGTCATGGAAGGACCCTTCGGCGACCACACCGGCTATTATTCGCTCGCCGACCAGTATCCCCTCTTCCATGTGACGGCGATCACGCACCGCAAGGACGCGGTCTACCCAACGATCATCGTCGGCCCTCCCCTGCAGGAGGACGGCTTTCTGGGCAAGGCGACGGAACGGATCTTTATGCCTCTCATCAAGGCCACGTTCCCGGAAATCCGGGACATGCATCTCCCGATCGAGACCTGTTTTCACAATCTGGCAATCGTCTCGATCAAAAAGCAGTATCCGGGACACGCCAAGAAGATCATGCACTCCTTTTGGGGAACCGGACAGCTCATGTTCACCAAGTGCCTGATCGTCGTCGACGAGGACGTCAATGTGCAGGACCTGCGCGAGGTCGCCTGGCGCGTCTCCAACAACATCGATGCGAAAAGGGACATCCTCTTCGCCGAAGGCCCGGTGGACGCCTTGGACCATGCGGCGGACCAATTCGCATACGGCTCCAAGATGGGGATCGACGCCACCCGCAAGTGGAAGGAAGAAGGCTTTCAACGCGAATGGCCGGAAGTCGTCAGAATGTCGCCTGCGGTGAAGAAAAGAATAGACGACCTCTGGAACAAACTGGGAATTAAATAATGTCTGACCACGTTCAACAACTCTTCGACGACATCGCCCCACGCTACGATCTGCTCAACGGACTTTTGTCGTTCAAAACGGATCGCCGGTGGCGCAGGAAGGCCGTGTCTCATCTCGCTCAGCCGCAATTCCGTCGCGTCTTGGACCTCTGCGCAGGCACGCTCGCCTTGACGCGGGCCCTGCTGGAGGCGAATCCCGACTGCGTCGTCCGCGCCGTCGATTTTTCGGCCCCTATGCTCAAGCAGGGCATTGGGTCCTTGCCCGAGGAACTTCGCAATCGTGTCGAGGTGGGCGTCGCCGACGCCATGAAGATGCAAATCTCTCCCCGATCGTTCGACGGTGTTATGGTGGCGTACGGCATGCGAAACATCGACGACAACGCCCTCGTCTTGAAAAAGATCCGTGACGCCCTGAAACCCGGAGGGCGTCTGGTCGTCCTCGAATTTTTTAAACCGGAAGGCCTGCTCAGCCGACTTTTCAATCTGACATATGCGCAGTTCGTGATCCCAGCCTTGGGAAAGATCGTCTCCGGCCACCCGCAGGCCTATCGCTATCTTCGCGATTCGGTTCGGGGCTATTACACGCCTTCGGCCTTTCGCGAACTTTTGAAGACGACGGGTTACGCGAACATCACCGTCAAGCCGCTCTCCGGCGGAATTTCTCATTTGGTCACCGCGGAGGTTACGAAACCATGAAATTCGTTGTCGGCATCTCGGGGGCCAGCGGGGCGATCTACGCGAAGCGCGTCTTAGATTTCCTCAAGACGACCCCGCATGTGGTCCATCTGACGGCCTCCGAGAACGCCCTTGAGATCGGCAAAAGCGAAGTCGGGGTCGATTACCGGGAATACGGCTACCCGTTCTATTCGCACCGCGATTTCACGGCCCCCTTCGCCAGCGGTTCCGCAAAATACGACGCAATGGCGGTCATTCCCTGCAGCATGGGAACTCTGGGACGGATCGCCCACGGCTATTCGGACGATCTCCTGGCACGCGCCGCGGACGTTTTTTTCAAAGAAAGGCGCAAGGTGATCTTGGTCCCGAGGGAAACGCCTTTCAGCCTCATCCATATCGAGAACATGAAGCTCGTCACGCTGGCGGGAGCGACCGTAATCCCGGCGATCCCCTCCTTCTATACGAAGCCGAGGACGATCGAGGATGCGGTGGATACGGTCATCGCCCGCGTGCTGGATCACTTGGGAGTCGACAACCATCTGAGACCGCGATGGCAGGAAGAATAATTTCAAAAATCCGTCAGCTGGCCGAATTACTCAAAATTTCGCACACGATCTTCGCCTTGCCGTTCGCCTTGGCCTCGATGCTGATCGCCGCACGGGGCCTTCCTTCGGCAAGACTCGTCGTTTTGGTCGTGGCGGCGATGGTCGTCGCCCGGAACGCCGGGATGGCCTTCAACCGTTATCTGGACGCCGACATCGACGCCAAAAATCCTCGAACGGCGGGCCGGCATATCCCCCGAGGCCTTTTTTCCAAAAAATTCGTTCTGCTATTTTCTCTCGCGAACGCCGCCGCCTTCGTCGCCATCTCCCGGTTCATCAACCCCCTCTGTTTCCTCCTCTCCCCCGTGGCCCTGCTGCTCCTCTATTCCTATTCCTACATGAAACGCTTCACGAATTGGTCTCACCTGGTCTTAGGCTGCGTCCTTGGGTCCTCACCTGTGGCGGCGTGGCTCGCGGTAAAGGGCTCATTTTCTCCGGAACCCTTCCTCCTGGCTGCGGGCGTCGTGTTTTGGGTGGCCGGATTCGACATCATTTATGCGACTCAAGACTACGATTTTGACCGCGAACAAGGCCTTCATTCTCTGGTCGTTCGTCTAGGCGTTACGCGCGCCCTTCTTTGCGCGCGGCTGTTCCATGCAACGACCCTTATCCTCTTTTTCGCCTTCGGTGCGATCACCCACCTCGGTTGGATTTATAACTCGTCTCTTACCCTCATCGCCGCCCTCCTCGTCTACGAGCATTCTCTGGTCAGCGCCAAGGATCTCTCACGGGTGAACGCGGCGTTCTTCAATGTCAATGGATTCATCTCACTGCTTTTCTTCGCCGGCGTTGCCCTTTCCCTTCCCCTCGGCGTTGCATTCTAAAGGTTACAAGCTGCCTCTCGTTACAAGATCCCCCGCACATCTTGTAACTTTTCCCACCGAATGGCCCAGAAAAAGGCCTGTTATTTCAACCGACCATCGCTGGCACTTCCCTTGCAGATTCATCTCTTCGACTGCTTAACTTAGACCCCCAACCCCAAAACAAGAGACGGGTCCGGAAAGGCTCCCCCATAACACCCACCGGACCCGTCTCTTTCTTCCTCTTGAAATGCTCTCCACACCCGACTAAAGTATTTTTTTACGCACGGAGAGATGAGGAAGAGATTCGATGACCCAGACCCTGCAAGAGGCCCTTCTCAAGGCCGGACTGATCACCCAAGATAAGCTGAAAAAGGCTGAGGCGGATAAGAAGGCTGCGCAAAGGGCGCAGAGACATCCTCCACCCCAAGCATCCGCTCCTCAAAAAAAGGCACCTCCGCGAAAGACTGCACCAGCTCCGCGCGCGCCTACGCCGCCCCCTCCGCCACCACCAAAGAAGTCGGTGGGTTTTATCGAAGGGAAGCACCATCACCACATGCGCACGAACTGTGACGCATGTGGAAGGTCATCACCGGACGTGGAATATTACGAGCACAAGAACCGGGCCCTGGATAAGTATTGGCTGTGCGTCCGATGCGCTGATGACAACAATATCTTGGACGAATTCCGTCAGACGATGCAGAGTTCGCACGCCCAAAAAGGCTTCTTCCAGAGGAATTACGGCCCCACAAAGATTTTTAAGAGATAAAAATCAGAGTTCGTCGGCATGCACGGTTTCGAGGCGGACGGGCGCCGTTCCCGTGTGGAGGAGACCGATCTTCTGAGCGGCCCCCTTCGAGAGATCGACGATGCGGGAGCGGACGTAAGGTCCGCGGTCATTGACGATCACGACCACGGATTTGTCGTTGTTCAAATTGGTCACTTTCACTTTGGATCCGAAAGGTAGGCTGCGATGGGCGCAGGTCATCGCCTTTTGATTGAATCGCTGGCCGCTGGCCGTTTTGTGTCCATGGAACCCCGGACCGTACCAGGAGGCCATCCCCTCCTCGACCCGGTGCTCATACTCCGGATGCGCATGGCTCAAGGATCGGTGATGACTGGCGCACCCGGAGACGGCCAGGCCTCCCACAAGAAAAAGGCACACTGCGAACCTGGAAAAAACAATCCGATTCATAGGTGCTCCTTTCGTTCGTCTAAAAACTTCAGTGACTCAATTTGGAACGCGCAAATCGCGAGATAAATTCTGGAAGGCCCTTTCAAACTCATCTTTAGCGACCAAATTCGTCAGAAGCTGCACCTGTCCATCGGACAATTGAGTCAAAAGAGCGCCGATCGCTTCCATTGTCATTACCATTTACCATCCGTCCTTTGGCTCGTCCACGATTTCTTTCCTCAAAAGCCTGGGGTCGGAACGGCGCGTTCAACGAAGTCATCGGAATTGTTGCCGGTATCGACGCCGGGCGTCTTCCGTTCCAGGCTGTGTCCGTTGGCGACGTCGACCGCAGGCACTCCTTCCAAGTCCGGCAAACCATTTTCGGCCGTAAACACGGCGACGCTTCCGTAAGCAACCGCGTCCAGCAGTTTACCTCCAGAATCTAAGAGCTGGACGGCGTCCGGACCGTTTTGCGGGTCGAAACTATCCACAAAATCCGCACCGGTCACGGAGGTTTGCGTGGAAGATCCATCGTAGGCATCGGCGATCACGTAAAACCCGTCTGAGCGCAGAGAGGATCCTGTGGGCAGTAAGATCGTGTCGTAAATCTTTCCGTCATCGCCATTGACGAAGTTGATCTTATCTCCCGCAAGGGAGGCGTCAGGTGTCCCATAGAGTTCGACAAAAAGGACCCCGTTCGTATCGCTGCCGACGGCGTCGTAATAGATCTCGTTTAAGACGACTTGGGGACTCGGAGCGGGTGCGGGGACCGGCGGGGGCACCGGATCGACAACCGGATCAGGGACAGGCGGCGTCGAAGGCGCGGGATCCGGGACCGGCTCCTCGGGGAGGATCGGTTCAGAGCCCGGTGTCGGAGCTTCGCGATCGACAAAGTCCGCGGCGTTGTCATGGGTATCGTAACCCGGCGCCCTTCTTTCGATGCTGTGGCCGCTGGGCACGTCCTGGGCGGGCGTCCCCTCGAAGGTTGCCAGTCCATTCTGGGCGACAGTGACGATTTCACCTCCGTCGGAATAGCCGACGGCGTCGACGAGTCCCCCCTTAGAATCCACCAATTGAACGGCATCCGGCCCGTTTTGAGGATCAAAGTTGTCGACGAAGTCCGCATTTGGGACGTTCGAAACAGTCGTGGAACCGGTCTTGGCATCCGCGATCAGAAAGAATCCGTCGTCACGGATCTTGGCCGATGCGGGAAGAAGAACCTTATCGTCGACCTTTCCGTCGCTCCCGTTAATGAAATTGACGAGATATCCTCCAAGCCGCAGGCCCGGCGTGCCGTATAACTCGACGAAAAGATGCCCGTCGGTATCGCTGTCGGTGGAATCATAAAAAATTTCGTTCAAGACGACCGTGCCGACGACATTCGAAACGCTTTGTAAGCCCGAATCACCGGTCCCTCCCTGAGCTCTCGACCCGTTTCCGGAATCGGTTGTGCTCCCCGAATCCCAGGTTTTGGCCGGTTCCTGTTTGGCCGGTCCGTCCTGAGGTGAAGAGAGCGAATCCCAAAGGGAGTCGGGACGGCCCGGTGCCGAAGCGCAACCACCCATTAAAGCGGTTAATAGAACGAACAGGGACAGGGGTTTCTTCATGGTTTTTCTCCTTTTTCGATTTGCGCCGAAAACCAGCCGCCGGTATCCGCGTCGATGACGGCCGAGGCCTTGTCCAACAAAAGCTTTTTCTTTTCGCGAACCGCGATCGGGTCTCGTCTTTGTCTCAACTCCTTCATCAAGCGGCGACGCGTAAAGTAGGCCTCCGTGACCTGTTCCAACACTTGGCCCCTTTGATGGATCCACGCCCTCCGCTCGGCGCTTGCGGCCAGCATGTCGCGGTTGAACACCAATTGATCCAAGTACCAGAGGGCCTTGACGCCGATCGTCGTCCCTTGGTTGAAGTTCTGATCGAAATTGTTTTCATTCGGACCGACAAGAACGTCTCCTCCGGTGATGGAAACGTTATCCTTGGTGGTCAGGCTCACGACATCGCGGAGCTCCCGTTGAAACCCCACCTGAAGTCTCGGAAGGGCTGCTGCCAATTTGGTTTTCTTGTCCCACCCGTCCATCCGGCCTTGATCGAACTCCAGGTAACGAATGGCCTCTTGCTGGACTGCCTGAATGGTGGGCTCGTGGACGGAAGACACGCGCGCATCGGCCGTCGAAGGGGTGAAGAAGAAAAGAAGAAGTATGAGAAAAATCATACCGTGTTGCTTTGCAAACGAAATGCCAGACGTCTTCAATCGGGAAATGCCGGCGGGAACTCAAAAATCGGTTCGAATATCGGTCCACACCCATTCGAAAATCGAACCATTTTCCCAGCGCGTCCAAAAATTTGAGGGTAAAAATAATGGCACGCGGCTTGCTCAAAAATCGCGACATGAAAACTCACATTCTCTTAGTGATGGCCCTTTTCTCAACAGCCTGCGGTCCCGTACTTCCCCTCGAAAACCCGTTCCCGGCGCATCAAGCCTCATCGCAGCAAAAGTCATCCGTCCCGAATCCCCTTCACATCTCCGTTTTGGATGTCGGGCAGGGAGATTCCACACTGATCGTCGGCCCGACCGGCAAGACCTTGCTCATTGATGCCGGCAAGACGGGCGAAGGCGTCATGACGGTTTTGCCCGATTTGGAAGCCCTCTCCATCGATCATCTCAATTGGATTCTGGCGACCCATTACGATGCGGACCATATCGGCGGGATTGCGGAGGTTCTGAAGGGCGCCGATCAGATCTTAGGCACCGAAGACGATCAAATCCCGACGGATGCGGTCATCGATCGCGGAGATGAGACCGACAAGTCGACCGCGACCTATCAGAACTATGTCGATATCGCCCAGCCTTACCGAACGGAGGCGGCACCGGGGCAGATCTTTGAATTGGGCGACGGCGCCTCGGCGGAAGTGATCGTCGTCGACGGCCGCTATTCCGACGGGCGATCGATTCCACTCACTCCCGACGAAGAAAATGAGGCCTGCATCGGGCTCCTGATTCGTTCCGGACGTTTTAAATAATTTACGGCCTGGGTATTGACGGGAGGGCGGGACC
>CAZWYB010000026.1:0-18332 GCA_964637745.1 uncultured Pseudomonadota bacterium
GGTACACCACGCACAGCATGTCCGCCGCGAGCTGGCGACTTCTGTACATGCTACGAACGCTGTGGTCTGCGCTCTTGCGGCGACGTTCACGCTCGACTTGTGGGGGCGCGGCGGCTTCGAGGCCCTTTCTCAGATGAATTTCGACCGGTCGCAGAATCTCCGCGAAAGGCTGGCCCGGCTGTCGGGCCTCTCCATTCCCTTTTCGGGAACGACGTTCAACGAGTTCGTCATCCGGACCAAAAGGAATCCGGCGGACATCGTGGAAAAGCTCTTGTCCGACAAGATCGTCGCCGGAGTCCCCCTCGCCCGCTGGTATCCGGAATTGAAACAGGACCTTCTCCTGTGTGTGACGGAGATGAACACGGACGAGCAGGTCGAGCGATTGATCAAGGCCTTGGAGAAGGTTTTATGAAGAACGGCGGGCGGGGATTTCAATTTCAAGAACCCCTCCTCTTCGAGGTGTCGAGGCCGGGGCGGCGCGGATTCTCCGTCCCTCGCTTGAAATCCAAAGCCCATGAGGTTCCGGAGTCCTTGCGCCGCAAGTCTCCGGCCCGTCTGCCGGAACTTTCGGAGCCTGAGGTCATCCGCCATTTTACGCGACTCTCTCAATGGAACTTCTCGATCGACACGAATTTCTATCCGTTGGGGTCCTGCACCATGAAGCATAATCCCCGAGTCAACGAAGAGGTGGCCCGTTATACGGGCTTCGCCCATGTCCACCCCTATCAGCCGGTGAAAACCGTTCAAGGCTGTCTGGAGCTCATGTGGCATCTCGAACGGTTTCTGGCGGAGATCGCCGGCATGGACGCAGTCACCTTGCAACCCGCAGCGGGGGCCCACGGGGAACTGACGGGCATCCTCATGATCCGAGCCTATCTGGAATCCAAAGGAAATCCGCGGAAAAAGATCCTGATCCCCGATTCGGCCCACGGCACGAATCCGGCGACGTCGTCGATGGCGAATTACGAGACGGTGCAGATCCGGACCGGCAAAGAGGGAAGGACGCCCGCCTCGGTGATCGAACAAGCCATGAACGAGGACGTTGCGGCCCTCATGCTGACCAACCCAAATACGTTAGGCCTCTTTGAAACCGAGATTAAAGCCGTCGCCGACATCGTTCATAAAAAAGGTGGGCTCGTCTATGGAGACGGCGCCAACATGAACGCCCTCATGGGGAAGGCCCGACCGGGGGATCTTGGCGTGGACGTGCTTCAATACAATCTCCACAAGACCTTCACGACCCCGCACGGCGGAGGTGGGCCCGGCGCGGGTCCCGTGGCCGTGAAGAAGCCCTTGGAACCCTTTCTCCCCCTTCCGACCCTCGTGCGGTCGGAAGTCGTTCCGGCCCAGCAACCGCTTCTGTCCGGCCTGGAACCCACGCTTTGGAACTATTCCCTGGAATTCGACCGGCCCCAGTCGATCGGCCGAATGAAGGCCTTTTACGGAAACTTCGGGATGCTCGTTCGCGCCTACACCTACATCCGCGAGATGGGTCCGGATGGGCTCAAGCAGGCCACGGAATTGGCGGTCCTCAACGCCAATTACATCCGCGCCCGCCTCCAAGACCACTATCATCTGCCCTTCGATCAGCTCTCGATGCACGAGGTCGTCTTTTCGGATAAAAAGCAAAAGGAGTCCGGCGTAACGACGATGGACATCGCCAAGCGCCTCATGGACTACGGATTCGCCCCTCCGACCATTTATTTTCCATTAGTCGTCTTCGGGGCCTTGATGATAGAACCGACGGAGACCGAATCAAAAGAAACGTTGGATAATTTCTGCGAGGCGATGACGGCGATCGCGAAGGAAGCGAAGGAGAATCCCGACCTCCTCCACAAGGCCCCCCACAGTACCCGCCTCCGACGCTTGGACGAGGCCAAGGCTGCCCGGGAGTTGAAATTGCGCTATTCCTTTTAGAGGAAAACCGTAAAGGTCCACGCCATGCGGAGCAATCCGCCCGCGTCCAGCAATTCGCCGGGCGGCGCGGCGAAGGGGGCCGAATCGCGGATCGTCCGGACGGCCTCTTGGTCGTAGCCTTGCAAGCCGGAGGACCGGAGAATCTTGAGCTCCGACAACTTCCCGGCTCGATCCAACGTCACGGCCAGGACCACGTCCACCTGCCCCTTGGAGACCTGCGTCGACATAAAAACCGCGCGGAGAGACGGGATGGGGTTGAAGGTCGTGCGGAAAATTTTCTTTAACCGGACAAAGTAGCTCACCTTCGGAAAGCGCAGAACGTTCAGATAGGTGCGATCCGCGACCTTGTAGTCCGGAAAATAATCCTCGGACATTCCGGGATTGAAATAGTCCTCTTGCGCCCCAACCCTTTCCCGAGCCGATTCCACGGCCTCTTCCTCTGGCCTCTTCATGGCGACCTTCTTAGGCTCCTTCTTCTGTCCAATTTTAGGAATGGGCAACGACGGACCGTCGTCCGGAAACCCTTTTGCCTTTTCGGCGACGGATTTTCTCTCAACACCGGGGTGAGAGACCGGTTTTCGACTCGGTGCCACCGTCTCCTCGGGAACGCTGGAGTCGTACATTCCTACAAATTTCGCCTTCTCCGGTCTCTTCTCGACCTTGGGCGGCTCGATGTCGGCGATTTGATAGGATTGATTCTTCTCGAGGAGATCGACCTGAACGACATCCGGCTTCTTCAACTCCGGAGGATGGCGGTAAGACCAGTACGAACCGAATCCCAGCAAAAGGAAATGCAGGATCAGGGACAAAAGAAGCGATAGGATGATTTTATCCCGACGCGACATCTTTAAGCCCGGTTACGAACGAGCGAACCGATCAAAATCACACCGAAGAACGCGGAGCCGTAGAGAGAATACTCCGAATAGTTGACGGCCCCGACCCATTTCCAAAGAATCGAAAGCCCGATCCCGGTCACGGCAAGCCCCGCATAAAGGAGCTGATGCCCCAAAATATAGAGCTTCTTTGTATGATCCGGCAACCCCTTAAAGCCCATGGAAAGAGAGCCTTCGTTCAAGCGGCGTAAGGTCTTCTGAATCTCGTGGGGCAGCTGGAGATAGGAGAGGATGAGTTGCTTGGAGATGTCTACAACGACGTCCCGGAAGGTGCGATCCTTCAGAACGAATTTTTCGACGTAAGGGATCACGATCTCGATGGGATTCAACTGGGGATCGAGAAGCGCACAGAGTCCCATGATGAGGATGAGTGTCCTCTCCAGGAGGATCCAGTCCTTCGGGACGTGAAAGGAGGTCATCAGGTCGCGGAAACTGATCTTGATCTTCCGAAGCTCGAGCAGATCCTCCAGATTGCTCAGCTGCTTCAGGTCCATGTTGCGGAAGTTCTCGATCTTGATGTTCGAAAGCCTCTCGTAAAAATAGTCCACCAACTGCTCGAAAGGTTCGAAGCTGTCCATCCGGACGACGAAACCCATCTCCCTCATCGCATTGGCGAGGACCCGCGTGTCCCGTTTGATCACGCCTTCCGCGAAAAGGGCGATGCCATGCCGCATCCTTTCGGAGATCCGTGCCGTTGCGCCGAAATCGACCAAAACGATTTTGTTGCCGCCTTCCAATTTCTGCACCAGCAAATTTCCGGGATGTGGGTCGGCGTGATACACGCCGTCGATGAAGATCTGTTTGCAGTAGCCATGGATGATCTTGGTCGCCACAGCCGTCGGATCGATCCCCTTCTTCCGAAATTCTTCGCCCGAGGCGATCTTGATCCCCTCCATGAATTGGAGGGTCAGAATCTTCGAGCTCGAAAGTTCCCAGAAAACGGAGGGGAAGAGGAAATCGGGCTCTGAGGCGAAGTTTTTCTTCAGCAGCTCCAGATTTTTGCCTTCGTAGGTGTAATCGAGCTCTCTTAAGATCACTTCCGAGATTTCCTGATAAACGCTCTTCAAGCCGTAAGCGGGGAAAAAAAGATGCAGAAGGCCGAAGATCCGCTTCAAGGTCTTCAGGTCGCTTCGGACGATGTCGTCGATTTCCGGATACTGGACCTTCACGGCCACCTTCGTACCGTCGGTCAGATAGGCCACATGGACCTGTCCCAGCGAGGCCGACGCGATCGGTTGGTCTTCGAACCGCGCGAAGAGTTCGCTAGGACCTTTTTGAAACTCTTCTCGAAAGCGGGCCTCGATCGCCCCATAGGGATGCGGCGGCACGGCGTCTTGAAGACCTTCCAAGCCCTGGGTCAGCTCGGCGGGCAGGAAATTGCTCATAATGGAGAGCATCTGCCCCATCTTGATGAACAAACCTTTCAGTTCGAGAATCGTCCGTTCGATCCGCCGGGCGTTCCTGCGATGCACCTCCAAAATCTTTTCCGAAGCCCAGGCCTCGCCGAGAACCCTCCTTTGAAGGGCGAGCAGAAGATAGGAGCCGAGAACCGCGAGGACGGCGCGATAGGCCTTCAGAAATCGGAGACGGCTGAACATAAATTGGAATCAGTTAGCCACAAAACAGATCGCCCGTCAAAAACTTACGGGATTTAAGAGGACGGCCGAGCTGGTATTCGATGAAGCGCGCCAAAATGGACCCAAGGGAGTCGCGGGACAAGACGTCGGAGGACGTGCCACCGGGCAGGCAACCGGCGCAGAAGATCCCCCCTTCGCGGTAGACAAAATAAAACTTTTCGACCCGAGACCGCAGTTTGCCGCAGGAAAGGCATTGCTTCAAATGCGGCGTATAACCGCTCAACTCCAAAAGCCGGTATTCAAAGTGGATGACGACGTCCGAAACGGGACGTTGCCGGTCCCGGTCGAGGGCCTCGAGCGATTCCTTGAGAAGGGCGTAAGGCTTGGGATCCGGATTCCTCTCCGGCAGGAATTGACGTATGAGATCGACGAGGTAGAAGGCCGCCATCAGCCTTCGTCCTTCGGTCTCCAAGTGATGAATCGGGGTCAGCAAGACGGCCTCGTTCAAGGCCACCAGGCCTTCCGCATCGCTGACGCTGGGACGGTAGCGGATGCCTACGCGGTTCGTCATTTCGAGCACGGTCCCGAACCGTTTGCGGCTCTTTCTCCCGTGCCGTGCGATCCCCCGGAGACGGCCGTGATCGGGCGTCAGGAGATCGACCCAGAGATCGTTCTCTCCGATCGTCTTGGAGCGCAGGACAATGGCCTCCGCGACGCATTCTTTGCTGCGTTGAACCCTCACATTAAAATTTGATGACGTCGAAATCCGACAAACGCTTGAACTCAGCGACCCTCTTGTTGATTTCCTGAAAGGTCAGCTTCTTCAATCGACGGCAGCTGAACTCCTCGACATTGAACGACGCCATGGCGCTTCCGACGATGACGGCCTGCCGAAGGGTTCGGGAGTCTACTTTGCCGTAGCCGGCGAGATAGCCCATGAAGCCGCCGGCGAAGCTGTCGCCCGCGCCCGTCGGGTCCTTGACGGTCTCCAGAGGCAGGCCGGGGGCCGAAAACATTTCTTTTTTATGAAATAAAAGGGCTCCGTACTCGCCCCTCTTAATGACGACCGTCTGGGGCCCCCACGATCGGATCGTATGCGCCGCGCGGACCAGGGCCGCCTCCTTGGTGAGTTCGCGGGCCTCACCCTCATTGATGATCACGAGATCCACCTTGCCGATCACCGCCTTCAAGGACTTCGGCTCGCCCGCGATCCAGAAATTCATCGTATCGAGCGCGACCAGCTTGGGCCTCTTCACCTGTTCCAGCACGTCGTATTGCAAACGCGGGTGGATATTGCCCAAAAAAACGAAGTCCGACTGCTTGAGGCCGTTGGGGATGACGGGCTTGAACTGGGAGAAGACATTCAACTGGGTATCCAACGTCCGAGCGACGTTGAGATCGTAACCGTACTCCCCTTTCCACCGGAAGGTCTTTCCCTCCGCGACCGTGATGCCGGAAAGGTCGACGCCTCGCTTCTTCAGAAACTCGAGCTCCCGGTGAGGAAAATCCTCTCCGACGACGCCAACCATATGAACCTTGGAAAAAAAACTCGCCGCCGCCGTGAAGTGAGTGGCCGAGCCTCCGAGATCCTCCTCAGTTTCACCAAAAGGGGTTTTCACGGAGTCCAGGGCGACGCTGCCAACGACCAATATGCTCATGGGGTTCACCTATCTGGGCGAACACAAGGTTCGCCCCTACAAATATTTGCCTGCAATGATTTCCAATTTCTTTTTCGTTTCCGGCGGAATCTTTGACCGGTCCGTCAAGATCGCGTGCTTCAAGGCCGCGCGGCAGGCGCATGAACGGGTTCCGGAAACGGTCTTCACGGCGGCTCTCAGCATCTTCTTCGCCGTCGCTACGTTTTTCTGAAGGGTCTCGATCACCATTTCGATCGTCACATCCTCGTGCCCCTCGTACCAACAGTCATAGTCGGTGGAGAGAGCGATCGTCGCATAGCAGATCTCCGCCTCGCGCGCGAGTTTCGCCTCCTGCAGATTCGTCATGCCGATGACGTCGACTCCCCATTGCCGGTAGATGTTCGACTCGGCGCGCGTGGAAAACTGCGGCCCTTCCATGCAAAGGTAGGTCCCCTTTTCGTGCACCGTCGCCCCAACCTTTTTTCCGGAAGCGACCAGGATCTTTCGCATCTCGGGACAAACGGGATCCGCAAAAGTAACGTGGGCCACGACACCGTCCGTAAAGAAGGTGGAAATCCGACCCCGACTACGGTCGAAGAACTGGTCGATGATCACCATGTGGCCGGGCTCGATCTCCTTCTTCATGCTGCCGACCGCGGAAACGGCGATGATGGCGTCCACGCCCAGTTTCTTCATGCCCCAAATATTGGCCCGGAAGTTGAGCTCCGAGGGAGAAATCCGGTGTCCACGCCCGTGCCGTGGAAGAAAGACGACCTTTCGCCCCTCCAAATCACCGACGATGTAGGCGTCCGAAGGTTTGCCGAAGGGGGTATCGAGGGAAACCTCCTCATGGATCTTGAGGCCTTCCATCTCGTAGAGACCGCTTCCGCCGATGACTCCGATGAGAGATTCCGTCATGGTTTACGCCTTCATTCGTGGGTTTAGCCTTTTAATGGCTGGAGAGGAAAAGTCAAGCCAACCCAGGTTGAGGATCCGCATTAATTCCCAAGTGGGCGGAGGCCGCACGTTCACATGGAACGTTCCGATCCGTGCATAGCTGGCCGCAGGCGGCCATGACGTCCAATCCCTTCGAGTAGCGGATATTCACCTGAAAATGTCGATCCGCCAGATACGTAAAAAAGGCCCGGATAGCGTCTTCCGAAGGCCTCTGAAACGGGGAGCCGGGATAGCCGTTATAAGGAATCAGGTTGATCTTACAGGGAACGTGCGAGGCGATGCGGGCCAGGCGTTTGGCGTCCTCCAAGGAATCGTTGACGTCCGCCATCATGACGTATTCGAACGTCACCTTGTGCTTGGATCCGGCCGTATATTTCTTGCAGGCCTCGATCACGCGCTCCAAGGGATATTTTTTGGTGATGGGCATCAACTCCCGCCTTCCCTCTTCCGTCGTCGCGTTGAGCGAGAGCGCCAACTTGACGCCCGTGTCTTTTCCGAATCTCTCGATCTCCGGAGCGAGCCCCACGGTGGAGACGGTGATCTTTCTCTGGGAAAGGCCTAAGGCGAAGTCGTCGGTCATCATCGCCAAGGCGCCCATGACCGTTTCGTAGTTGTGGAGGGGTTCGCCCATCCCCATCATGACGATATTGGTGATGCGGTCTCCGGGAGGCAATTCAGTCTGGACGCCCAGGATCTGCCCCAGGATCTCCCCTTGCGTGAGGTTCCGGATGAGCTTCATCTCGGCCGTCTTGCAAAAACGGCACCCCATGGCGCACCCAACCTGGCTGGAGATGCAGAGGGTCAGGCGGTTTTTAATCGGCATCAGGACGCTCTCTACGGAGTTCCGATCGGAGAGGCGGAAGAGATATTTCGTCGAGCCGTCGACGGACGAGTGATGGCGGGCATCCACATCCAAACGCCGGATGTCGAAGTGTTCCACAAGAAGCGCCCTCGTATCCTTGGCGATGTTGGACATCTCCTCGAAGGACGCGACCCTCTTCTGATAGAGCCACTGAAGGATTTGATTCAGCGAATACTTCTTAAGCCCGTGCTCCGTCAGCCAGGTCTCCAGCTCGGGCTTCGATAGGTCGAGGATGTTCCGCATCGATCAAAAGGTTAAACTAATCGGCGAGAGGCTTTCAAGCGTCTAATCTCGGTGCTCGAAACGTCGGGAATGGGAGACCGCGGCCCCCGGGGCATGACGATCAGCTTGGCTTCTTTCCAGATCGCATCGAAATCCTTCCAGGATTTTCGATCACGGTAGGCGTCGGCCCCGATCGCGAGCGAAAACGAAGCGGTCGGATATTTTTTCTTCAGATGCCGGATGAGGCGGATCGTATAGCTCACACCACCCAACCTCCTCTCCCAATCCTTCACCTTCACCTTAGGCCCCAGATTCCGAAACCGGCCGCGGCACCACGATAGCCCCTTGGAAAACGACGACATCTTCTTTCCGAAGACCTGACGATAGACGGGCAGAACCCCACCCACTTCTACCCTATTCCGCTACGCCAGACGTTTCGCGATAGCGTAATGACCTTGCTGGAGAGGATACTAGCACCCAACGCACAGCACGATATTCCTGGACATGACCAAATCTTTATTAATAGAACAAGCGAATGAAAAGGAAATTCAAAGCCATCGGTCGCGTCCTGATCGTTTATAAGAAGAGTTCTTACCAAGAGCACGCTTTGGATGAGAAAGACCCTAACTATTTAAAACTCCTTAAAGAGAGAAACCCCGCCATCCGGAAATCCAAGAGCACCCACGACATGCACGTGGACACGTTCGAGACGGTCAAGACTCATTTGAAATCCATCGGAATCCCTTACGATGTGAAGCTTCGGTACAAACTCGCCGAGCCGATCACCGGCTACGACCTCGTCCTGACCATCGGTGGTGACGGGACCTTTCTCGAGACGGCTCACTTCATTGAAAAGGGAACCCTGATGGGCATCAACTCGGTTCCCGAAGAGAGCGTGGGGTTCTTCTGCAGGTCTAACGCGGACAATTTTCTGCAAAAGATCTATCAGTACCTTCACGGAACTTGCCGGCTTCAAACCCTCCACCGGGCGCTCGTCAGCATCGATGGAAGGCCGCTGGGCCCGCTCGCGTTAAATGACGTCCTCTTCGCCAACACCAACCCTGCGGGCACCACGCGCTACGTCCTCAAGACCGGCCGTCTTCAAGAGGAACAAAAATCTTCGGGCCTTTGGATCTCTCCGGCCCCGGGATCCACAGCAGCGACACGCTCCGCGGGAGGGAGAAAGCTCCCTCTGGGATCGAGCCGGATTCAGTATGTCGTCCGCGAGCCCTACGCGCCTCCCAGAAAGACATACCGCATGCTCAAGGGCGTTCTACCGGCGTCGGCGAAGGTCGAGATTGCTTCGGTCATGGATGAAGCGGCCCTTTTCATCGACGGCCCGCATATTACCTATCCCGTGCGACGGGGGGCGCGGATCGTGATCACGGGGGCGAATAAGCCGATTCAAGCGATTTGGTAATTAGATACCGAGGGCCGTCAGCACCTCGGTCGCGATCTCTTCGATCGCCTTGGAAGTCACGTCGATCACGGGAAGTCGGCCTAGGCCTTCAAAGACATCGTGCGCGTAGGAGATCTCCTGTCGGATAAAATCGATATTCGCATAACTTTCCGTCGGAGGAAGCCCGAGCTTGGACAGGCGCGCGGAGCGGAGATCGGAAAGCTTGTCCGGCGATACGGTCAAACCAACCAATTTGCGAATATTGAGGGATCTCAATTCGCGCGGCGGTGACACCCCGCGAATGATCGGTACGTTCGCCGTTTTGAAGCCTCGATAAGCCAGGTAGATCGAAAGAGGGGTCTTGGAGGTCCTTGAGATTCCCAACAGTATGATGTCCGCCTGGTCGATCGTCTCCAATCCCTGGCCATCGTCGTGCTTGACGGAAAATTCGATGGCATCGTTCCTGCGGAAGTATTCGGTGGTGATCTGATACTTGAGGCCCGGCTGGTCGGAGGGAGACGCGGCGAAAAATTTCGCGAACGTGTCGAGGAGCGGTCCCATGATGTCCACCGCCGGTAACTTCATCTCCGCTGCGGCGCGATGGAGGGCATCGCGAAGTTCGTGGGAGACGAGGGTGTATACGATCATTCCCTGATTGTCCGCCGCTTCCCGGACGACCTTCATCACGCGGTCCATCGTCCGAATCCTGGCGCGCCGCAAGACGGCAACGCCGTCCTGTCCGAACTGCCTCAAGGCCGCCGTCGCAATGCTGATGGCCAATTCGCCCGTGGCGTCGGAGACCGCATAGATGGTCCCTTTGGGATTCACTCTACTCCTTTACATCCTGACCGCCGGAGAGAACGCGAAATTCCTGACCGGCTAAGCCGGATCCTTCGCGCCGCTCTTCCAGTTCCAGCGACTCTAACTTCTCCCCAAGCCGCTGGACCCTCTTGTCGGCCGACTCATAACTTCCCCGAGCATTGGAGAGATGCTTGCCCACCAGCGTGAAATCGTCGGTGAACTTCTTAAAATCCCCCTTGAGGCGGGCGATGTTGTCCTGAACGACGCGGATGCCTTCCTGGAGCTGCATCCCCTTGAAGCCGACGGCGATCGTTTGCAGATAGGCGTAGAAACTGTTGGGCGAGACGGGGAAGACCCGATTTTCCTGGGCGTAACGAAGGAGATCCTTGTCCGTCGCCTCGTGTTTCAAGATGATCTCGTAATAAACATTCTCCGCGGGCACGTACATCAAGGCGAAATCCAGCGTCCCTTCGTCCGGGAGGATGTATTTTTGGGCGATGGCGTCGATATGCTTCTTCACGTCCTGCAAAAAGACCTTCCGAGCGGACTTCTTTTCCTCTTCGTCCTTGAGCTGAAGGATTTTTACGAAATTCTCGAGGGGAAACTTCGAGTCGATCGCGATCAAGCCCTGTGCAGAACGGATGATGGCGTCCACTTTCTGCCCATTTTTGAATCCATACTGAAGCTCATACTTGTCTCGAGGCAGGACCTGAGCGAGTAGGTCTCCCAAAAAAAGTTCTCCCATCGAACCGCGAAGTTTCGGCGACCGCAAGATGTCGTTCAAACGCGAGATGTCCTTCCCGACCTCGAAGATATTCTTGGTCTGCTCCTCCATCCGGCCGAGACTCTTCTGCACTTCGCTGACGACGCGCGCCGCGTTGTCCAGACGGTCTCCGAGGATCTTGGTCGAGGCACGACTCCCCTCCTCCATCGACTTCCGCAGGTCCGACATCTGCTGATGGACGAGCTTGGAGGAGGAATCGATGTTGTCCCGGAGGTTCTCCATCTGCTGCTTCAGGAGCAACAGGTCCGTGTTGTTGGATTCCTTCGGTCTCGTCAGGAGAAAGGCGAGTAGGCCGACGACAACGAGAAGGGCGGCGCCTAAAACAATGGTAAGAGCCATGAGGAAGTCATGATAGATAGGACCCCTTGCGAAGGCAATTGGAAATCTGTCAATAATGAAGCCATGATAAAGGTCTACACCACCCCTTCGTGCCCCTATTGCAACGCCGCCAAGGACCTTCTGCGGGGCAAACACCTTTCCTTTAAGGAGATCGACGTCTCGGACGACGACGATTTCGACGCCTTGGTGAAAAAGACCGGCTGGAGGACCGTCCCGCAAATTTTCATCGGCGAAGAGATGATCGGCGGCTATCGAGAGCTCGCTCAATTGGAAGGTCAGGGAAAATTAGATGAGATGCTGGGAAGAAGACCTTAGGCCATGATCCCGTGGCGCGAGCGGATGGCCGCAAAGCGCTCGAGGCTTTCTTCACCGCTGCCGTCACGAATCCCCGAACGACTGCCGCTCCGGCGTGGAGAACCGCTCCCGCTGATACCCTTCGAAGTCGAACCGGAAAACGTGTGACCTCGTCCAATGACGAATCCGCCGCCAACGGCCGTAGCCATCGCCGTAACCACAGGGGGAAGCGGCGCGCCGGGCTTGATGCCCATAGTCATGGCCCGGCTTCTCGCCGCCAACGCCAAATTGGCGGCCTCGGCATCGTGATCCTGGCCGGGCATGGGGGCCCCTAGACAAAATTGCTTCAATTCTCCCGGAGGTAAGGACGGCGCCTCAGGCACCGCCACAACGACCGGCTGATTGGGGACGATTGGAGGCTGTCCCGGAACCAAGGGAGGCCGTCCATCAGCGGGCGCACCATCGGGCGGAAGGACCGGAGGAGCCAGAGGCTGCTCAGGAACAATGGTAGGTGCATTCGGAGCGATATAGGCCGCGGCCAACAGAGCCGCATCGAGGGGATTGCCGGTGGCAGTCCCTAAGGGAACCTGGGGCGGTTGATTGGCGCCCGTGACGCCGGCGGCCACACCACTACGGGCCAAACGTCCCAGGTCAGCGGCACGGTCATCCAGGACGAATGCGGTCCCCGTCCCATGGCTCTCCTCGGCCAATTGCGCGGCGGCAGCATCATCGGGAGTGTCATGAGGCACTTCCGTATGAGGCTGATCGATGTCCGTCGTCTGGATGCTGATCGGTTGCCGTGGCTGGTCGGGGCGTTCGGCGTTGTGCTGGGCGACACCCGCGTTGTAGCGATCTACAGCCTCTCTAAAAAGCTGATCGATTTGGTTGTGCCGGAGATCGGCCCCCTCCTGCGCTCTGCTCTTGTTCAATGTTTCGCGGATTCTCGCAAACAATTGCCTCGTGGGCGGTTGATTCTCGGGCGCGTTGAGCTGCTGATTGGTGTATGTCTCAGCAGCCTTATAACGGTCTCTGGCATCTTGAACGGGATCATCGGTGCGCGCCGGAGGTGGTATGAAAGGCGGCAGACTGATAACAGGCGTAGAAATCGCCGTCGTTACTGTCGACGTCCCTGCAACCCCTGAAGGTATAGCTGGTGAATCCGCCATAAATTTGTGGTCGTCCCCCAACAGGAGGGACTTCCCCAACCCTTAAAGAAGCAAATGGGGTGCCAAATTGGCACTTTCAGGCCAAATTTAATGTACTGAAATTATTAGTATTATTGACGAATGGACCCTCTTTGCCAAGGGGTTTTTGAGGGTCAATGGGGACTCAAGACCTCAATTTGAGGCCTTGAACCCGCCGGAGGCTTTCTTGAAAACGTGCCGTCAAAACAGGGCCTTTGGCGACTTCTCGAGCCACCGAATCCATCACGCGGGCCCCATTCTTTTCCAACCCTTCGCAGATCAAGAGAAGGTCGCAGCCCGCCTCGAGGGCCAAAAGGCTCGACTCGACTTCGGAATATCTTTTCGACACCGCCTTCATCTGCAGGTCGTCGGAGATGACGACGCCGCGGAACTTGAGCCGGTCTCTCAAGAGCCCAATCAGAATTTTCGGCGAGAGAGTGGCCGGGAGTTTCGGATCGAGGGCTCCATAAACGACATGGGCCGTCATGAGCATCGGAATCTTGGCGGCGATCGCCTTCCGAAACGGCGTCAGCTCCGTTCTTTCCAAGACGCTCAAGCTTCGGGAGACACGAGGCAACGTCCGGTGCGAATCCGTCATCGTGTCTCCGTGTCCGGGAAAATGTTTTCCGCACGTGAGAATCCCTTCCTTGGCCAACCCCTTTTGAAACGCCAACGCGACCTTTGCCACCCTCACAGGGTCTTTCGCGTAGGCGCGATCCCCGATGATCGGATTCTTCGGATTGGAGTCGACGTCCAAGACCGGCGCGAAATCCGTGTTCACGCCGAGCCACTTGAGTTCCTGTCCCAAGATCCGTCCGAAGTGTTCGATGAGCTTCAAATTCTTGGTCCGCTCGTAGAAGTCACCGAAAAAACGGGCCGGCGGAAATTTCACGGAGCCCCCTGGAACCCGGCTGACGCGGCCTCCCTCTTCATCAATGCCGATCATCAAACGGGCGCCTCCCGCCTTTTTTAAGTCCCGTGTCAGCTCTCTCATCTGCGAAATGGATTCGATGTTACGCCGAAACAGAATGACTCCGGCGGGGCGGTATGTTTTCAGGAGCTCGCGATGGGTTCTCGTGACCTTCGTCCCGTCAAAACCCCAAAAGAAGAGTCGACTCGGGTTCATCGTGTCTCCTTCACGTCGAGATAATCCCTTAAGCCATCGCCCAGAAAATTAAAACCCAGAATGACCGCCGCCATCGCGAGGCCGGGATACAGGGCGATGTGGGGCGCGACCAAAAGATATTGCACACCTTGATCGATCAACCGTCCCCACGACGGCACGTCCGTGCGAAGGCCCAATCCCAGAAACGACAACGTCGATTCCGCCAAGATCACGCCCGCCATGCCGAACGTCGCCTGCACGAGCAAGGGCGCCAGGAGATTCGGCAGAAGATGCCGGAACCAGACGCGCAAGAACGACCCACCGGCGGCGACGGACGCCTTCACGTAGTCCCTCTCCTTCAGCGACAACACCTGCCCCCGAACGATCCGGGCGTAGCTCACCCACCCCACGGCTGAAAGCAAAAGAACGATGGAGAGGATCCCTCCATCGCGCCAAAAAGAGGCGAAGGCGATCATCAATAAAATCGAGGGAAAGGCCAAAACGACGTCGGTGAGAAAGACGAAGGCCTGATCCCATTTGCCTCCGAAGTACCCCGCCGTCAATCCGAAGATCGTGCCGACGGCCCCGGAACAAAAGACCGTGAGCATACTCACGACCAACGACACGCGCGTGCCCCAAAGAATGAGGCTCAAGAGATCGCGCCCTTCTTCATCCAAACCCAGCCAATGGCCGACGCCCGGTTTGCCGAGGCGCAAGGAAAGATTGAAGGCGTTCGGGTCGTGCGGCGAGATCCAGGGCGCCAGGACGGCGATCGCAACGGCCGCCGCAATGACGGCGCAACCGAAGGCAAGTCCGCGCCGCTTCATGACGCACCTCCTGCGATCCGAATGCGCGGATCGAGGCGCGTGTAGAGCAAGTCCGTGAACAAATTCACGAGGCTGTAGGAAAAAGCGATGCACAGAATACAACCCTGGACGACGGGATAATCCCGGCGCTCGATCGACTGCACGAGGAGCGACCCCATCCCCGGCCACGCGAAGATCTTTTCGGTCACGATGGCCCCGGCGAGCAAAATACCGAACTGCAAGCCCACGAGGGTGATGATGGGATTGAGCGCGTTCCTCAGGGTGTGTTTGAGGACCACGCGGATCTCGGAGACGCCTTTCGCGCGCGCCGTACGGACGTAGTCCTCGCGAAGGGTTTCCAACATCGAAGAACGCGTCATCCGAGTCAGAACCGCCGCCATTCCCGATCCGAGCGTGACCGCGGGAAGAATCAGGGAAAGACCTTCTCCCCGTCCGGCGACGGGCAGGAGATCCATCTTCACTGCGAAGATCAGCACTAAGACCGGCCCCATCAAGAAGCTCGGCATGGAAATGCCGACCAGACCTCCGAGCATCGAGGCATGATCCCACCACGAGCCCTTTTTGACCGCCGCCAAAACGCCCGTCGTGAGCGAAAGTCCCAAGGCGAAGATCATCGCCGAGACGGCGAGCTCCAGGGTCGCGGGATAGCGCTCCAAGATGAGGGCCTTCACGGGCCGCCGCTCAAAAAGAGAGTTACCCAAGTCCCCCGACAACACCCCTTTCAGAAAGCGCCCATACTGCTCCATCATCGGCCGATCGAGCCCCATCGCCTCCCGCATCTTTGCACGATCTGCGGGCAATGCCTGTTCGCCGAGAATGAGATCCACCGGATCGCCCGGCACGAGATGGATGAGGGAAAACACAAGCGTGGAGACGGCGAAGAGGATGGGGATCAGAAACAAAAGGCGCTTAATGAGATAGCGGATCATTTCTTGTTGTCTTCGATATTTAAGCGGCTTCTTTTACGATCCACTCATGATTGCGGGCACGGAGTTCAATATATTTCAGAGATTGGCCTTTTTCCTTCAACCAGAGATCCTGCAGGTCATAATCGCGGTCTGGCAGACGATTGGCGACTAAGGATCTAACGAGACGATCGAACGCTTTAGCGATGGTGAGCTTTCCATTCTCCATTCTTGAGATCGATTCTTTTGTGTAACCCGTCAGTTCCGCAAACATGGTTCCGGAATAGCCCAAGTAGGTCCTCAGAAAGCGGATTTCCTTGCCGTTCAGGAGCGCTCTCTTCCGGATAAGAATCCCAGCTATCAGTTGATGGAGTCTCTCGACGTCTCCATAGCCATAGTAAGACTCTCCGCAACGATCACATCTAAAAAGTTCGACGCCATGCAGGACAACATTGTCCAGACCGCAATCCTTGTATTTGACCGTAACGGCTTGACGCTTCAAGTTTTGCTTATTGTCGCACATAATGCATTTCATGGCCGGTTCCTCCAAGCGGTCACGACAACGAAACTGGATTTCGAATCAAACGAGATCACAACCACGATATTCTTGGTTTTTAAACGGTAACGATATGTTCCATTCACAAGCTCACCTTCTTCCAATATTTTTGCCGAAGGACTCTTAATGATATTTAAAACATCGACCGTCGTTAAGTCGTCCTTCTTCATTTCCTCAAGGCTGTGTTCCGAAAAACGAACGTGAGCCGGATAACGGTGCGCGATTCCCGAGATTAACTTCCGAGCCTGGTTCCGATCCAAACGGGACGATCTGACATCAATTGACATAATATCAACTTATGACTTAAAGTCAATTCTTGAAAGAGTTATTGGATCATTCCTTATACGCTTCCATCGCCCATTCGAACGAAGCATTAGGGCGGAGCCTAATCCCCTTCACATGTCGGGAAAAGACGGCGTAGTTGTCTTCATACCACAGCGGGATCATCGGCAGATCCTGCGCCAAAACCTTTTGCACGTAGGAATAGATTTCCTTTCTCTTGGCGCGGTCCATTTCCTTGCGGCCGTCTTCCGTCAACCGGTCGATCGACGGATTCGAATAACCGCCGCGATTGAGCCCCGTCGGAGGCGTTTGGGTCGAGTTGAAGACGCTGTAGAAGATGTCCGGCTCCGTCACTCCGACCCATGTGAGCGAATACATCTGAAAATTTCCGGTCCCGACGTCGTGAAAGAAGACGCCCCAGTCGTAGGGCACCACCCTCACCTCGATCCCGACGTCCTTCAGATAGCGGGCGATCAATCGCGCGAGCCCGATGCGGTCTTTCTTGGTCGACGTCTTGTAGGTCAGCGTCAGACGCGGCCTGGGGCCATCCCCGTCCGGATCCGGATAACCCGCCTGATCCAGCAATTTTTTAGCCTTCGCCGGATCGAAGGGATAGGTCGGGACGTCGGGCTCATAGGCCCAATGAACGGGGGAGAGGATGCCCGTCGCAGGCCTCGCCAGTTTCGCCATGCGGTATTCGATTAAGGCCGGAATATTGAGGGCCCTGGCGATCGCTTCACGGACATCCGCCTTTTTCAAGGGATCTTCGCGGAGGTTTAGGCCCAGGTAGGTCATGTTGATCCCTTCGGTCGTCTCCAAGACCAGATCCGGATCGTTGACGGCGCCCAAAAGCTGCGGAGGGACGTTGTTCTGCAACAGATCAATCCGGTGATTTTTTAATTCCAAGACCCGGAGGTTGTCGTCGGGGATGATCCGGAACACGAGCCTCGTCATCCGCGGCGCCCCAAGAAAATAATTTTCATTGCGCGCGAGGACGACCTCTTCCTGAGGCTTGAAGGAATCCACCCGAAACGGACCCGTTCCAATCGAGGGATCGCCGCCCGTCGGGATGATACCCATCGTCAGCGCCGAAAGAAGGGGTGCGAACGGCTCCTTCAATTTAATCTCCAACGTCAGGGGGTCGATGACGATGATTTCTTGAATCTTCTCCATGGTTCCGCGAAAGGGAGAGGCGAGCTTCTCATCCACGACGGACTCGAGCGTCGCCTTCACGTCGGAGGCGGACAGATCTTGCCCGTTCTGAAACCGGACGCCGGAGCGAAGATGAAACCGATAGTCCGTCGGCGACAAGGTTTCGAACGTCTCCGCCAAATCCGGAACGGTCTCGAGTCGTTCATTCAAGCGAAAGAGCCCGTTGTGGACGAGCTGACTGAGCTTGGAGGAATAGGCGTCGGCCGCAAGCCGCGGATCGAGGGTCAAGGGAGCCGCCTCGATCCCCACGACCAACGTGTCGTTCGGCGTTTTCACCGCGGGTTGGCAGGAAATAGCGGACAGAAAGAGAACGAAAAGGCCGATCAGACAATTGACAGCGCCGCGAGGAGAAGGAAGAATGGTCACTTCGTGAAAATTATTCGAGTTCTGACCGCCCTGTCCAGTTGCTTTTTGGTCCTTTTCGGTTCCTGTCCCGTCGTCACGGCGGCCGCCGACCCCTTGGGGAATCGCATCGATTCCATCCTAGAAAGTTCGGGACTCGCCAAGAGCCGCCATTCCATTCAGATCGTCTCCATCCCCGACGGCCGCACGCTTTATCAAAACAACCAGGACATGGCG